>QMMN01000044.1 GCA_003647275.1 Deltaproteobacteria bacterium
ATTGAAATAGCAATATGTTTCCACTTTACTAAAAGTTGTAGCCCATAAATTTCAGCAAATAGCACATAATGATTTCAATAACTTACAAGACCAGAATAGAGTTTTCCGGAATACGGGATACATTAAACTTTAGCTCACTTTAGGCACTTTAGTTCATTTTAGGCACTTTCTATGACCTTTCCAGTCTCTCGATACGCTTCTCCAACTCCCTGATTCTTTTTTTCATCTCTGGAAGCTTGGGAATGATGTTAGAAACCTTCAACCAAAGTCGGTGAGGCATTTCCGGAGTACCGGATACAACTTGCCCGTCGGGTATGGATTTGGCAACCCCTGATTGAGGCCCAATGGTCACGCGGTTACCAATGGCGACATGTTGTGCTACTCCTGCCTGACCGGCCAAGATCGCATGGTCTCCGATAGTGACGCTTCCAGAAATCCCTACCTGTGCAACCAGTACCGTGTCTTCACCCACCACCACATTATGGGCAATATGGACTAAATTATCTGTCTTGACGCCCCGTTTGATCCAAGTGCTCCCAAAGGTTGCTCTGTCGATTGTATTGCAA
Organism: Deltaproteobacteria bacterium; assembly: GCA_003647275.1. Classification (GTDB taxonomy): domain Bacteria; phylum Desulfobacterota; class Desulfobacteria; order Desulfobacterales. The sequence goes on from QMMN01000044.1 coordinate 567, forward strand.
GCGCCGATCTCTACATCATCATCAATGCGAACGACACCGGTCTGGGGAATCTTATGATAGCGGTCCCCATCGGATGCAAATCCGAAACCGTCGGTCCCGATCACAGAGCCTGCGTGGATGGTCACTCTGCTGCCGATCTGACAGCGCTCCAAAATACATACATTGGGATACACAACCACATCATCCCCCACCACCACGCGATTGCCGATGAACACACCTGGATGCAAGGTAACGCGGTCACCCAAAGTCACATCGTCTCCGATGAACACACCCGGATACGCAGAAATATCAGCGCCACATTTGAAATTCTTCCCCACATAGGCATCCTGGCTGATGCCCACCACCGGGCGACAAACCGGATGGAACAACGTAGACACCTTGGCCAAGGCCAAATAGGGATTTCCAACGCGCACAAGGATCTTCTTAGACTCGGAAATATCAGAAGAAACGATCACAGCAGCAGCCCGGGTCTCATCAATGCGTTTCTTGTAGCTGGCAGATGTGGCAAAGGTTATATCGGCAGGGCCGGCCTCATCAAACGGAGCAACGCCTCTGACGACGACATCACCATCGCCCACGACTTCACCCTTGACCAGTTCGGCAATCTTGTGTATAGGGAGTTCCATTTCTTATTATCCGTTATTTCTTATTCATAGATGAAAGTGCCTAAAGTGAACTAAAGTGCCTAAAGTTAAAGGAATAAACCAATCTTTATAAAAAGTTTCTTCAAGTCCTCAACTTTAGCTCACTTTAGGCACTTTAGACACTTTAGCTCACTTCTTACACGATTCACGAACCTATTGCTTTTTCTTTAATCCCGCAGAAGCGTCTTCTTTCTTGCTACGTTTTGCATCCAATGCGTTGTATTCTTGTATGACTTTATCGGTAATGTCAATGGCGTTGGGCGCATAAATCACGCCCCCTATACGGCGATCAATAATCAACAAGTAGCCCTCTCGCTTCCCTATTCTTTCAACGATCTCAAAGACATCTTTCATGATCTGTTTAGAGAGATTGACGTTGAGCTCACTCAGGACATCCTGATACCGTCTCTGGAGAGATTTTAAGTCATTAATCTTGATACGTAGATCCTTTTCCTTTGCCTCGCGTACATCTTCACTCATGACCAATGCCTTCTGATCAAGAGTCTTCTTTAACTCTTCAATCTCGGCCCCCTTTTCCTTGAGAATCTGCTCCATCTTCTTTCCTTGACTCTTGATCTCAACCGATGACCGCTTACCAGCATTAGATTTATCAATAATCCTCTGGAAGTCGACAACACCTATCTTTGCCACCTCCGCTCCAAAAACGATTCCGCTATGGCTAAACAAACAAAGGGTTAAGGTTAAAAATATAGTACGCATATTCATAAAGAACCTCCTTTTTTGGGTCATTGGTCATTGGTCATTAGTCATTGGTCATTGGTCATTGGTCATTGGTCATTGGCCATTGGTAGTTGCCTGATTCCCTATCCCTGATGCCTGATGCAAGATCCTTTAGGCTTGCCACTGCCCAGTATAGGGTATCTGCCATCTGGCATCGGTTACACACACTTATGACCAATGACTAATGACCAGTGACCTAAAATGCCATCCCCATGGTAAACTCCCAACCACCGTCACCTCTCCGTTCAGAATCGAGGATATAGCCGTATTCCAGACGAATCGGCCCAATGGGGGAATACCATCTGAAACCGAAGCCAGTGCTCTCCCGTAGCTTCGACATTGAGAGACTTATATTTTCTCCATTGTTATAGGCGCTGCCCATATCGTAGAACAGGACCCCCATTAGACCCGCTTTTTTTATAATCGGAAACAGAAACTCTGCGTTGAATTGGACCATCTTGTTGCCACCTATCTTATCGCCAGTTACAGGATCCGTAGGGCTGATGTCCCGCCAGCCATAACCCCGAACCGTATCCATGCCGCCCAAGTAAAAACGCTCCCACACAGGCACCTTGCCGATGGGGTCCCCGTGTATAAAACCGGTGCGGCCATGCAGTAGCCCAACTGTATCCCAGAAAAGGGGGAAATACCATCCAGAGTCCGCAACATACTTGGTAAAACCAATATCTCCACCCATAGGTGTTCCGGAATGCTTGACCATGATGCTGTTATCCGAGCCTTCAGTAGGATTAAAAATGCGGTCCCTTGAATCGCGGCGCAAAACGCTGGTCAACGTGTGGGCAACATTTGTTCCTTCCAGCTCCCTGATCGAGGAAGAAGCGTCGTCAGTAAGATTCTTGATCTCTGACTGATCATAATTATAGGAAAGATATGCCCGGGTGTAATCAAAAACTGGATAGCTAAACCGAAGGGTACCCCCCAGGCTATTCTTGTCATAGGTATCATAGTCCGAAGTCATGTTGTAAAGATCAAAACCCGCTGACAGGGGAATATCAAAAAGCCAAGGTTCAGTAAAGCTCAGTGTATAGCTGGTGGTTCTTCTGCCCAGTTGGGCCTTCAACTTCAGGACCTGGGCACGTCCAAACAGGTTTTTCTGTGCAACCGAGAAAACAGCAAATAGGCGGTCCACAGAGCTGTATCCAGCACCAAAGCTAAATGCCCCTGTTGGTTTTTCAGTCACATCTATCTTGAGAATCATCTTATCATCAGCGCTTCCCTCGGAGGTATTTACCTTGATATCTTCAAAAAAATCAAGCCGGTAAAGATTTCGTGTTCCACGCTTTAAGCGCTTGCCGCTGAACAGTTCATGCTCATACACTTTCAATTCTCTGCGAATGACCTTATCACGGGTTTTGGTATTGCCCGTTATAATGATCTTTTCGAAATAGACCAGTGGTCCCTTATTGATCAAATATGTAACGTTGGCCGTAAGTTTCTTGGAGTCCTGGTCAATACGTGGCGAAATATCTGCATAGGCATAACCTGCATCTGAGTATATGTCTTGCAAAGTCAAAATATCTTCTCGTATAAGTTCACGATTGTAAACCTTTTCCTTGGTAATCTTTATCTTCTCCAGCAGTTCGCTTTTTGGCCGAATCAAATCCCCCTCAATGTCTACCTTGCCAACCTTGAACTGGGGCCCTTCATCTATCTTGATGTTGATATAAATCCACTTTCCTTCATAGGTCAGCTTTGGCTCAGACACCTTTGCCTGAATGTAGCCATGATTGTGGTAGTATGCAGCTATTTTAGACACATCCTGATCCAAGACTTCATGATCCAAATCCCCAGACGAGGTAAACCATGAAAAAAATCCCTTTTCCGTAGTCTTCATCAAGTCCTTCAGTGTGTCACTGTCATAGGCCTTGTTCCCCTCAAAAGAAATGGCCTTGATGGACACTTTTTCACCTTCTTCGATGATAAAATGAATGTCAGCACGGTTCTCTGACACAGGTTTTTTCTCATAGGTCACTTTGACATGATGATAGCCCTTTTCTTTGTAAAGATTTTCAATCTGTGACAGGTCGCCTTGAAGCTTATTTGTATTCAAGATGGAGCCCGGCTTGACACTGATGACCTCTTTGATTTTTTCATCATCGAACACCTTGTTACCCCTGATTCTCGTGTCACGAATTGTTTCATTTTCAACAACTCGAAAAGTCACAACTTTGCCTTGTGGGGTGCTGGAGGCCTCCACGCGAACGTCACCAAAATATCCCATTTTGTAAATTGCTTTTAGATCATCCTGAAGATGCTTTGCCAGATAGATATCTCTTTTTTTGGTCTTTAAGATTCTTTTGATCGCCTCAGACTCTATCCGTTTATTCCCTGTGATGACGACGTCGGCCACCTCTTCCTGTTTGAATATCTTCATCCCAAGATCCCGGGCCAACTTTTGAACAGAATCGAGCAGGGTCTCAAGGCCTTCCCCTTCCGCATAAACTGGCTCTGGATAGGCATCGCCGTACGACTCCGCAACCTTTGCGTCCAAGCTAAAGCGTTTGCCAATCTTGGTAAAACTTCCCCATATCACAAAATCAGCCCCCACGTGGAGCCCTAATCTCCGCAAACGCTCTAAGCCACGTCCCGCTTCTATGCCAGGCACACCCTCAAGGAGTTCACCGGGCTCCATAATCACAACACCTTCATCTTTGAGTTGTTTTTCAATAAGACTCGGAATCTGCTTCCTTAAATAATCAAGTTCTTCTGGTGCATGCACTTCAAACGGAAGAATAACGACACGGATCTCCTCCTGAGCTATTGCACTGGCGCCACACAGCAGGAGTATCAACACGACCAACAATAACTTCCTCAACATAGTCACCTCAATCCATTGGCATTGCTTTGCCGTCTATCAGCGTCACTCTGCGGGATAACTTCTCTGCTAACTTCATGTTGTGAGTGACGACCACAGCTGTAATGCCATCATCGCGGTTCAATGAAATCAAAAGATCATGGATGGACTCACCGGTTTTGGTATCCAGATTACCCGTGGGTTCATCTGCTAATAGGATCGATGGCTTCAGTACCAAAGATCTGGCCACAGCCACTCTTTGCTGCTCTCCCCCTGATAATTCACCAACATAGTGCCTGAAGCGGTCTTTCAGGCCCACCCGGGTCAAAATAGCTTCAGCCCGCTCCAAAGCCTCTTCGGTATTCATACCGTGTATCAGGGCAGGCATCATGGTGTTTTCCAGGGCATTAAACTCTGGCAGTAGATGGTGAAACTGAAATACAAAGCCGATCGTCTGATTGCGAAAAGAGGCAATTCTTTGCTCATCGTAAGCGAAAACACTTTTCCCATGATAAAGGACTTCTCCATGGTCTGGTCGTTCTAACGTACCCATCACATGGAGAAGGGTTGACTTACCCACACCAGAAGTCCCCACAATGGCAACCATCTCTCTTTCATAAATATCCAGCTTTACACCTCGCAACACATCCACTCGATGCCCATTGGTAACAAAGGATTTGTGCACGTCTATGACACTTATCAACGGGTGCTGGTTATTCATACCTGATGGCTGCCGCAGGGTCCAATCTGGATGCCTGATAGGAAGGATAAATGGTAGCCAAAAAGCTGATGGCTAAGGCACACAGGGCTATCAGGGCCACATCTCCCATCTGTACCTTAACCGGAAGCGTAGAAATGTAGTAAACATCGCTCGGAAGTTTTACAAATTCGTATCGCTTCAACAGAAAGCAAACCACGCTTCCACCTATTATTCCGAGAGTGGTACCAACAACGCCTATGATAAGACCGTTTAACATAAAGATCTTCATGATGCTTTTACTACTGGCACCCATAGATTTGAGGATGGCAATGTCTTTGTTTTTCTCCATCACCATCATAATCAAAGTACTGATAATATTGAAGGCAGCCACTAAAATAATCAAGACCAAGATGATAAACATGACAGCCTTTTCCAGTTTCAAGGCTGAAAAAAAATTCTTGTTCATTTGCATCCAGTCCTGTGTCCAATAAGCATGACCCAGACGCTCTAGAATAGACTTAGAGATCTTATCAACACTGTAGATGTCATCCACCTTAACCTCTATGCCATGAACCGATTTCCCGAGCTTGAGAAGCCCCTGAGCCGATTCAATAGAAACATAGGAAAATGATGTGTCATAGTCGTACATGCCTGAATCAAAAAGACCTACGACCTTGAACTTCTTCATATAAGGTATGCGACCTCCAAAGGGTGTTAGGCTACCTCCAAAGGGCGATACCACATAGACTTCATCTCCTGGATACGCCATCAATAGTCGGGAAAGCTCCTTTCCCAGAATGATACCGGGTGGCGCACCTGGCCGCTCTTTTTTGTGGGTATGAAAGCTTGTTGCCCCTCCCAAAGCTCGCAAATCAGTGCCCTTCACACTCTTTTCCAGGTCCACTACCCGACCAGCCCGCAAAGGATCGATCCCCCTCAAGATAGCCCCGGAAACTTGAGAACCACAACGGAGCATGATTTGGCTGTGAATAAAAGGCGCTGTCGCCGTTACACCCTCCACGGCCTCAATCTTTTTCATAACCTCCTCATATTGGCCCAGCTCGCCGCTCCGGCTCATGACCCTGATATGGGCATTTGTTCCTAATATCTTGGATTTGATGTCTGTCCCGAATCCGGTCATTACCGCCAGTACGACCATCATAGCCATAACACCAAGCATAACCCCTGCGATTGAAATGAATGTGATAATCGAAATAAAGGCTTGCTTTCGTTTGGCTCGAAGATATCGAAAACTTATGAAGCGCTCAAATGACATAATTGGTGTCCCGTTAGGAGAAGTGAGCTAAAGTGCCTAAAGTGAGCTAAAGTGCCTAAAGTTAAAAGAATAAAAATAAAGCTCGTTCTTACAAAAAGTCTTTTTCAAATCCTCAACTTTAGGCACTTTAGGTATTTTAGTTCACTTTAGTTCACTTTCTTTTTCGTTAATAACTAATCCTTTTCAACTGCGGGAAAAGGATCACTTCACGGATAGAAGCCGCATCGGTCAGCAGCATGACAAATCGGTCAATCCCAATGCCCTCGCCTGCTGTCGGAGGCATGCCATATTCCATCGCCACCACGTAATCTTCATCCATATAGTGAGCTTCTTCGTCGCCGGCCTCTCGGTCTGCAACCTGATCCAAGAAGCGCCTTTTTTGGTCAACAGGGTCGTTCAATTCTGAAAACCCGTTGGCAATCTCCCGCCCTCCGATAAAGAGCTCAAACCGTTCCGTCAGCTCAGGGTCTGAACTGCTCCTCCTGGCAAGTGGCGAGATCTCCACGGGATAGCCTACAACAAATGTTGGTTCAATGAGCTTTGGTTCTACCAAGACATCAAATAGCTTTGTCAGGATCTTGCCAACTCGCCCTGATTTTCTAATCTCAATCCCTTCTGATTCGGCAAAATCGAGCAAGCGTTGCCGATCATTCAACATAGAAGGTTCAACGCCGCCCAGTTCGCTCAAAGCCTCTTTCAGCGGTAACCGACGCCATGGCCCCTTCATATCAATCGTGTGCCCCTGATACGTGAACCGTGTCCTTCCCAAAACGTGCTGCGTCACGGATTCAAACATCTCCTCGGTCAAGGACATCAGATCTTCGTGCGTGGCATAGGCTTGATAGAACTCCAACATGGTAAACTCGGGATTGTGCTGACTTGAAACGCCCTCATTTCTGAAATTTCGATTAATTTCAAAAACCCGCTCAATCCCCCCTATCACCAGCCGCTTCAGGTAAAGCTCTGGCGCGACCCGTAAAAAAAGCTCCATCCCGAGGGCATTGTGAAAGGTCTTAAAAGGGGTGGCCTCAGCCCCCCCGGGTATGGGTTGCATCATGGGCGTCTCTACTTCTAAAAAACCTCTCTCCAAAAAAAAATTCCGGAACGCTTGAATGATATGGGACCTCTTGAAAAAAATATCCCGAACATTTGGATTCATGATGAGATCAAGGTACCTTTGACGGTAGCGCTTTTCCGGATCCCTCAATCCGTGGAACTTCTCGGGAAGAGGCCTGATCGCCTTGCAAAGGAGTCGAACCTCCTTGGCCAAGAGGGTCCACTCACCCGTCTTGGTTTGAAAGACATTCCCCTTAATCCCAATAAAGTCACCAACATCAAACTGTTTGAACGAGGTATATGCTTCCGTGCCAATCTCATCTCGTTTTACGTAGGCCTGAAATTGTCCGGTATAATCTCTAAAATGAAGGAAGGCCGCCTTTCCAAAAGACCTGAGCCCCATTATGCGACCTGCCATGGCAAATACAGCCGTATCTTCCACGACCCCTGCCCGCTGTTGGATGTACTTTTTTACGGCATCAACCGTGTGTGACACCTTGAAGTCGTTGGGATAAAGCTCTATATTCTGATCAGCAAATGCCTTTGCCTTCTCACGTCGCTGGCGGATTACCTCACTCGATTCGTCCATAGTACAGTCAGACCTTGTCGCAGATTGTTATTCGTTATACGGGGAAATCCCTATTCGGTTCATGATGTGCAATTGAGCTAACGTATTTGTCTGGAGGTGTCAAGATAAAAGGCTTGGTGGGTCTATTCTCTTGAGGTACAGCGTGAAGGTGCTCCCTTGGCCCTGCCGACTCTGAACGTCCAGTCGTCCGTCGTAAGATTCCAGAAGCCTGTAGACGATAGAAAGCCCCAAACCAGTTCCATGGACCTTGGTGGTAAAAAAGGGATCAAAGATCTTGCTTAGGGCCTCTTGGGACATGCCGCAGCCATTGTCCTTCACGGCCACTCGGACCATATCTTCTACTGTCTTCAAAGAGACTTTTATTGTCCCTGTCCCATCAATCGCCTCAGCAGCATTCAAAAGTAAGTTCCACAGGATCTGATGCGTATGCTTAGGGGCCATCTCTGTCCACACGTCAGGTGCAAGATCCTGGACTACGCTGATCCTGTTTCGACAAATACCGTTTTTTTGAAAAAGTTCCAATGTGTCCCCAATGGCCGAACTCAGTTCCACAGGTTCTATCTTGTCGGAACTGGGACGTGCAAACAGGAGGAAATCATTAGCCAGGGCGTTGAGCCGGTCGGCTTCCCGTAACACGATATCCATGAGTTTTCTGACCACCGGGGTGACATTGATCTCTTCCTTAAGAAGCTGGATCGAGCCGCTCATTGATGCCAGAGGATTTTTTATTTCATGGGCGATGCCAGCGGCCATCTCTCCGATGGCGGCCAGCTTATCCACCCTCTTCACATGTTCTTCCAGGTTTCTGAACGCGGTTAAGTCTTGAAAAATTAGCAACTTGCCTATAGGCTTTCCATCAGGTTCTTTCAATGAACACATGGAAAAACCCAAATAACCGACCGTGCCGTCCTTCTTCTTAAACTCTACGTCATAACGGTATGGTCTCTTTTTGGAGAGAACGTTTGATAAGGCCAAATCTTCAACCACTACGGGGAATATACTTGACAAGCGATTTCCCAGCACCTCTTCTCGACTAAACCCAGTAATCACCTCTGCTGCCCGATTAAAGGTGGTGATCACATTGGCAGCGTTCAGTGTAAGAAGTCCGCTATCCATACTGTGTACAATGCTGGCATTAATAGCCTCCAACTGTTCCAGGTCTTTTTGTTTCGCCTTAAGCTCTTTCTCTGTCTTGAGGGTCTGTTGTGCAAGCGAACTGCTTAAAAAGGCAACCAGGAAGCACGCCAGCATGGTCATAATAATCTTGTAAAGTACATAGGATTCCTCATATCCCTGCAGACTCGGGCTGGCCACCGTATAGAATGGTTTCAAAACTCCATAGTATTCTAGATCGATCATGATCCCGTACTGCATACTGCAAAGGGTCGCCATAATCAGGCTCCCCTTTTTGTAAAGAAAAATACTGGCGTAAATAATAACCACCAAATAAAGGAATGAGAAGACACTGGCAATGCTGCCAGTCACGTAAATTAGAAAAGTGACAAACAGGGTGTCCAGTCCGATTTGGACATACGCAAATCTGAGGTTAGGCCCGAGTCTTTTAAAAACGATAATATATATAAAGGTAAGGATGTAAACAGCTGCAACCAAGCCATAGAGCACCAAAACAGGCAGGGCTATCAGGGACTCACTATCTTTAAACTGGACTATAATTGTTGAGCCCAGTAGCACAGTGGTAAAAATCACTCGTAAGAACATCAACCACTGCAGTCTCTTCGGCATATATTCACAAGGAATTAAAGTCTTAGGCGTTATACCAAGCACGGTACTACCCTCCGACCATACCTGCCATCTTGAAGATTGGTAAATACATGGAAACAACCAGACCGCCAATCGTCACACCCAAAAAAACCATCATAAAGGGCTCAATCATGGAGGTCAGATTCTCAACCGCGGCGTCTACCTCATCGTCGTAAAAATCAGCTATCTTTTCCAACATGGTATCCAAGGCCCCTGTAGATTCTCCCACTGCCACCATCTGCACCACCATGGAAGGGAAGACACCGGTTTCACCCAGGGGGTCTGCCATCGTACGCCCTTCGGTGATACCTGATCGGACGTGGTAGACAGCCGCCTCAACGGTCTTGTTGCCTGCCGTTTTTGCCACAATATCCAGTGCGTCCAGGATAGACACTCCGCTGCTAATCATGGTGCTCGTGGTGCGCGTAAACCTGGCCACAGCGACCTTGCGCAAGAGGGGGCCGAAGACCGGTAGCTTGAGCATTATGTCGTCCACCAAGGCACGTCCCTTTTCAGTGGCATAAAAGCGCTTGAATGCAAAAACAAAAACCACGACTGCGCCAATCATGTAATGGATATTCCCTTTGACAAATCTGCTCATGTTGACCACAATCTGGGTAGGGACTGGAAGAACCCCCCCAAAGTCGGCAAACATCTTCTCAAAAACCGGGATCACAAAGACCAGGATAACGCCAACGACCAGCACGGCAATAATAAGGACGATAATAGGATAGGTCATGGCGCCCTTGACCTGTTTTTTGAGTTTCATAGCCTTTTCCATGTATGCGGAAAGTCGGCTCAAAATTGTATCTAAGATACCGCCCACTTCGCCTGCTGCAATCATGTTAACAAAGAGGTCGTCAAAGACTTTGGGGTATTTTTTTAAGGCATCTGCAAGCGTAGAGCCTCCCTCCACAGACTCCTTGATCTCCTTTAACATACTCTTAAAGGTCTTGTTTTCTTGCTGAGAATATAGGATCTCAAGGCCCTGAATCAGTGGAAGCCCAGCATCAATCATGGTTGAAAACTGTCTGGCAAATATAACAACATCTGACTGCTCCACCTTGGGCTGCATAAAAGAGACATTTTCAAAAAGATCTTTTGGCTTTTTCTTTATCTTGGTAGGTGTTATCTGCATGCGACGCAGCTGCATGCGCACCGCACTCTCATCAGGGGCCTCTATTTCACCCTTCTGAACCGTCCCCTTCCTGTCTTTTCCTTTCCATAAATAGACCGGCATAGTTCACCTCCCTATACGATACATGAAATGCCCCATGTCATTACCCCATGTTTTTGTTACTAAAGAAAGCATAATATTTTTGCAATAATGCAGAGATGCTTCGATATACGGTTGGGTAACCTGTTTAGATGTAACTGATTGACACTATTTTTAATAATTATCATGAATGCCCCATAAAGACAAGAGGACCTCCCGTTTTAGCGAACCCATCTGGTGGCTGGTGGACCATTAAACGACCCCTTACATCAAAAGCTAAAAGCATCCAAAATCTTCTTGACAAGCACAAAATGGGTTGATAGGAACGCCGAGATTTTTGCTTCAGATCGGCGAGGTTATCAAATGACACCAGATGGAAAGGGGGTGATTCCGATGGTTTGTGTAAGTGTCAAGGAAGGCACGGAGTGCATTTTTATGACCAAGAAAGGTTGTTCTTTTAATGGTGGGGTTTGCCACCAGATCGTGGAGGAATGCCGTGGATGTAACCGCGCTTCAGAGTTTGATTCTGGGTGGTATTGCACGGCCTGTCCGGATCCTTCGGTCAAGTGGAAAAACGGCCATTGTAACTTTGCCACTCATATTGCGAAGGAAGTCCAGGTCGAAAAGACCAAAATCAATCCGCTCAAGGCATCAAAGAGAAAGGGCCGTTAGTATAAGAGATCAGTCATTGGTCATTGGTCATTGCTTGCCACTGCAAGTGGTCGCCACTGTCATTCTAATGAGACCGACCATTGACCATTGACTAGACCAGCTTATGGAGCGCCTCCTCTATCCTGTTGAGTCCCTCCTTGATGGCTTCAAGACCTGTTGCATAGGAAAATCTTACAAATTTCTCATCCCCGAAGGCTATTCCAGGTACCAGGGCCACGCGTGCTTCCGTCAAAAGGTACTCACAAAGCTCGGCGGAACCCTTTATAGGGGCACCTTCTTTCTTGCCTTTGAAATAATAGCTGAAATTTGGAAATGCGTAAAAGGCCCCTCCAGGCACGTTGCAATGCACCCCTGGCATGGCATTTAATCGCTGTACTAAGTATTTTCGCCGCTCATCAAAGGCCTGAACCATGGCCTGGATGGAATTCTGTGGTCCATTCAAGGCCGAAACCGCAGCCCTCTGGGCAATGGAATTGGGATTTGAGGTGCTCTGGCTCTGGATCTTGGTCATCCCGGCAATGATTTCACGTGCTCCAGCTACATATCCGATACGCCAGCCCGTCATGGCATAGCTCTTGGATAGCCCGTTAACAATAAAGGCTTTAGATTTGACTGCCTCACCTACCTGGGCAATGCTGTAAAAGGGCCTGTCGTCAAAAATGAGTTTTTCATAGATTTCATCTGAAACGACCCAAATATTATGCCTTAAAATGACCTCGGCCAATGCCTCTAACTCGGATTGGGTATAGACCGAACCGGTAGGGTTGGAAGGGCTATTGAGAATCAACAGTTTGGTTCGAGGTGTAATGGCCGCCTCCAGAGACTCTGGGGACAATTTAAAATCCTCTGCTTCTGTGGTTTGAACAATCACAGGCTCAGCACCCGCCAGAATCACAATCGGTGGATAGGATACCCAGTATGGGGCCGGGATGATCACCTCATCGCCTGGATTTAACAGGGCCTGAGCCAGATTGTAGAGAACATGTTTACCTCCGCAGGAGACCATGATCTCATCTCGTTCGTAAGTAAGGTTGTTGTCGCGACGGAATTTCTCTATGATAGCGTCTTTTAGCTCAGGGATACCGCCCACGGCCGTATATCGTGTAAACCCTTCCTCCATGGCCCGCACGGCCTCTTCCCTAATATGTTTGGGGGTATCAAAATCGGGCTCACCCACCCCGAAGCTGATCACATCAATGCCCGCTGCTCTCATTGACAAGGCTTTGGCATTCATGGCCAAGGTAGGCGATGGCTTGATACGCTTGATTCGTTCGGACAAAGGCATTATTCCCTCCTCAAACCGGCCCACATCGGAGCCTTTTCTCTTGACCTGAGGTGCTATAATCATTATACATATTAAATTTACGCTAAATTTACGCCGAAAAGAAAGTTGAACGGATATTTTTTCCGTCCCGTACCAAAGATTAAACCAAAAGGCAATCCCTTTGAAAAAGAAAAGGTGGCCTAACTATTCCATCCTGAAGATCAAAAGTGACCGCATTACTACGGTTGGAAAATGGATATCCCATTATATCCTGATAGGGTTCATTGCTGGTCTGGGCTCTATAGCCTTTCAGTATCTATGCCAAGTGGGGTTGCATATCTTCATGGATCAAATCGCAGGCTACCGTCCGCCTGCGCCTGCTGGAGAGTCTCCCCTCTTTCCGCCAACAGGCACACCTTTTAACCGTTGGATGCTCTTCTTTCTGCCTGCTCTGGGAGGCATTATAAGCGGCTGGCTCGTCTATACCTTCGCTCCCGAGGCAGAAGGCCATGGAACGGATGCCGCCATTGATGCCTACCATAATAAGGGCGGGTTTATCCGTGGAAGGATCCCTTTCATAAAAACCATTGCCTCTGCAGTCACCATAACCTCAGGGGGATCAGGAGGTCGTGAGGGGCCCATTGCACAGATCGGAGCCGGTTTTGGCTCATATCTCGGCACAAAGCTGAAACTGTCTGATCGAGAGCGCCGGATCATGTTGGCCGCAGGCATCGGAGCAGGCGTGGGTAGTATCTTTCGAGCGCCACTGGCCGGTGCACTCTTTGCGGCCGAGGTTCTTTATCGCAAGCCTGAATTTGAGGCAGAGGTTATCATCCCTGCTGGGATATCCTCGGTCGTTGCCTACTGCCTATTCTGCCTGGTCTTTGGGTGGGGATCTCTGTTTGAATCCAAGGATTTTGTTTTTCAAAACCCCCTGGAACTGGGCCCTTACACTGTGCTTGCGTTCGTCTTGGTCGGAGGTGGAATCCTATACATCAAATCCTTTTATGGCGTCCAACGCATCGCCAATGCTATAAAGATCCCAAATCATATCAAGCCGGCCATTGGCGGTCTGTGTACCGGAGCCATTGGTTTTTTTCTCCCTCAGACCTTAGCCTTTGGCTACGGCTTTGCCCAAATGGCCCTGGACAATCAGCTTCCCACACTTTTCCTCCTCAGTCTGGCCTTTGGAAAGATCTTGACCACTTCTTTTTCTATTGGCTCGGGAGGCAGTGGTGGCGTATTTGGCCCCTCCGTTGTTATTGGTGGAGCTCTTGGAGGAGCAGTAGGCAGGATCTTTCATGCCATCATGCCAGGGGTGGTTACCGAGCCCGGCGCCTTTGTGGTCGTTGGCATGGCCGGATTCTTCGCAGCTGTCTCCAACGCCCCGATCTCGACCATTATCTTTGTTAGCGAGATGACCAATTCATATCACCTGCTGCTGCCCAGCTTGCTGGTTTGCTCGCTGGCCTTCTTGCTTTCCCCAAAATGGACAATTTATATCAAACAGGTACCAACCCGGTTAGACTCTAATGCCCACCGCGGAGACTTCTTTGTCGATGTGCTTGGCACCATTCGGGTGAAAGAACTCATGCCGAAAGTGAGAAAAGTCAGATTGGTCCCTGAAGATATGCCGCTGACGGCTTTCAGAAAGATGTTTTCTTCAACCGATCAGCACTACTTCCCGGTCGTAAATAAGGAAGACAGGCTGACTGGTATATTCTCCATTAACGATGTTCGAGGCATCATCTTTGATCAGGAAATTGGGGATCTTGTGGTCATGAAAGATATCGCGAACCCGGATATTATTGTCACAACACCCTCTGAAGACCTGAATGAAGTACTCAAGAAATTTACCATTCGCAACCTTCACAGGCTCCCTGTTGTCAAGGACGAAGACCACACGATTTTGCTGGGGATGCTAGATCGCAGGGAGGTGATCCAATACTACAACCAGAAGGTCCAAGAAATTAAATCAAGTCACCACAGACTTGAGATTAAGCCAGATCGCGAAATCAGTCAACTGAAGAACATACCTGTACGGTATGCCATGAGGCGAGAAATGGAGACGATCCGGTCAGACATGCCACTCCAAAAACTCAGGGATTTTGTTTATCATAGCAAGTTTAATTGCTTTCCTATGGTTGATGCCTTGGGCCGGCTGGTCGGAATACTCTCCATATCCGACTGCCAGAAGACTTTTGATGAAAATGTCGAGAAAACATTGACCGCGCAACACATCGCCACGCAGGATGTGGTCACTGTAACCGAGGATGATAGTTTATTTTTAGCCCTGACCAGAATTATCCAAGGAGATTTTTCCATCCTCCCTGTGGTGGGCAAACAGAATCCCAAAAATCTTCTAGGTGTTATCAGCCGAAGGGATATCATGTCTACCTATGATGATATCGTTATTAAAAGGATCGCAAGGGAGGGATCAGTCACCTGAAGTGTGTTGAGATTCGTATTTGACTTGCCTTAAGAATAACCCGTGAGCCGGAGCTGTTATTCCAGCCTGATTACGATCCTTTGACATTAAAATATTCCGAAACGCTTCCGGCGAAATTTTCCGGAGGCCCACATCCACCAGAGTGCCCACGATGTTGCGCACCATGTGCCGCAGGAATCCGTCCGCCTCAATGCTGAAGATGACATAGCCGTTTTCATCCTTTTCTGTCAAGTTCACTCCCATAACAGTCCGAACAGCGTGCGATCGGGGGCTACCAGCTGCTTCAAAGGCGGAAAAGTCATGCTGGCCTTTCAGCCAAAGGATCGCCCTCTTCATCGCCTCGAGGTCAAGGCTTTTTTTAATGTGCCATGCATACTGCCGAAAGAGGGCTGCTGGGATGGGCCGATTCAAGATACGATAGTCGTAAACTTTGCTTCGAGCATCGTATCGGGCATGGAATGACTCATCAATACCGACACAATCTTTGACCACAATGTCTGGAGGAAGGAGGCTGTTTAGGCCATTTGCAAAGACATCAGACGTCAGTCTCGTCTCGATGCAAAAGTTCGCGACCTGGCCTGTGGCATGTACCCCGGCATCGGTTCGCCCAGAGCCAATGACCACAACCGAACGCCCGGTCATGGCCTCCAGCGCGGCCTCAATGGCCCCCTGCACCGTAGGGGTATTATTCTGGCGCTGCCAGCCATGATAGGCCGTACCGTCATATTCAATAACAAGCTTGAAGTTCCGGCGCATCCAATCAGGTTTTTGCGATCATTCAGGCATTTAAAGAGGAAACGGTACCTGATCCAGGCCTGCTGTCTCTGGAAGCCCAAGCATAATATTCATATTCTGGACAGCCTGACCAGAGGCCCCTTTGACCAGGTTGTCGATCGCTGAGATCAAAACCAGGTGCTTGGTCCGCTCCGTCACCTGAAATCCTATGTCACAGTAATTGGTGCCTTTCACGTACATGGTGTTGGGAAATCTGCCCCTTGGACAGATGCGGACAAAAGGCTTGTTTGCAAAAAACGAATCAAGATAGGAAGCTACGTCCTGCATTGAGACAGACTCTTTCAGGCCAACATAAATCGTGGTAAGCATCCCTCGTGTCATGGGAACCAAGTGAGGCGTAAAGGCGATGTGGATCGTGCGCCCTGAAAAGAGGCTTAAAACCTCGTCCATCTCTGGGTTATGCCGGTGTGCGGCTACTTTGTATGCCTTAAAGCCTTCATTAACCTCACAAAACTGAGTAGCCAGACTGGCTGAACGGCCAGCGCCACTGGTGCCCGATTTAGAATCTGCAACAATGCTGTCACAGTCAATAAACGGGGCCTTAATCAGCGGCAGCAAAGGGAGAAGGACGCTTGTCGGATAACAACCCGGGTTCCCCACGAGGGAGGCCTTTTGAATATCATCAAAATAGATCTCCGGGAGCCCATAAACGGCCGTTTTAACTAAATCCTTGGCCTGATGGGACTCGTACCAAGCCTCATAAAGGGCCGGGTCCTTGAACCTAAAATCCGCGCTCAGGTCAACGACCTTTTTCCCTCGGGCAATGAGCCCGGGCACCACATTCATGGACGCCTTATGCGGAAGCGCCGTAAATATGACGTCGGCCGCCTCAGATACAGCCTCTTCTGAAAAGGCCTCGCACGTCAGGTTCACAACCCCGGCCATGGCGGGATAGACATCGGAAAAGGGTTGCCCTGCATACTGGCGAGAGGTAATCATCGTTAGTTCTGCGTAGGGATGGCCTGACAAAATTCTGACCAGCTCAGCACCTGCATAACCGGTTCCACCAATAACTGCCACCTTAACCATGTTCCCTCCAGAAGAAGTGAGCTAATAGGCATGCCATTCTTAGGCTTAGGAAAAAGTCTTGGGTTTTCTATACATCCCGTATTCCGGAAAGCAGAATTGTAACATATTGAAATAGCAATATGTTTCCACTTTACTAAAAGTTGTAGCCCATAAATTTCAGCAAATAGCACATAATGATTTCAATAACTTAC
>QMMN01000045.1 GCA_003647275.1 Deltaproteobacteria bacterium
AATGGATATGTGAGGTGGTCAAGGCAGTGGGGCTCAATATATTTGGGAGATCAGAAGGTTCCTGTAGTCTATCAGAGGGTGAGAGATAAAGAGAACCGAAAGGAGATCGAGCTTAGCGTATACAAGGCTTTACAGAGGCCTCGGGACATAGATGAGGGCTTATTGGGCAGGATTCTTTTGGGCCTGAGTTGTCGGGATTATAGGAAGTGCAGCGAGATGATTCCTGAGGCATTTGGCTTGAGTGCATCTACGGTATCCCGGCGATTCATAAAGGCCAGCTCTCGAAAGCTAAAGGAGCTAAAGGAGCGGCGATTAGATCATCTTGATCTGGTAGGGCTTGTGATAGATGGCAAGGCATTTCATAAGGAGGACATCGGGAGGACATCGGGGACGTCCATTGGAATATTGGTTAACAACTGATTGAGGGATCATTCTATAGAAATCCTATGCCATGCAAAGCTCGGATAGACGCCGCTGGCGTCTTACATCAATATAATAAATAGTAAGGGGGATCGAACCTCGTGGGGGAAAGCGGAACCTCCATTGGTAAATAACTCTTCTGAAAATTTAAATTACTTATACAAATAGAGGTCCCGCAGTTCACTCATCCTGAAAATTCTAAGCCGAGTGGACAGAAAAAAAGCGGTTAGTCTAATAAAAGGACTATAGGATGTTCCTCAAATGCTCCTAAATTTATCTCAGCCCACTATAGGCCAATCAGCTATGCGAGGCCGAAAAATAGCCGTGGAGGAAGGATTCAAGCTATTGAGCAAAACAAATAATAATCCAATGGACGTCCCCCCACCGTCCCTATTGGAAATGTATAAGAGCATATTAGTGGCAACCGGCGGGTTTGATTTCAGTGAGAAAGCCTTGGAAAAGGCATTGAAGATAGCCAAACAAAACAACGGGCAGGTTACGGCGGTATGTGTGGCATCCTCTACTAAGCACGCATGGGCACTTAAGAATGCGATGAGGCGGGAAGCTGAGAAGGTTCTGGACCGCGTCAGAGAATTTGCCAGGAGAGAAGGTGTTTCGTTGGCACTCAGGATAGAGGAGGGATATCCTTTTGAAGGGATCGTCAATGCGGCCAAGAAACTGGACAGCGATCTTATCGTTATGGCGAGCCACGGCCACACGAGATTCAGAAAGATATTGCTGGGTAGCGTGACTGAACAGGTTATCGGGACCGCACTCTGCCCTGTTTTAGTGGTTTTAAAAAAAAGAAGTAGTCAAGAAAAGATATCCGGCTTTGCACAATGGTTTAAAACCAGTTTTGTGGCGAGATATTAGGCGCCTACTCCACACAATGATTCGCTGTTAATTTTCGCATGAGATGGTTCCAGATAATCTTCTTTTATGATCTTCCCAGTATGTGGTGGTTCCCTTTTCATTTTTCGCATGGCTTCACCTCTTAATGGTAATCATTAGCCCGAATTATTCATAAAAAATTTTCTGATTGCTCCCGCACAAATCATGCTTCGTGAATAATCCGGGTTAGAAGCAGGTCGTCTGCTGGTTACTTCAGAGGGCAAACCATGGGTAAACAAATACCCCTGAACGTTTAAACGATTGATCTCCGCCGTAAATGAGGGCTGCGGGGGCGTTTTCATCTCCTGATACTTTCCGCCAGTAGGCAAGATTGTCGAAGAAGTCGGACGCTATTGTCTGGGCGGACTTGGTCTCTACGGGTATCAGCATGGTTCCCATGTCGATGATGATGTCAACCTCGTGACCTGCTGCGTCTCGCCAGAAGTAGAGGCTGGGCGGCTCTCCTCGGTGTATGAAATTCTTGTAGAACTCTGAGACCACGAAACTCTCAAAGACAGCTCCCCGCTCAGCGCGGTGGAAAAGTTCCTCTGGAGAATGAATCTGGAGCAGGTAGCACAAGAGCCCCGTATCCAGGAAGTAAAGCTTGGGGCTCTTTATGAGCCGCTTGCCGAAGTTCCGGTGATGGGGCCTAAGGAGCGTGATTACGAAACTGGCCTTAAGCACGGAAATCCAGCGCTTTGCGGTCGTGTGCGAGATGCCGCAGTCCGACGCCAATCCTGAAAGGTTGAGCAGTTGTCCGCTTCGGCCCGCGCAGAGCCGTACGAACCTGCCGAACGTCTCAAGGTCTCCGATATTCAGAACATTCCGCACGTCCCGCTCAAGGTAGGTCTGGTAGTAGCCAGCCAGCCAGTCACGCGGGGGAAGGTGCTTGTCGTGAATCCGCGGATAGAAGCCGGTGAACAAGGTCTCCATTAAGCCAGACTTGGGCGACTTTAAGTTCTTCGAGACGGTATTGCCCAGCGTCTCGAGCGATATCGGCTTTCGCCCCGTCAATTCAGCCAAGGAAAACGGAAGAAGATGAAGCACCGCACACCTACCGGCCAGGGACTGTGAGATACTCTGTAGTAGCAAAAAATTCTGCGAGCCGGTCAGTATGAACCGGCCTGTCCAATCCCTGTGCTCATCAACAAGGACCTGGATATACGAGAAAAGCTCCGGCGCACGTTGCACCTCATCCAAGATGACAGGCCCGTCGAATTGGCTGAGGAAACCGCGCGGGTCTTCCAGTGCGAAGCTTCGTTGATCCGGGAGTTCCAGGGACAGGTAATCGTAGTCCTTGAACGCGGCCTTGACCAATGTGGTCTTGCCGGACTGCCGTGGCCCGGTTAAGGTCACCACTGGGAACTGCGTTGCAGCTTCTTTTAGCTTTGTCGTCAAAGTTCGCTTGATCATGTCAGTCTCCGGTCAGATAATGAACATTTAATGTTCAATTTACACGGCAGGCACAGGTTTGTCAAGACGCTTTGGGAACTAGAAATGGGGGCGGGCCACGGTAATACTTCAGAATTCTTATTAAAAGGCTTTAAAATGATGCCTGTTTTGCCCTTGAAATAGTGGCTTAAGGGCTTAAAATGCCTCTTTTTGGGACGCTTATCTTTAATAAACAACGGGATAGGCTGGTCCGACTCCCGAAAAGCTGCCCCAAGGTAAAAACAGGGTTCACTGCGGTTGAAGGTCGAAATATTTAAAATTAGTTGTAAATATCTTTATTTCATGTAGTGTGTATAAATAAATGTCTGAAAAACGATAGTTGTAGTTTTACTTACAGGAATATACCGGGATAACAAAGATGAAGCTTAAAAGGCTGACAGTGCTGCAAGTGGCAACAATCAACAAGCCGATCAAACCGGATCTCGGTTATGGTCCAATAGAAACTGTTATTTGCGATATTGATAAAGGACTTCGATCTTTAGGTCATCGGTCCATTGTTGCTTGTTCCGCTGATTCCTGTGTCACTGGGGAACAACACGTGACTGTCCAGCGCAGTCTCGGTGACTATGTGCGTGAAAGCACCCCGGAACAAAAAAAATTCGTCAGGATGCACCTTTCAAAGGCACTGGAAAGGGCAAAGATGGACGATATTGATATCATCCACATGCACGCATGGCTGGAGTACATTTATGGCGGGGTATTCAGTCCGCTTTTGCCAATCGTGATGACTCTTCATGTGCCCGCCAAAGACAGCTGGATTAAAAAAGACCACTGTCATCGGCTTAACACCATGCAAAACCCCTCTGTGCATTTCGTGGCAATAAGCGAATACCAAAAACAGCAGTATAATGGCTTGGCGAATATTACAACTATCCATCATGGAATTGAAATGCGAGACTGGCATTTTAAAGACAAACCAGTCAAAGGTAGTTATCTATTTACTATAGGCAGGATAACCCCGGCCAAGGGACAGGATAAAGCCATAGAAGTTGCAAAAAAGACCGGTTTCAAGCTTATCATTGCCGGTTATGTCCAGAACAAACCCGCAGACCAAGCGTTTTTCAAAAGATTGAAGGGTTCTATCGACCTATTTGTTGACACTGGTAAACACCATGTTGATAAGGACTATTATGAGAAGGTGATGAAGCCTTTACTGGACTGCGACAAACAGATTATCTATATCGGAGAGATCAGCAGAGAGCAAAAAGAACAATGGTATAGGCATGCACGGGCCACCCTGTTTCCTATACGGTGGGGGGAGCCATTTGGGCTCATTCTGATCGAATCAATGGCGTGCGGCACGCCAATCCTGGCATTCAGGGAAGGAGCCGTTCCAGAAATTGTGGTGGACGGAAAAACAGGGTTCGTGGTGAAGTCTCTGGATGGTATGATTGGGGCAGTTGACCGCATTGACTGCATCGATCCTTGTGAATGTCAGAGGCATGTGCAGAATTGTTTCTCCATCACAAGCATGGCCAAAAAGTATTCAGAGTTGTATCAGCAGATACTCGACGAGCATGAAACACCACTCAGTGTCCATGTCCATCCAGAAATGGCAGACTACCAACCGACAATCTTTTGAAACCTCTTCCTCATGGAAACATGGAACTATGCCCAAAGACATTCCAATAAGCAACGGCAATCTCCTTTTTAATTTTGACTCGGATTATCAAATTCGGGATATATATTTCCCTTTGATAGGCCAGGAGAATCATTCAAAGGGACACCCCTTCCGGTTCGGGGTGTGGGTGGATGGACGTTTCTCCTGGATGGGTCCGGAATGGAAAAAGGAGCTGAGATATCATGATAACAGCCTCGTGACGGATGTCTTCCTGAAAAACGAGTCTATGTGTTTGGAGCTTCACTGTAGTGACGCGGTTGACTTGGATTTGAACGTATATGTTAAAAAGGTGGAAGTGACAAACCTGGAAGGGAAAGAGCGTCAAGTGAGACTCTTTTTCACTCATGACTTTCACCTTTATGGCAATGATATCGGAGACACGGCTTATTTTGATCCGCGAACCCGTTCCATCATCCATTATAAAGCCAATCGGTACTTTCTCATCAATTGTTCCGGGGCCGGAAGGTGTGGTGTTGATTATTTTGCTTGCGGAGACAAGGAGGTCCCGGAGAGGCTGGGAACCTGGAAAGATGCTGAGGACGGCGAACTTAGTGGAAATCCGATCTCCTGGGGCTCTGCTGACTCTACAATCGGAATATGGCTGCACCTGCCACCAGGCGGGAGAGCAACAGCCTTTTACTGGATGGCTGCGGGCACTCAATACCATGAGGTGGCTCAACTCAATCAGGATGTGCAGGAGAAGACGCCGGCAGAACTGATCAAACGGACATCGGATTACTGGGAAGTGTGGGTTCGAAAAGAGACCAGATCCTTTGGAGATTTGCCCAAAACAGTCACTGATGTTTTCCACCGAAGCCTCCTTGTTTTAAGAACACAGGTCGATAACCGGGGAGCAATCACTGCTGCAAATGACTCGGATATTGTTCGTTTTGGGAAGGATACTTATTCTTACATGTGGGGGCGCGATGGGGCTTTTGTCGCTGCTGCTCTGGCAAAGGCCGGCTACTCGCATGTATGCAGGAAATTTTTCGGCTTTTGTTCCCGCGTTTTATCAGAGGAGGGATATCTCTTCCAGCATTATAATCCGGATGGATCGCTGGCAAGCAATTGGCACCCCTGGTTAGTGGATGGGGAGGCAGTGCTCCCCATACAGGAGGACTCGACTGCCTTGGTTCTTTGGGCGCTTTGGATACACTACCAGATTTCGAAAGACATAGAATTCATCAGGCATCTCTACAAGAAGCTTATTCAAAAGTCTGCTGATTTTCTGGTAAAGCACCGCGATTCTGAGACCCTGCTCCCTATCCCCTCCTTTGATCTCTGGGAAGAGCGTTACGGAGTGCACGCCTTTACCGTGGCAGCGGTGATTGCCGGCCTCAGAGCAGCGGCGAATTTTGCAAGACTCTTTCAAGATACCTCCATAGCCGAGACATATGACACAGTGGCCGATCAAATGAAGGAAGGCCTTGCCGAGCACCTGTACCACACTGGTCTGAAGAGGTACGCCCGCTCAGGTTATTGGAAGGGCAAGGGCTATGAACTCGATGAAGTAATCGACGTCAGCCTTTTGGGACTCACGACGCTGGGAGTATTTTCACCCCGAGACCCACGGATGAACGAAACGATAAAGGCCGTACGCCAGCAATTATGGCTCAAAACTCCAATTGGGGGTTGTGCCCGATACCAGAATGATTTCTATCAACGGACGGATGACAGCCCAAAGGATATCCCCGGCAATCCCTGGTTTATCTCAACGCTCTGGTTGGGAGAGTGCTTTATCGAACGGGCTGAAAATCTTCAGGAACTCCACGAAGCTCTACCTTACCTTGAATGGTGTGCGAAGAATGCGCTTCCTTCTGGTGTGCTTGCAGAACAGGTACACCCTGCAAATGGTTCCCCTCTTTCTGTTTCCCCGCTTACATAGAGCCATTCCACTTTTGTCTGGACAGTGCTGCAATACACGGAAAAGTTCAATTCTTTACAACTTTAAAACGTTATCCATGTTTTTCATTTTGTTTACGATCAATTGGGGTACAAAAATGATGAAGACTTGTTCTATCGGTTTCTCGTAGGCGAAGGGAGAATCTATAGCAGAATCGATTCGCCAATTTTTTGTCTCTTTGATGCGGATCATTTCGGAGTGGAAGCACGGGGAGGCTTCACTGGCTTTTTGTTTCTGGAGGAGGGGAGCCCCTGGGGGCAGCGGGCAGCCCGGAGCATTGAGTGAAAGCGCGGGAGAGTGTGCCGAATTCTGCTTTGGTCACAAGTCATTTCTGGTTCCGGCCTGTCCGGGTTAGGCTTAAGTAGGATCGAAAAGATTCGATATTCTTTGGCCCCACGCCTTTTACGCGCCTTAGGTCATTCCACTTCTTGAAGGGACCATGGGATTCCCTATATTCAACGATCCGGCGGGCCAGGCCATAGCTGATTCCTGGAATCATGGCAAGGTCTTCAACACGTGCCTGGTTTAACCTGATAGGAATACCCAAGACCAGCCTTTTTCTTGTACTTATGGGAGAGATGTTGAGTTGAGCGTATTCTGTGTTCGACCCTTGAAGCGCTATCCGCATGCCTGTATCAAGGGCGTTGTCCGTTTGGCATGAGAGACGGCGGTCGTCGAGCACACCGCGAGCGTTTTGGATCGCCTTGTATAGTGTTGGACGCTCATTGAAGGTGTAAATGCCGGGATTTTTTACGGCTCCTGCGACTTCAATAATCCATTGGCGATGGGGTTTAGTTGTCGTGTCTCCGTGAGAGGGTCTGAGCATGGACCAAAACGGATGAAACGGTCTGAATAGACCCATAAAAAAAATCATCAGCCCCAAGATGAATACAACGACTTGTTGATCCTTACTAAAAAATTTCACCGATTTTAAAGATCCCCCTGGGCGGCGGACAGACATCAAAAGAGGGCTGAGACTTTCATTGCCGCGATTTGGGCAACAGCTCGTCAAGATGAAGCCATTATAGAGAATCTAATCCAAAGACATTATGAAGGACTCGGACTGCAAGCTCTGTGTATTTTTCTTCAATCACACATGAGATCTTTATTTCCGAGGTGCTGATCATGATAATATTAATGTTTTCCCTTGCAAGGGCCGTGAACATCTTGGCAGCCACACCAGAATGGCTTCGCATTCCCACGCCAATCACCGATACTTTGGCAATGTGCTCATCTCCCAGTACCTGTTCAGCGCCGATCGTTTTAGCCGCCTCTTTTTGAATAGCCATGGCCCTTTGATAATCGCTCTTCGGAACTGTAAATGTGAGGTCGGTCAGTCCCCCCTTCCGCGTATTTTGAATAATCATGTCCACAACGATTCCAGCCTCTGCGATAGGCGTAAAGATCCTCGAAGCAATGCCAGGCTGGTCCGGGACCCTGGTTAAGGTGATGCGTGCTTCGTCCTTGCTGTAGGTCACACCCGATACCACCACTCGTTCCATGTCCTTTTCTTCTTCCACAACCATGGTCCCCTCCTCCTCTTTAAAAGACGATCTGACATGAACGGGTACATTAAATTTTTTGGCAAATTCTACAGCCCGAATCTGTAATACCTTGGCACCCAAACTGGCCATTTCCAACATCTCGTCGTAAGATATCTTGGGAAGTTTCCTGGCATTTTTACAGAGATTTGGATCTGTTGTGAAGACTCCTTCCACATCGGTATAAATCTCGCATATGTCGGCCCTGAGCGTGGCCGCCAGAGCTACAGCAGATGTATCCGAGCCTCCCCGGCCAAGGGTGGTGATATTGCCTTGTTGATCGCGGCCCTGGAAACCGGCAACTGCCACGATTTTTTTCTGGCTGAGCAGTTCCTTGATTCGGTCAGCGTGTATTTCCACAATGCGGGCCCGCCCAAAGGCCCTATTGGTTAAAATTTCAGCCTGATAACCCAAAAGCGATATAGCTGGATAGCCCATGGATTCTAACATGATGCACAACAAGGACACGGTAGTTTGTTCGCCTGTGGCCAGCAGCACGTCAAGTTCCCGCCTATTCGGATCCTTGGTTATCTGGTGTGCCAGTTGGATGAGACGGTCTGTTACGCCGGCCATTGCTGAAAGCACCACCACCACGTCATTTCCAGCAGTATAGACTTTGATGATTCGTTCGGCGACCTTTCGGATTCGGTTAAGGTCTCCAACCGAAGTCCCCCCATATTTTTGAACAATCAGGGCCATGAACTTCTCCTTAAAGACCAAATTCGTGCAAACACTTTTCTATCAAATCAACAGCAGTTTGTCCACATCCTGTCAAGAGGAAGTCTCGGGTGTGGTCATCCACGATCGAAATCGAGATACAGAGGCATTCTTTTGGGAGTGCCTCCATGATCTTCTCGGCCCATTCAATGACAGTGACATCGTCAGATCCCATTATCTCATCCAGCCCAATTTCATCCAGCTCTGCCACATCCTCTATGCGATACAAGTCCACGTGAAAGAGGCGAAGCCGTCCAGGATATTCATTGACCAGGGTATAAGTCGGGCTTGTGATACACAGGTCTTCGGGTACCTGCAGCCCCCTGGCAATTCCCTGGGTAAGACAAGTCTTGCCGCTGCCCAGTTCGCCGGTCAGGGCAATGACCGAACCATTGGAAAGATATTTGCCAAGAATCGCCCCTAAACGAGCCGTTTCTTCAGGAGAATGGGATATGATGCGATGTTCTGTAATTTTCAAAGGGTCTTGATAAATGAGTTCGGCTGAGGAGGGCCGGGGGGGGCCTCCACCAATTCCTTGAAGTGCTCGGGAAGAATTTCTATGACATCCGAGGCGAGAAATCCTACTGGACCCTTGTTTCGGGCAAGGAGGTCGGCCGCACTGCTGTGTAAGTAGACACCTGCGTTCACGGCTTCATGGACGGGCAACCCCTGGACGATCAAGCCTGCGATGATCCCTGTGAGCACGTCTCCCATACCGCCGGAAGCCATACCAGGATTTCCAGTGGGGTTTATAAAGACAGTCCCATCAGGATGAGCAACAACTGTTCTCGCTCCCTTCAAGACCAAGTAGACCTTGTGGGTTGTCGCAAAGTTGCGGGCCACACCCATCCTTTCCTGCTGGACCAGTGACGGCGTGGTTCCCACAAGCCGTGCCATTTCACCTGGATGAGGCGTCATGATCACAGGCGCCTTCAGGTTTTTCAAATACGTTAAATCTCCAATAAGACTGTTAAGGCCATCTGCGTCAATCACGACAGGGACAGGAGATGTTTGGACGAGCTTTCTAACCAGATTCTGTGTCGTCTTGGCCGTGCCTAAGCCTGGGCCAATGGCCAATCCCTTCTTGCCTTCCAACAGACTCATAATCCTTTCGTATGCGGATAGTCCCAAGGTTTGGCTGGGGGTTTCAGGGAGGGGTTCGGTCATTACCTCGGTTAACTGCGATTCCATGGCCATGTTAAGGCTTTTCGGGATTCCAAGGGTTACGAGTCCTGCACCCATACGCATGGCTGCCCGACTTGTCATGATCCCTGCGCCGGTCTTGCCCGGTGACCCCGCAACAACCAAGAGGTGCCCGGTGGTTCCCTTGTGGGCTTGAAGAGTCCTTGGTTTAAAGGAGGCCTTTATCAGATTTTGGGTCAGGAGGTGGTATTTTGGGCCAACTTCATAAACAACAGCAGGTGGGATTCCAATATCGACGACTTCCAATGTGCCAACAAGCTCTGCTCCTGGTAACACAACCTGACCGATTTTAGGCAATCCAAAGGTCACGGTCATCGTTGCCCTAATGCAGGCACCACGTGGTTTGCCAGTGTCTGAGTCAAGACCGGATGGGATGTCTACGGCCATGATTGGTTTTTGAAGCGTGTTTACAAAGTCGATAACCTCTTTGAAGCGTCCTCGGACATCAGACTTAAGGCCAGTGCCCAGCATGGCATCAACCCAAAGGTCATATTGTCTCATCTGGGGTTGGTGTGATTCAAAGCTGGCCGTGTCTGGAATTTCATGAACTGGAATCCCCATTTGCTCAAGCAGTGTCAGGTTTGTGGCTGCGTCCCCTTGGACATGCTGTTTTTCAGATAGCAGAAATACAGCCAACTCGATGTTGTTGCTGGCCAAATATCTTGCAATGACAAAGCCATCACCACCATTATTACCCCGTCCGGCAGCAATGCCCACTTTCATGTGGTAAATATCCGGAAAACGTCGCAACAAGGCGTCTACAGCACCGCGTCCCGCGCTTTCCATGAGGACAATGCCGGGAATTCCGAAGGATTCAATGGTCAGACGGTCCATCTCCTTCATCTGTTGTGCTGTAACAAGATACATTCACACCTCCAAAACCACCACGGCAACAGCATATATACCGTCATCCGTAAGGCTCAAGAAGCTATTCTTGATACCATAACGTTCACATAGCTCGTTGGCCTTCCTGTGTAAGCTCAGGTGGGGACGTCCATTGGGGCCATGCAAAACTTCAATGTGGCGCAAGCTGAGTCCTTTGCGGAAACCTAAACCAAGGGCCTTTGAAAAGGCCTCTTTGGCTGCAAACCGGAGGGCAAAGCGTGATGCAGCATGCCCTCTGTGGTGACAGTATTCGATTTCGGCCTGTGTAAAGACCCGTTTGAGAAATCGATCTCCCCAGCGCTTTATCGCGTTTTCGACGCGCGAGACCTTAACCATATCGATGCCAATACCAAAGATCATGTGGGTCACAGATCCTTAATTAATGCAATCATGTCTCTTACAGCCCGATCCAGGCCCACGATGACTGCTCGGGCTATGATACTGTGGCCGATGCTAAATTCATCGATTTCAGAAAGTCCCTTGAAAGCCTTGATGGTCTGATAATCCAGGCCATGGCCTGCATTGACCCCAAGTTTCAATTTATGGGCAAGCTTTGCGCTATTTACAATCCTTTCGAAAGTTTCAGCACGCTTCTTTGGTGTATCTGCATCACAAAAAGTTCCTGTATGAATCTCTACACAATTGGCATTGATCCGATGAGCGCGTTTGATTTGATCCAGGTCAGGATCAATAAAGATACTCACCGGTATTCCTCCTTTTTGAAGGGCTCGGACTGCATCGGATATCACATCTTTGTGAATATGGAGGTCAAGACCCCCTTCGGTCGTCAACTCCTCTCGTTTCTCTGGCACCAGTGTGACCAAGTCGGGCTTGGTTTCAAGTGCAATGGCAACCATTTCCGGGGTTGCAGCCATCTCCAGGATCAACTTTGTTTTAACAGTCTGTCGCAGGATTCGGAGATCACGGTCCTGGATATGTCGTCGGTCTTCCCTAAGATGCACAACGACCCCGTCTGCACCGGCCAGTTCCACGATGGCCGCAGCTACAACCGGATCTGGGGTATTGATTTTTCGTGCCTCCCGAAGAGTGGCTACATGATCGACATTGACGGCCAACCCTGCCATATTACAACCTCCTTTTTTTCTTATCCCCCCACTTTAAGTGCGCTGGTTCAGCTTGGGTACCGACCTTGATTCTCCCAATAACTCAAGAAGCTCTTCCGTCTTATTCGCCATGCGTTCGGCATCTTCAGGTGTTTTTTCGTGGTCAAATCCAAACAGGTGCAAGATCCCGTGAATCAAAAGCTCATTAAATCGCGATTCAAGAGATAGGCCTGCATCTTGTGCCTCGCGGGCGGCTGTGTCAAGGGAGATAACCACATCTCCCAAGAGGTTCGGGTTAATTTGTCCGAAAGGGCCTTCTTGCATTGGAAATGCAATCACGTTTGTCGGGCCGGACCGACCCAGGTATGTCTTGTTCAACTCGGCTATGTGTCGATCGCCTACAACGAGGATAGACAACTCACCGTCAGGACAACATCCCAAGGCGTTTAAGATTATTTTTGCCTTCCTCTTTATTTCCTCGTGGGCGAGCCTGTAACGATCTTGCCTGTCTTCTATCAGAATTTCCATTCAGCTTCTTTTCTCCACCATTGACTTTGGTGTCCCCTTCAGGGTACTCGATTCGGTGATGGTGGATGCCGTTTAGGATCTGGTTAAAACTCCTGGCGATTTCATGCAGGTCTTTTAGGGTAAGCTCGCATTCATCCAGCTGCCCATCCAAGAATATTTTGTTGATGATCTTCTGAACGAGTCCCTCGATCCGTGCTGGCGTGGGATTTTCCAGGGTTCTGGATACAGCCTCTACTGCGTCGGCCAGCAGGACCAGGCCTGCCTCTTTGGTCTGAGGCTTGGGACCTGGGTACCTGAAATGTTCCATATTTACGGCATCTTCGCCCTTTAGCTGTTTGGCCTTTTCATAAAAGTAGGTGATTAAGCTGGTACCATGATGTTGTTGAATGATATCGATAATCGCTTTTCCGAGCCTGTGGTTCCTGGCTATCTCAGCACCATCTTTCACATGAGCGACAAGAATCAGGCTCGACATGGAGGGCGCCAGTTTGTCGTGTCTGTTTTCGCCACCCACCTGGTTTTCAATGAAATAAAGGGGCTTCTTGATCTTGCCAATATCGTGGTAATAGCCACTTACCTTGGCCAACAGTGGATTTGCGCCAATGGCGGTGGCTGCGGCTTCCACAAGGCTTCCCACAATCACACAGTGATGATAGGTTCCAGGAGCTTCAAGCATGAGCTTTCGCAGGAGAGGGCGGTCCAGATTGGCCAGCTCCAACAGCTTAATATCTGTGGTATAGCCAAACATCATCTCTACCATGGGAGCAAGTCCTGTGGCCAAGATACCGGAACTCACACCCCCCACAAAGCTAAACGTCCAGTCTCCAAAGAGCTTCAATTCCAGCCCGGCCCCGTTGAACATATGAAGTGCTGTAACAACCAGGATGTTGACAAGACCTACCTTTAAACCAGCTTTGATCAAGGTGCCGCGTTCTTTACAAATGCGTACCCAGTAAGTTCCTACGATGCCACTTAACAGGAAAAACAGTAACATCTCGAATGGGTTTTCAAACAGGAATGCCACGACAAATGCCATAGCCACGGAAAAGGGGAGCCCTATCCTTAGCCCCATGAGCAGACATACAGTCATGGGGCCTGTGGCCACAGGTATGGCATAAAAGAGCGAAGAAGCCTCAATGGAATAAGGAATACTTCCTGCGATACCGTTCGCTAAGGAGGCCGAGACTTCACTCAAGAAAAACAGAATGATCAGCATCAGACACAAGAATAGCAGGTCTTTGTTGTCTAAGGTTAACGTTCCATCCACCTTAAAAATGACATTGAACGAGATAATAAAAAACACCATGGCAAGGAGCATAAACCCGACACTGCTCGTAAATACTTGTCCTCGCCTCGTTTCAGATTCCAGGGCTTGAAGCTTAAGCCTGTCGGCTTCTGTTACCTTTTCTCCTTCCCGCAGAAGCATCTCCCCTTGTTTGACTTGGGTTAACACCGCCTTGACTTCGGCAACCGCTTTCTTTTTGCGTTCTTCGGTTTCCCCTTTGTTGAGTGTGAGGTTGGGTTGAATCAGATGCTGTGCCGTGTCTATAACCATGTTTCGTAGTGTATAGTCGACATCTTTAAGCACCTTCCTGCCAGTTTTGGCTATGGCTGTTTTAGCCTCGTCAAGGCTGTAAAACTTTTGGAGGTTGTTAACCGAGACCTCTTCCTTTGATGAGAGCCTGCGGACCACGATTCCTTTGTCCCGTTCCTGGAGCAGGAGTTGTTTGTTGGCCACAATCCCATTTTGTAGCACAGCCTGAAGTAGTTGATTAATTTGTTTTGCAATGGAATCAGAGAAGTTCTCCTTTTCTAATATCTTGTATGCACGATTGCTGATTTCAATCCCTATCATTTTTTCAAGATTCTGTTTTTCTTTCCAAATCAAATCATGGCGGGAGACGGTTTGAGCCAATGGTGCACCACCTTGGGCCTTTGCTTTGTGGCTCGGTTGCTTTTGGGCAATGGCGTTAGGCTCGCCTGCCGAAAACAAGTTCCTCATATACTCAAAAGCCTGGGTGATACGGTTGGCAAGTTCGGCCGACAGGGTATCGTCAAGATCGTAAATCGTGAGTATAGAGCGGGCAGCCTCTTCCCGCTTCCTTTGAGTCGCCTGTTTGTCCTCAATCAGAAAGTCTTTGGGTGATTTGATGTCCTTTTGGACGACATCACCAGTCCGATACCGGGGGGTGGTTACCAAAAGATTTGGGAACAAGAGAACAGCAATCAGAAAACTTGTCCCAAACAACAAAAGCCACGGAGTACGTATATGATTATGGGTGCCTTCAAGAAAAGCGATACTTTGTTTCTTTATTTTTTCAGTATGACTCATTTGCCTTATACAACACTTGTCAGGTTACCGGGACAGATCCACCTTTTCTTTCTTCTCAAGGTCTTCATAAGCTTTGATAATATCCTGTACCAATCGGTGTCGGACCACGTCCTTTTTGGAGAACATCACAAAACGTATTCCCTTGATCCCTTGCAAGATAGCCTTTGTCTGCACAAGACCGGAAATCTTCCCATTGGGTAAATCGATCTGGGTGATATCACCGGTGATAACCGCTTTGGAACTGAATCCGAGACGTGTCAAGAACATCTTCATCTGTTCTGAGGTTGTGTTTTGGGCTTCATCCAAGATGACAAAAGAGTCGTTCAGGGTTCGGCCTCTCATGAATGCCAGTGGTACCACTTCTATTGCCCCTTGCTCAATGAGTCGAGAGGCCTTTTCATAACGCATCATATCGTGCAGGGCATCGTACAGCGGCCTCAGATAAGGATTGACCTTTTCATAAAGATCTCCGGGAAGAAACCCAAGGCTCTCTCCAGCTTCTACAGCCGGGCGTGTTAGGATAATTCGATTGACACGACCTTTTGTCAGCATAGAGACCGCCATAGCCATGGCCAGATAGGTCTTGCCAGTGCCGGCAGGTCCGATGCCAAAGACGATATCAAACTTTCGCATCGCGTCAATGTATTCTTTTTGAGACAGGCTCTTGGGTGTAATCGGTCTTTTCTGAGAGGTAATGTAGACAGTATCCAGGAAAATATCCTTGAGTTTGACGCGATCGTCGCTGCTTAGGATACGGACAGCATAATCAATATCGCTTGCGTAAATCGGATACCCTTCCTCAAGGAGACCATAAAGCTGTTTGAGGAGTTTTTCGACAATCTCCGTGGTTATAGCGTTCCCATGGACACTGACCGTATTACCCCTGGCATGTATTTGGATGTCCAAGGCATTCTCGATCTGCCTGAGATGCTGGTTCTGCTCGCCAAAAAGGCCTTTTGCCAGAAGATTATCGTCAAAGGTAATCTTAAGGCCTCGGGTGTCCGATCCTTCAGGTTCGCTCCAAGTTGATCGTGTCTTCATAAGATAAGAGAAATTCGTATAACACGTCTGGACACTTTTGCAAACGACAAAAACCAGATGGACGGTTCCTTGATACGAGGGAAAAATACCTTGACTTGAAAAGGGCCATTTGTTACAGGCTCACCAAACAGAAACCTTAATAAAAATAGCAACATCCATGAATAAACTCGATATTCTTATTAGTGTTATTATCGGATTTTGCCTTATCCGTGGCATCTTTAGGGGAATTATAAAGGAAATAGTCTCCATTGTTGGCGTTTTTGTCGGTTTTTATGCCGCTTACACCTATTATCCGATCATGGCACACTGGTTTTCCGACTTCATTACCAATGAGGCCTATCTGAACATCATTTGCTTTTTCTTGACTTTTACCATCCTGTTCCTTGCTGTGGGGTTTGTGGGCGTTATTCTTAGATATGTGTTCAAGGCCGCTGCTTTGGGCTGGGCCGACCGCATCCTTGGAGGCACCTTTGGTCTTGTCAAGGCGGCTCTTATTGTATCTGTCTTGTTGGTTGCCTTTACGACCTTTCTTCCCAAAAAGTCCCCTGTCATCAAGGACTCCCTTCTTGCACCCCACATGACCACGATTTCCGAGAAGATGGTCGCCATGGTACCAGAGAAAATGAAGAAAAAGTTTGGCGATAACATTAACGCGTTGAAGGAAGCTTGGAAAAAACTGTAATTTCGCTGCCTGCAGGCTTTGAAGGCCTTATTGCCCTGGTCAAGGTCCTCCGAAGCGACCATGGTTGCCCGTGGGACCGTGAGCAGACCCCAGAGCAAATTAAGACCTATTTGATGGAGGAGGCTTATGAAGTTCTTGAGGCCCTTGAGTCGGATAGGCCAGAGGATGTGTGTGCTGAATTGGGAGACCTCTTCTTTCACATTGTATTTTTGGCAAGAATCTTTGAGGAAGCAGGCCATTTCAATATAAAAGATGTGGTTCAAGCAATAACCGAAAAAATGATTCGGCGTCATCCGCACGTGTTCGGCCAGGCACAGGTGTCAGATTCAGAAGAGGTCAGACACAGATGGCATGAGATTAAAATGGCCGAAGCCAAGGACAGGGGCAAGGCCCAAAGTTCCTTTCTTGATTCAGTTCCACAAAAGCTCCCGGCCCTGATGCGGGCCTATCGCATCAGCGAACGTGCTGCCAAGCTTGGCTTTGACGGGCCGGATGTTGAAGGTGTTCTGAAGAAGCTGGATGAAGAGCTGGGAGAGTTTAAGGCTGCCCTGAAAAGGGAGGATTCCGAAAAATCGGTTGAAGGGCTTGGAGATCTGCTTTTCACCATGGTGAATCTGTGCCGATTTATCCGGGTTCATCCTGAGGCAGCCCTTACACGAACCATTTTAAAATTCATAAAACGATTTGAGACCATCGAACAAATCTTAAGAAAACAGGGTCGCCACATAGGATCTGTGTCCTCTGAAGAGATGGATGCGATATGGGAAAAATGTAAATAGGAAAAACCTTGTTTTGAAGGATTTTCCGCGCGATCTTTTAAGTTTTACATGAAGATTTTCCCGCCTTATTTACTCCTGCTCAGTTTCAATGATCTTGCAAAAGCGAGCGCATTCCCTGCAGCTTGCTGCGTAGAATCGTTACTTTGGAATCAATATGATGATATATAATTTGATTAAGGAACTTGAGATTAGTTCCTTAGTTCTAAAGTTCGTGTTTTTTCTGGCAGAAAAATTTTTCCATGTTCAACAAAAAGTGAGCTAAAGTGCCTAAAGTGAGCTAAAGTGAGCTAAAGTTAATGTGCACGCCTTCGGCGTGGTCAGTCTTAGAAACAGGTTGCGCTGAAAGCGCATTCCTTAACTTTAGGCACTTTCAACTTTAGTTCACTTTAG
>QMMN01000046.1 GCA_003647275.1 Deltaproteobacteria bacterium
CTGATTTTCACAGCGTTTGCTTTTGTCTGCTCGGCTCAACCTTGAGCGGGTCAAGTAAAATCACTGCGGTGATCCAGGCAGCCACGGCGAACTCTACTGCTTCGTTGAAGACTATCAACACAACTCCCATTTCTTCCTCTACTGCTTTCGGGGCATCAGCCAGCCGCAATTATAAGCTGCTTGCGGTTGACTGTCCGGTACTTGCCGGCGGATATCAGTATTGGAGGATGCGGGTTGACGGCTCAAGTAGTGTTGGAGCCGAGGATAAGTTTTTAACGATCCAGTACAATCCGCGGAAAGCCAACAGCACGGCAATGATGTCGTCAACTAGCATTGGTCCGTCCACTGTACTGGTGACGAACACCACGTACTAGTTGGCATCGGGGGTCCGGTAGCCCCCCTGTTCACCTCGGGGGCCGGTTCACTATGGCAGAACCGGTCCCTAAACAAAAAAGGAAAAAGTTATGTACGTTCGACGATTCTACATAAATATGACGCTTGACTCCGGCGGGGCGGCTAACGGCTACACGAGCGACGCGTGTAATGGCCTGCTTCAATCGATTGCCGTGCGGGCTGGATTTGCCGGAACAACTGCGGTTGCCTCAAGCTTGAAGCTGTTCCGGGAACGAAGTAGCGGGACTACGGAGCTTGCTTTATTTCGCCTGACAGGGCCATCGAGCACCTGGAAGGAATATTTTCCCCGTGCCGACGTGAGATACAGCAGTGGCGGCGCAACAACGGCGATGAGCACACAACTTCAGGCCCGTTTCCCCCTTGATGGCCGGATATATGGGACGTTTGCGAGCAGCTCAGGGTTGTCTGGTAAGGCTCTAACAGTTGAGTTGTCTGTTATTTAGCGATCTCTAAAAAAGACCTCTCATGATTCAGTACACAGATTCGTCTGATTTGGCATGGAGTCTTGAGCAAAGCCGGAGATGCAAGCTGCTACTCGTGGCAGTGTTTTTTCCAGATGCCTACCGGGCGCTAAAAGATTTTGAGGATCGACCGGGTTTTGAGACCTTGGAGCGATTTGAGGCAGAGCTTGAAAAAATTAAGGCCCTGAGAGGCCGTGTAAGGCACGATATAGGCCAGGGTCATACCTGAGTATGGGTCAAGGGCTTAGAATCGAAAACAGCTCAAAGTAGCTCTTTATAGGCATAAAAAAAACTTGACTTTTAGAACCAGGATGATAGAATAAAAATGTCAAAACCTGTGAGCGGCATCCGGTCCGATAATCCGGCTTTTTTTGTGTCTAATCAATTTTCCCGTGGTGTCCGGTAAGGCAACGATCCGGGGGTCTCTTATAGGACCTTAGCGCGCCACGGGATTTTTTTTGTTTAGAAAGGAAATCAAAAATGGGCGAACTGGTAGAACTTCAACGATACTTAAAGGCTAGGGCTGAAGCTACCTCCAGGGCTGAGGCTGACTTCGAACAAGTAGATGCCTCACTACGTAGAATACGCAACACATCCGCTAGAGCTTTAGAAAAACTAGGCTGTGCTGATTACAGCAAGCTTTCAGAGGACACGCGACGGAAATATAGAAAAGACGTCGCCCAAAATTTGGTATGCTGGATTCTAACATCTCCTGCGGTGATGCGGATTATAGAAGATGAGGTTAGAGAAAAGCAGCGGCCTCTAGAATTCTATCAAACAGTTTGTTTGTTAGAGAATTTACTACGGGAGGTTTGGTGAAAGGGGGGTGATTAGATGGGCGTAACCGTTGGCTTCTCCCTTTTCTGTGTGGGGGATGCTGTGGGGGACGGCATTTTTGATCTATCAAAAAAGGGGTTGTGATTTCTCGCAACCCCTTGATCTTTCTTGGTAGCGGGGCCAGGATTTGAACCTGGGACCTTCGGGTTATGAGCCCGACGAGCTACCGGACTGCTCCACCCCGCAGCAAATTTAAAATATAGTAATGCCTTCCTCCCCC
Source organism: Deltaproteobacteria bacterium (assembly GCA_003647275.1). Taxonomy (GTDB): domain Bacteria; phylum Desulfobacterota; class Desulfobacteria; order Desulfobacterales. The sequence goes on from QMMN01000046.1 coordinate 1,933, forward strand.
TGCTGTCAAGAATTATTTCGGAAGTGATATGAATCGTTCTATGAGCTTGTAGCCATCAGCCAAAAACAGGCCCCGGGCCTTTGCTTTTTCCTCGTTAAAGCCACCCGATCGATCCGATGGTGCGCTAATCCCTGTGCCACAAATGGCAAACGGCACGGGTTCCGTGGTATGGGTCCTAACAGAAATAGGGGTATAGTGATCCGTTGTGACCATGATACGGTATTCTGAAAAACCCTTCATCCCCTCTAACACCTTTCCCACGACCTTGGCGTCGAACGCCTCAATAGCAGCGATCTTCTTATCCAGCAAACCAGCATGCCCTGCCTCGTCCGGTGCCTCCACATGCACATAGACCAAGTCAACACCTTTGATGGCTGACAAGGCATATGCTGCCTTTGCCTCATAATCGGTGTCAAAATACCCTGTTGCACCCGGGACCCTGATCACCTCAAACCCTGCATAAACACCAATCCCTCTCAGCAAGTCTACGGCAGAAATCATGGCCCCTTTGAGCCCTGTCTTTTTTTCAAAGGCCTCTATGTGCGGAGCATGTCCTTGACCCCAGAACCAGATATGGTTGGCTGGTTTCAGCCCTTTTTCGACGCGTTTTTTATTGATCGGATGCCCCCTTAAGATTGCACCTGCACGATCCATAAGCTGAAGTAACACCTCTTGAGGGGCCATATGATCCAGATAGGGCTGGACCGCCTGGCCGGTAATATCATGGGGAGGCGTGGTCGCAACCTCTGCGGGTCCACCATGCCAAATCATAAGATGACGATAGCTCACGCCAGGATAAAACCGAAAGGTCTCATCGCCTAAGGCCCTGTCCAGATCTTCAACGATAAGCCGGGCTTCATCCGTACTGATATGACCAGCACTGTAATCCTCCATGGTTAATATACCATCGGACATGGAAAGGGTGACTAAATTGCAACGGAATGCCACATCAATATCGGATAAGTGTATGCCAAGACTGGCCGCCTCCAACGGTGCCCGGCGCGTCAGTGTCTGTTTCGGATCATAGCCAAGGATACTCAAGTTGGCCGTATCGCTTCCGGTTTCACATCCCTGTGGAATGGTTCGTGCCAGACCGAGTTCTCCGTGGTCCGCTATCCAGTCCATATGGGGGGTATGCGCGGCCGCAAGCGGGGTCTTGCCTCCAAGCTCCGCAATGGGGTAATCCCCCATACCGTCGCCTACCAAGATGACATGTTTCATCTCTCATCCTCAATCCGGATCAGAATGGTCTTGTCTTTGACCACATCAAGATGATCGATTTCCGAAAGGGCCATCCGTACACCCGCCTCCTTGGCCTTATGGGTAATCATGACAATGGGTACGGCTCCCACAAGGTCACGACCTTTCTGGTGGACCGATTTGATGCTGATCTGATGCTTTCCGAGAATCCCTGAAATCTTGGAAAGCACACCTGGCCTGTCTTCGGCTGAAAATCGAAAATAGTACTGGGCCTCCAGCTCTTCGATCGACTTAACCCGTCTTGCCTTCACAGAAGCCGGCTGATACCCTACAAGGGGCACCCTACCGTGCGTACCATTCAGGATATTCCGGGCAACATCCACCAAATCGCTCACCACGGCGCTGCCTGTCGGCATCATCCCGGCCCCGGGGCCATACAGCATCACGTTGCCCACGGCATCCCCCTTTATGTAAAGGGCATTGTAAGCCTCATTCACGTTGGCAAGCATCGTGTCATTCGGTATCAATGTAGGATGCACCCTTGCCTCGATCGCCTCACCATCGTCCTTTGAGATGGCCAGGAGTTTGATACGGTATCCAAACTCCTTCATGAACTTGATATCTAGGGGGGTGACCTTAGAAATCCCCTCTGTATAGACGGCTTTGAAATTTATGGGTATACCATAGGCAATAGAAAGAAGTATGGTCAGTTTATGGGCCGTGTCAATCCCTTCAATGTCAAAGGTGGGATCCGCCTCTGCATAGCCGAGTGCCTGGGCTTCCTTCAATACCTTTGGAAAGGGTTCTCCCTGGTCGGTCATTTTCGTCAAAATATAATTGGCTGTGCCGTTCAAGATGCCAAAAAGACCTCTGATGCGGTTGGCAACCAGGCCTTCCTTGATCGATCGAATCAAGGGGATACCACCACCCACGCTGGCTTCAAAGCCGACCTCCACGCCCTTACGGGAAGCTGCGGAAAAGATTTCATCACCGTGTGCGGCCAGAAGCGCTTTGTTGGCTGTAACGATCTGCTTCCCGTTTTCAATGGCTTTTAAAATAAAGCGCTTTGACGGTTCATACCCGCCAATAAGTTCCACGACAATGTCAATCTCAGGGTCATCAATGACCATTTCAGCGTCTGTTGTAAGGAGGCTGGCATCCACAGCGACCCCCCGGTCCTTTTCAAGGTCACGGGCAGCTATCCATTTTAGTGTAAGTGAAGCCCCGAGACGTGACTCAATCACCTCCCGGTTTTCCAGTAAGATCTTTACCATGCCAGATCCCACGGTTCCAAATCCCAACAAGCCAATATGTATTTTTTTCATCTGGTCACCTTCGTGGTATGCATAGCACAGAGCGCTTTGCGCAAAGCATGAAATGGAAATCCTATACGCTATGCGCTCTGCCCTTTGCGATATGCGCTTTACAGGATCTTACGGATCCCCCTTATGGCCTGATTGATGCGCATCTTGTTTTCTATGAGGGCAAACCGGACGTATTCGTCTCCGTATTCCCCAAAACCAAGCCCTGGCGAGACAGCCACCTTGGCTTTGTGGATCAACATCTTAGAAAACTCAACAGAGCCCATTTTAAGATACGGCCCGGGGATCTTTGCCCAGACGAACATGGTCCCCTTGGGTCGCTTGACCCGCCACCCTACCCTGTTCAGCCCGTCTATCAGGGCATCACGCCGGGTCTTGTATGTCTCTACGATCTTTTTGACACAGTCCTGAGGTCCGTTTAGTGCAATAATAGATGCAATTTGAATAGGTTGAAAGATGCCATAATCAAGATAGCTCTTGATACGACGAAGTGCACCGACAATCTTAGCGTTACCAACGCAAAACCCCACACGCCAACCCGGCATGCTATAACTCTTGGAGAGCGAAAAGAATTCTACCCCGATATCCTTGGCCCCAGGCACCTGAAGAAAACTGGGGGCCTCATACCCGTCAAAGACAAGGTCTGCATAGGCAAAATCATGAATCACCATTATGTCGTGTTCTTTGGCGTAATCTACGACCTTTTCAAAAAAGGCCAAGTCCACCACTTCGGTTGTGGGATTGTGGGGAAAGGAAATGATGAGCATCTTCGGCCGCGGCCATGTCTGCCTTGTAGCCGCAATCAGGTCTTCAAAAAAATCCCCTTCAGGACTCAATGGAATCCTCCGTACATCCCCACCAGCAATGATTGCCGAATAAGGGTGGATCGGGTACGTGGGGTCTGGCGAAAAGACGACATCTCCCGGACGTATGGTGACCAGCACAAGATGGGAAATTCCTTCTTTGGCACCAATGGTGACAATCGCTTCGGCATCCGGGTCTAAATCCACGCCGAATCTACGTCTATACCAGTCGGTAATCGCGACCCTGAGCTTGGTGATTCCCATAGAGGCCGAATATCGGTGGTTGTGGCCCTTTCTGGCTGCCTCTATGAGCTTATCTACAATGTGCTTTGGGGTGGACATGTCAGGATTTCCCATCCCAAGGTCAATAATGTCCTCTCCCGCACGGCGGGCATCCATCTTAATCTTGTTTACTATCGTAAAGACATAGGGGGGAAGCCGATTCAGCCGGGCAAATTCTTTCATGGCACAAGCCTTCCATAAGAGTTTAATTTCTTTGATTTTGTCTACTCTTATTATACTTATACCACGGCAGCCGTCTTGTCAAAAAGATTTCTTTTGACTTTTTGATGAAGTTACTCTAACAATATAAAAAGTTATGGGGAGGTGCTATGAACGAGTCTCTTACCTATCGAGACGCTGGCGTCGATGTTGATAAGGCGAATCGTTTCATAAAAACAATCAAGAAAATTACCAGGGAAGCCCCGCAGTCTGGGGTGATTGCTGGCATTGGGGGGTTCAGTGGCCTTTACTCCCTTCACATGAGCCAGTATAAAAACCCCGTTCTGGTAACCTCCACGGACGGCGTAGGCACCAAACTCAAAGTGGCTTGCATGATGAACAAGCACGACACTATCGGAATTGACCTTGTAGCAATGTGTGTCAATGATATTGCAGTACAGGGTGCCAAGCCCCTCTTTTTTCTTGACTATCTTTCCATGGGAACCCTTGTTCCTGAAACCGCTGAGGCCATTATCCGAGGCATTGTCGAGGGTTGCAAACGTGCCAAGTGTGCCCTCATAGGCGGTGAAACAGCAGAGATGCCTGGAATGTATGGGGACGGTGAGTACGACTTGGCAGGGTTTGTGGTCGGCATTGTAGACAACACCAAGATCGTGGATGGATCAGAGATTGCAGTTGGCCACAAACTGATTGGCATCGCCTCAAGCGGTCTTCACAGCAACGGCTATTCCCTCGTTCGAAAGATTTGCTTTGAAAAGCTCAAGCTGAAAATAGATGACACGGTTGATATACTCGGTAGAACGATCGGAGAAGAGCTTCTGGAACCAACCAAGATTTATTCCGAGGTTGTCCGTCACCTCTTGCGTGACTTTCCGATTCACGGGATTGCCCACATAACCGGTGGCGGTATCGTCGACAACTTACCCCGCATACTCCCCGCATCGTGTAGGGCCCTGATCCGGGAAGGAAGCTGGGAAATTCCGCCTATTTTCACCTTTCTTCAGGAAGCAGGTAAGCTCTCAAAACGGGAAATGATGAGGACCTTCAATAATGGCATTGGACTCATCCTGGTGATCCCTGAAAGAGCCACAGAGGGGATTCTGGAGTTCCTTGGGGCCATGAATGAAAAGGCCGATGTCATAGGTCGTATTGTGGAAAGGAAAAAAGGAAGCCACCAGATCGCCTGGGAATGAATTTAGCTCGCCCCGCGACATTTAGCCCTGGGCCACGATATCAAAGACTTTGTCTAGTGCCTCATGGAGTTTTTCGGGCTTGCTCCCTCCAGCCTGCGCCATATCAGGGCGGCCACCACCGCCACCACCCACAACAGCAGCCACCTGCTTCACGATCTGGCCAGCATGATATTGACCCAGATGCTCTTTTGTAACCACGGCCACCAGCAGCACTTTATCTGCCACCCTGCTCCCCAGCACCACAATACCTGACTTCATCTTTGCTTTAAGATGATCAGCCAGGTCCCTCAAGGCCGCTGCCGTGTCTACTGAAACCTCCTTGGCAAGGACAGATACGCCGTTCACGGTCTTGACATGAGAAAGCAACTGATCTGATGCCTCAACCGCTGTTTCCGCTTTGAGGGCCGCAAGCTCTTTATCCAGGGTCCTCAGTTGAACCAATACTTTCTGGAATCTGTCAATAAGCTCCTCGGGTTTGGCCTTTAACATCTGTGCTAAGGCACGCAAAGTCTGGGATATCTCCTGCAAGTAAGACAGGGCAGCCATTCCTGTAAGGGCCTCAATGCGCCGCACCCCTGCTGCCACACTACCCTCGCTGACAATCTTAAACAGCCCGATATCTCCGGTCCGTTCCGTATGGGTCCCACCGCATAGTTCCTTGCTGAAATCCTCAATGGCAACGACGCGGACCCGGTCACCGTACTTCTCCTCAAACAGGGCGGTCGCCCCCATCTTAAAGGCCTTATCAGCATCCATCTCCTCGATCTGAAGGGGAATGTTTTGCTGAATTCGGTCATTGACCATGACTTCAATCTCCTGAAGTGTCTTGTCGTCAATGGCAGAAAAGTGCGTAAAATCAAAGCGCAACCTGTCCGGTGCCACCAATGACCCTGATTGCTTCACATGGTCCCCAAGGACCTGGCGCAGAACCGCGTGCAGGATATGAGTTGCAGTATGGTTCCTGGCAATGGCCAAACGGCTGTCATGATCAACGCTCAGAGTTACGGTCTGCCCTGGGGAAATGCTCCCTCGTAAGACCTTCCCTTTGTGGATAATGATATTATTGGGATCCTTGACAGTATCTGAAACCGCCATCTCAAAACCTTGACCAAAGATACGGCCGCGATCCCCTACCTGGCCACCTGCCTCACCATAAAACGGAGTCCTGGCCGTCACAAGCTCAATGTCGTCTCCCTCAGTAGCCCGTTCAAGCGCCTTGCCGTCTCGAACCAGAACAAGGATTTCAGAGTCAATGCTTGTGACATCATACCCCACAAAATCGGTTTGTATCCCCTGGGCTGACAAGGCCTTGTAGGCTTCTGTTACCCGTTGCCCATCAGCACCCTTCCACGCGGTGCGTGACCGAAGCCGCTGTTGGTCCATAGCCTGCTCAAAACCTGTCATATCAAGAGATATCCCCTCATCCCGCACAATATCCTGGATAATGTCCACCGGAAAACCATAAGTATCGTACATCTTAAAAATCAGATGACCAGGCACCTCTGAGATGCCACTGGCCTTTAACTCTCCCAGTGCATCCTCCAGTACTCGGAGACCAGTATCCAGGGTCCCCAAAAAGCGCATCTCTTCATTTTTGATCATATTCCTGATATAGGCATCTGCTTCCAACAGCTCTGGATAAGCCATCTTCATGACCTGAGCGACCTTTCCCGCAGTCTGGTGCAAAAAGGGACGCGTTAGGCCAAGGATACGACCATAACGTATCGCTCGCCTAAGAATACGGCGCAGTACGTATCCGCTCCCTTCGTTGGAGGGAAGCACGCCGTCCCCAATGAGGAACGCTGCAGCACGACTGTGGTCTGCAATCACCTTGATGGATACATCAATCTCTGTAGATTCTCCCAGAGAATGCCCAGAAAGGGCCTCGATCTCTTCTATGATGGGCATAAACAGATCGGTCTCATAGGTGCTGGTAACCCCCTGAACCACTGCTGTAATGCGCTCCAGGCCCATGCCCGTGTCAATGCTGGGCCTGGGAAGAGGCGTCATTCTGCCAGATTCATCCCGGTTGAATTCCATAAAGACCAGATTCCAGAGCTCCAAGTACCGGTCACAATCACAACCAACTCTGCATTCCGGTCGCCCACAACCTACCCCCTCTCCCTGGTCTATCAGTATCTCCGAGCAAGGACCGCAGGGGCCTGTATCGCCCATGGACCAGAAATTGTCTTTTTCCCCAAGGCGAACGACCCGGTCTTCAGGAATCCCTATCTGGCTGGACCAGAGCCTGTGAGCCTCATCGTCTTTTTCGTACACCGAGACCCATAATCTTTCTTCGGGGACACCATATTCCCTTGTCATCAGATCCCAGGCCAGTTCAATGGCCCGTTCTTTAAAATAATCTCCGAACGAGAAGTTTCCCAGCATCTCAAAAAAGGTATGATGGCGAGCAGTATGTCCCACATTTTCAAGATCATTGTGTTTGCCCCCTGCCCGAACACACTTTTGAGCGCTGACCGCTCGCACATAAGGACGTTTTTCCTCCCCTAAGAAGGTTCGCTTGAATTGAACCATGCCGGCATTTGTGAAAAGCAATGTAGGATCATCATCAGGCACCAGCGATGAACTCTTCACAATCGTATGGTCTCTGCCCTCAAAATAGGCCAGAAATTTACTGCGCAGATCATCTCCTGTCATCTTGGTCTCTTATCATTGGTCATTGATTGTAGCTTAGCTTGCTGCCTACTTTTTACTCCCTTTTTCCCGGTGAGCCTGTGCTGTTTTGGATTCAGCAGATTCTTTTTTTACCAATCCAAGGGCCTTTCGGACCTTTTCCAGGATGCGCCCGGCCACCTCCGGATTTTCCTTTAAGAAGTTCTTGGCATTCTCCCGACCCTGTCCAATCCGTTCCTGATCATAGGAATACCAGGCCCCGCTCTTGTCGATGACCTGGGTTTGAACCGCCATGTCAAGAAGGTCGCCGGTGGTCGAGATCCCTTCGCCGTACATGATGTCGAACTCTGCCTCTTTGAAAGGGGGGGCCACCTTATTCTTAACCACCTTGACCCGAGTCCGGCTGCCGATCATCTCCTGACCGTCCTTGATGCTTCCAATCCTTCGGATGTCAAGCCTAACCGAGGAATAGAATTTAAGGGCATTGCCCCCAGGCGTGGTCTCAGGATTGCCAAACATCATACCGATCTTCATCCGGATCTGATTGATGAAGATAACCGCGGTCTTCGATTTGCTGATACTGGCTGTCAGCTTCCTCAAGGCCTGTGACATGAGCCTGGCCTGCAGGCCTACGTGGGCATCCCCCATATCCCCTTCAATCTCTGCTCTAGGGACCAGGGCGGCCACCGAATCAATAACCACCACATCCATGGCCCCGCTACGTACCAGGACTTCCGTGATCTCCAGGGCCTGTTCACCTGTGTCCGGCTGAGAAACCAGTAGATCGTCACAGTTTACCCCCAGCTTCCTGGCGTACACGACATCAAGGGCATGTTCGGCATCAATGAAGGCCGCGATGCCGTCCATTTTCTGGGCTTCGGCCACGACGTGAAGGGCCAGTGTGGTCTTGCCTGAGGATTCAGGACCAAAGATCTCTATCACCCGTCCTCGCGGGATACCCCCGACCCCCAGAGCACAGTCCAGGGCAAGTGAGCCGGTTGGAATAGCTGGGACATCCGCAATGAACTGGCCACCCAGTTTCATGATGGACCCCCTGCCGAACTGGCGTTCTATCTGTCCTATCGCCAGATCAACAGCCTTTTCCTTATCCGCAGATATGCTACCCATAAAATCCCCCTTTTAAGATAGTGAACTAAAGTGAGTTAAAGTGTCTAAAGTGAGCTAAAGTTATGGATGTAATCACTCAGGAATTGAAGGAATCCAACCTGATTTCAATCCCCCAATCCCTCAATTTCCTGTGAGCCCCTCAACTTTAGAAGTTATTTCAAAACCCTTTGACGACTCCATTTTGGCCATTTTTGCAAAAAGTTCTTAGCGAAGCGAGCTTAGAACTTTCAAAAATGGCCGAACAGACCAAGGAAAAGGGTTTTGAAATAGCTTGTAGGCACTTTAGGCACTTTTTAGAGGCACTTCTGCCAGTTTGCTATAGACGGCACCACCTGGACGTAGATCACTTTGAAAAAGGACAACCGATTGCGCCGTAAAAGACGCTGTTCGAAAATCTCTCACTGCTTCCAAGGCCTCACTCAGCTTGGTCCGACCCAAACGACCTTTGACACGGCCCACCGTGAGATGTCCTTTGAAAGTTCGCTTCTCTTTCGGAAACCCAAGGCCGTTGAGCTGGGATTCCAAATCCCTTTGAAGAGCACGCAGGGCTTCAACATCTCCGGATATCCCTATCCAGACGACGCGCGGACGCTTGAGGTCTGGGAAAACGCCCATCCCCTCCCCTCTCAGGGTAAAGGACGAAAAGGCCTTCGTTGCTTGCTCCATCGCGGCATGGATTTTCTCTACATCATCCCGTTGAATATCTCCCAGGAACTTCAAGGTCAAGTGGATGCCTTCTTTACGGACCCATCTAATGTTAAGGCCCAGCCCTCGAAGCGTCTCCTGCGCTCTCGCAATGACTTCGAGAACTGGTTCCGGTAAACTAATGGCTATAAAAGCCCGTATTTTTTCACCCATGTTTTATACACTGGCAGTGGTCCCGTATCCGCATGAGTGCTTGGTCTGAAGCCTTTTGTTTGATCTCTCCTCGACAACCTTCAAAGAGATATTTCCAACACTGCACATCCTCGTTCCAGGCCAAGGCCATGTGAACTGTGCCTACGGGCTTGTCCGGCGTACCGCCGGTCGGACCGGCAATCCCGCTGACCGCAAGCCCCAGGTCAGTCCCTGCAAGCTGTTTGATGCCGGTCGCCATGGCCTTGACGCACGCCTCACTCACAGCCCCATACTCTTTTATGAGCTGGGCAGAGACCCCCAAGAGTTCAATCTTGGAACGGTTGCTGTAGGTGACCACACCCCTTTCCAGATAATCTGAGCTGCCGGAGATATTGGTCAGCCGGTGGCAGATCAGCCCCCCGGTGCATGATTCGGCAACTGCAATGGTGATTTTCAGTAAAAGTAGCAGCTTCGCCACTTCATGTTCAAGGAAATTATCGTTCATCCTTTGATTCAAAATCTAGAAAAATCTCATAATCACTCTTAAGGCAGCGTTGGCATAAATGCCTGCCAGGACGTCATCGCCGACAACACCCCACCCACCATTCAGTGTCGATTCCAGCCTCCTGATGGGAAAGGGCTTGGCAATATCCATGACCCTAAAGAGCAAAAAACCGGTCACCAGGGTCTTAAAGCTCCAGGGTATAAGAAACAAGGTGACCAGGAAACCGGCCATCTCATCTATGACAATGAGGCTGCTGTCTTTGCTGTTGAACAGCTTTTCTGCTTTACCTGATATCCATACGGCAAATCCTGCGAACACGCCAATGAAGAGCATCCCCACAAGCGGCCCAAGCATTGAGAGGAGATAACAAAGAGGAATCGCAACCAGGGTGCCAAAGGTGCCAGGTGCAACAGGGATGTATCCTACGTAACCGCCTGTTGCCAACAGAACCACACATTTTTCTTGAATCCTACGCAAGGCCTTATTTGATTTTGGATTGCGAAATTGCGAAATTAAAAGATGATGATTTCGTAAAAAGTCTTTGATGAGCCTATTCTGGTCACTACAGGTTCTTAGCGAAGCGAACTTAGAACCTTTAAAAAGTGACCAACAAAGCGAATTGAAGACTTTTTATGAAGTCATCAAAAGATAACAAAGCAAAATCCGCAATTCCGCAATCCAAAATACTATGACGTCTCCTTCACAATAGTCTCATATACCATCTTCAGAGGCACGTTCTTTTTCAGGGCAATCTTTTTGCAGTCCTCATATTCAGGTACCACAGAAATCCTGCCTGTGGGACCTGAAACCTCCTTGACACGCACCTTGCCAAACGAGGTGACAACTTCTTTGGCCTTTCGTGGGAGTTTGCATCGCTCAGCCCGATAATGCCGAACCCCGGTAGCCGTGGTCTCTGAGAGAATCCGGCGCACCACGGTCTCTCGATCTATCTCACTGCATATAACCCGCACCATGGTTCCGGGTCGGTTTTTCTTCATAAAGACCGGGATCCAGATCACATCAAGGGCCCCGTCTTCAAAGAGTCTCTCCATGACAAACCCGAATATTTCGGGGTTCATGTCATCGATGTTGGTCTCAACGACTGTCACGCAATCTGCCTCTAACGCAAAATCAGGCTCCCCCAGCACAACCCTGAGCAGGTTTGGCATCTCTGTCAAATCACGCGACCCCACCCCGTAACCGATCTGTCGAATCACCATTTTGGGCATTGGGCCAAAATCTTGAGAAAGCGATGTAAGAATCGCAGCACCCGTGGGTGTGCTCAGCTCGTGCGACACGCCTGTGCCGTAAACCGGCACACCATTAAGGAGGGCCAGCGTGGCAGGGGCCGGAACAGGAAGTGTTCCATGCTGGCAGCTCACAAACCCTTTGCCCACTGGAACCTCTGAAGCGAAGACTTTGCCAATGCCAAGCCATTCCACGCCAAGGGCAGTCCCCACAATATCCACAATGGCATCCACACCCCCCAGTTCATGGAAATGCACACGTTCTTTGGGACAATTGTGGATAGAGGCCTCAACCTCGGCCAGCCTGCCAAAGATCTTAAGGCTTAAGTCCTTTACCCGCTCCGGTAGAGGACTCTCGTCAATAAGAAACCTGATATCTTGATAATTCCTGGTGTGTTCGTCTTTATCCTCAACGACAACCTTGACATGCTGGCCGTGAATGTTCATCCGGGCGGCTGTGCTGATGTCCAAGTGGAAGGCGCCCAGGGGCATGTTACGGATATTCTCTTCAATGAAATCTCCTGGCACCCCCAAATGAATCAGGGCTCCAAGGATCATGTCGCCGCTGATCCCGGCAATACAGTCAAAGTAGGCAATCTTCATTCCTGTCCATATCCTAACGGGCTGTTGCCGGGCCTCTCAGGCCATATCAGTGACCTGACCTCAAAAAAAGATATCCCTGACGGCTCCTTAAAGGTTGAGTGGACAGCTGTTTGGGCAACAGCCCGCCAACATGTGACCCCCGAGCCTGCCGAGCTGCTATCCCGGACCCGGATTGGTTGGTCTCTTATCACACTGCCCCATAGGAGTCAAAAAAACCCTGCTGCCACCATCGAAACCAATCAGTTCCTCCAGGCGGCAACAAGGTTGGTGTAACCAAGACGCCCTTCTCTATTCACTGCGGAACCACCCAGCCTACGAACTTTTGAGGCTTAAACCGTTTCTTTAAATAATAAGCATAATTTGTTGTTTTAGTGATCGTTTTTGACAATTGCGCATTCTCTGCAGCTTGCTGCAGGGAATGCGCTCGCTTTTGCAGTTCAACGTAGGTCCTGATCTATTAAACAGCTGACTTGGCATGAAGCTGGATGATTTCAAGGAGGAGTTCTACAGACTTGACCATGTCATCCAGCCGAATGGACTCCCGTACTGTGTGCATGTCCTTCATGCCCGTACCAAGCACACCCGTGATAATCCCGTGGCTAAAGAATATATTTGCATCGCTCCCGCCGCCGCTGGTCTTGGTCTTCATCTTGCGTCCCAGGCTGGATGCAGCCTCCTTTGCCAGAGTGACGATCAAGTGATCTTCAGGGACCTTTAACACAGAAAAATCCTGGCGAACCGTTGTCTCCAGACGAGGGAGCCCATCATCTGAGGGAAATGCTTTTTTGTAGTTGGAGATCTGGCGTTCAAAGCTCTGGACAATTTTTTGTGTTTCCTGGTCCAGTTTCTCAGGACTGTGGCTGCGGACCTCACCAGCCACCATCACAAGGCACGGAACAATATTGGTGGCCTTGCCGCCCTCGATCAGCCCAATATTGGCTGTCGTCTCTTCATCAATACAGCCAACACGGATCTCTGAAATCGCCCGACTGGCCAGATGTATGGCATTGATGCCTTTCTCAGGGGCAGCGCCAGCATGGGCATCCCGGCCATGGACCTTGAACTGGATGTGATTGGCAGCAGGGGCTCTGGTCACAATCCCCTCTACGTCGGTGGCATCCAGGCTGTATCCGTATCGCGCTTTAATCAGCGAATAATCAAGGTTTTTGGCCCCCAGAAGACCGACCTCCTCACAAACCGTCACGACCACCTCCAGGGGGCCGTATGGAAGTCTTTTGTCCTGAAGTATTTTGATGGTTTCAATAATCACAGCCAATGCCGACTTATCATCAGCCCCGAGAATGGTGGTCCCGTCACTTGTAAACGTGCCGTCTGAAAAAAGGACCTTGACGCCCTCACCTGGCTGGACCGTGTCCATATGGGCATTGAGGAGCAGCGGCCCAACGTCCGCCGCAGTACCCCTGAACCTCGCGATAAGGTTACCTGTATCACTGCCTACTCTTGGGCCGGCCCCATCAATCAATACCTCGGCCCCCAGGGATTCAAAAATCTCCTGCAAGGTCTTTGAAATGGGCCCTTCCTTTTTTGAAACACTGTCTACCTGAACCAGTGTCTTGAAAAGATCACCCAAGCGCTCGTGGTTAACAATCATGCCCTGTATCTCCTTTCGAAAAAAGCTCTCAGCGATCAGTTGTCAGGTCTCAACAGGCTGTTGCCCAAACAGAAAATCCTTTGAGCGGTCATTAAAAGGTTTTTTGCTAATAAATCTTGGCGAAGCGGAAAATTAGCGATTTCAACTGTTTGAGCCCAAAGGGTGCGTTTAGCGCAAAGGTTGCACCTGACGGCTTAAACAGAGGCACTACGTACGAGATCGCCTGGAGCAAGCCTTGGATTTATCAAAAAACGTTTTAGACAAGCGAAAAGGGATTCAGGCAACAGCCCGTCAATATAAACAGAGACAAAACATCCCACAATTCGCACAGAAATGCCTTGTAGATCATTTTCTGCGCTTCATTGCTGATAACGTTTGTTGGCCGCTTGCACCTGTGCTCATACAAAATCATGTTTATACAAAATCGTTGACAGCCATAACAAAGATTTGTATGAAAATAAGCTCGATTGCGGAAGTGGATAGCTCTCTGGTGGGGCTCCCGGACTTCAAATCCGGTGTGGGGCGCTAAAACCGTCCTAGGTGGGTTCGATTCCCATGCACTTCCGCCATTTTATTAATAATTTCAAATACTTAAAAATCAAAATTAGTCACAAAATAGTCACAAAATCCGGTATAACATCACAAAAAAATTGGGCTCATTTTAGCCCAATTTTGATACCTAAAATCTTAATCTCAAACCCATTTAATAGCAAGTTTTTAAGGAAATGTATACAGTCCCTGCCCTATAAAAACCGCCCTTGATTCAGTGGAAGAGTCAATCCCTTTTTTAGTTGACATTTAGTAGCGGCTCCAACTTCCTTCATTAAGCGGCCATCTCCTGCTTTGAGATTATTCTGAGTTCCCTTTGTATTGCTGTTCTGAGTTCAGGTAGATATCTGTAACCTCTGATTCTGTTGAGCCTGGGTTCGATCTCTAAGAGTGCCGTGGCCAACCATCTTTGCTTTTGGTTGCTGTTTTTCCAGTAATCCACTTTTTGAGTCCTTTGTTCGATCAGAGACATGACAGACTCTATTGAGTTGCTCGTCTTGAGGCTCTTGCCCAGCTTCTCAAAGAGCCCTAGTCTGTGAAGTGTCAATGTCTCCTCCAACCCTTCTTCAAGGCTGCGTACAGCTGATTCGTTAATCAGCGAAAGTTCCTTTTTCACCTTCATCAGGGCCGCCTTGGCCTTCTCGTATGTGGGCTCTTGGTAGGCCCTCTGAAGTTTCCTTCTGAAGGTTTCCTGGTGTTCCTTAACCAGATAACTCAACACATTCTCCCTCTTGTGCCATTGACACCTCTGGATAAGGGCATATCTGATAAGGCTCAGGACATCGATTACCCAAAAGGTTCAAGACATCGATTACCTTAAGCTTCATTTGGGTCAGCACATCGATGACCTGTGCAGTGGTTTCTCGATAAAGCAGTCTTCTCCAAAA
>QMMN01000047.1 GCA_003647275.1 Deltaproteobacteria bacterium
TATCACAGATCCTTCAACACAAGAAATCAAGCCCGGCTTTACTTTCTGCGGCTATCTCTGTTGTTGCCCAAAAGATGTTAAAGTTGCCTATCTTGATCCTTCAAAAATGATCCAGGGCGGCGAGACTTCGGATAAGTCTCTTACTATTTGTGACGATGAAAAAATCAAACACATTTCGGGCCACTTTAACGAACAAATTGAGAGCTGGTATCGTTTCGATCAAAATGGTGATGCCGACTGTGCCCAGGCAGCAAAAAAAATATATTGAACTAAGGAGAGTTCTACAAGTCAGTTCATGCCAGGATTAGCTCGACTTGATGCTCCGGGTGTTTTGCAAGGATAGATACGACTCCATAGGGTTGTAGACAATTCACTGTGTAGAATCTTCACACTTTTTTCCGTACTTTTCCGGATAAATTGTAACGTTTCGTTACGCTCAAATTTTTCAAGCCGCACGACTCTTAGATTCCTTGACATTTCAATCGGATAACGCTATACGCCCAAAAATCAATAAGGGATTTTCCGCTTTATTCTTTTTCTCACAAAAGAATCCTTATTTGAATCTATTTGTGCGAGAGATTATCTAGTGAGCTTGTAACGCCCTGGCCGCCTTGTTACAAGATATGAGTAGATCATTATTGTGGAAACGTCCTTATGTCCCAAAAGGGCCTGGATTGTGAGGAAATCAACTATGAGTCGCCAAACTCTTGAGGGCTGGGCTGTAAAGATCAGCGACATTGCAGATCATACTTATGTTTACTCTCCATCTAATGACAAATATTTCGATTGCTGGGGTGGGCACTCTGGACCAGACAAGCGAAAGATTTGCTCGGGTAATGGGGTGTATGCAGTAGCAAATTGCTACCGCATGCCGATGTTTGGTTGCAACGATACCGCAGGTATTGGTGTTTATGCAGTCAATGGCGTTTGTCATCAGTCCGCTAATTGTTTTTTATATTCAACTGATCCGAAAGTTACTCTGAACCTTCAAGTAAGAGGATATTGGGCCTCTGTATTAGCATACGGAGTTTGGGGTACTGGTTTTCTACTTCCATGGCTTCCAGGTGTTTACAATCCATGTTGGCAAAAATACGGGGGGGAAACTTCAATGAATACACTTTCTGAAAAACTTCACTCAATGCACAAAAAATTTTTAGAAACAGGTGAATCGATTGATCCAAATGAAGTGATAATTCGCGAAGCAGCACTTACTGCGGAGCACCATGTTCCAACAATCACATCTAACAAATTTGAAGAATTGCATAGAGATTTCCTGAAAGAGAAAGATCGTGTTATTGCCTCAGGAATTACTGGAGAAGCACTGGCGAACAAAATAAACGATTTATCTATAGAGCTCCAAAAACGGCTTGCGGACATTTTGAGTGCAGAGGAATATGAACAGCTAATGGGAATGAAGGCAGGAGATACAATAAATATTGTTAATCCTAGTATTGCTGCATTAACGGAAAAGAATAAGTAGTAGACACGCACTCATCTGAGTGCTTATAAGTCCTCCGCTTGTCAAGGGCAAAAAGGACCGCAAACGGATATTAAATGAGATTTGTTCTGCGGTTCCAGAACGATATCTGCACCAAACACCTATCGAGGCTCACTAGCCGTGCTACACGGAATCTCTGATAAGTTCCGTGTAGCACGGCGACAGCAGACCATTTGGTCCTGTTCCCTGCAGCTTATCAATGCGCTGCACAAGGGCTGAGAACTTTCCCCAAAAAATAATTATCAGCGAGATGGAACATGAAGATTTCAGTAATTCTTGCTCACCCTAATAAAAAAAGTTTTAATCATGCTATTGCAGAAGCAGCACTGAATACACTTCAAGAAAAAGGCCATGATATTTATTTCCATGATTTATATGAAGAAAATTTTGACCCTATCTTGCCTATTGAAGAAATTTCAAAGGATGCACCTTTACCACATCAGATAAAAAATTATTGTGATGAACTTACTGAATCAGATGGAATTATAATCATTCATCCAAATTGGTGGGGGCAGCCGCCAGCAATTTTGAAAGGATGGATTGATAGAGTGATTCGTCCAGGGATTGCTTATGGATTCCTTGAAGGAGATAAAGGCGAAGGAATACCTGATGGTTTATTGAAAGGCAAAGCTGTTCTTGTATTCAACACTTCCAATACTCCAGAGGAAAGAGAGGAAAAAGTTTTTGGTGATCCACTCGAAACGCTCTGGAAAAACTGCATTTTTGGGCTCTGCGGAGTAGAAAAATTTTACCGGAAAATGTTTAGGATTATAATCATAAGCTCTGAGGAGCAAAGGCGTAAATGGCTTCAAGAAGTAACAGATGCAGTATCTCGATTTTTCCCAAAATATTATATCTCACATGAGAACCACGAGCAAAAATAATTCGTAAGGTCGAGATAGGTACACATTTAATGCCATTTTTTAAGCACCAACAAGAAAAAACCGCCAGAGCAAAGCCCTGGCGGTCTATCTGTATGAGATCAAAACAATACAGAGCAGAGTCTACATAAAGGAAATGGCTTTTTAAACCTCGATACTGGCACTTGTTACGACATTTGCCGTAGAATCGTAAGTATAGTCGGTATGCACAACACCAGTTACAGTCAATGTAAATATACCTTCTGCGTCTCGTACCCTGTCCGAACTAAAAGATATCTGCCCAGCGGTATTGGTAACCCCAGAATCAGTATCACCGGTCAATCCGCTCCACCCACCAGAGACTGTGGCGCCCGCAACAGGATTGCCGGTGGCATCGACGATCGTTACTGTGGCTATGGCATATGTCCATGGTCCCCGATCTACTGTTGACATGGTGATACTTGCAATGTGCATGGCGTTAACAGCCGCCTCGCTTGTCGTTCCTGAAGCCTCTAAAGAGGGGTCACCTTCATTTCCTGCCACATCCACTGCTGTTACCACGTAGTAGTAGGTTGTCGAAGCTGCCAGACCAGTATTTGAATACAAGTTCGTGGTTGGTGAGGCAACAAGACCATATGGACCACCAGATGTAGTGCTCCTGTACACATTATAGTGGTCGAGATCCAATTCGGTGTTCGCTGTCCATGAAATATCTAGCTGACTACTACTTACCGTCGTTACTGTTACTCCAGCCACTTGTTCTGGTGGTGTGGTATCGACCGTGAATGACCAGCTGGTCGTGGCGAGATTACCCACGGCATCTGCCACATCCAAAGTCACTGTGTAAAGGCCATCTATGAGAGACGTCGTGGGTGTGTAAGAGACCACACTTGTTGTGCTGTCATAACTATGCGTAACCGTGACTGCATCCACCGCCATAACGATAGAAGTCGAGTCAATACCACCTGCATCCGCCACTGTTGCGGAAATGGTTGGAGTCCCTGTATTTACTATTGACCCATCAGCGGGTGTTAAGTTGGATATCGTCGGTGGGATGGTGTCCTCGCCTGAAGCAGCTTCATCAGCATCAATTAAACCATATCCATATACTGTATCCAGTCCGGCTGGCCCTAAGTCGTCAGCCGTTGATTGTAACAGCAATCTTACAGCCTCATTTGTTAATGTTGGATCAGAGGCTATCACAAGGGCTGCCGTACCACTGACATGCGGGCACGCCATTGAGGTGCCGTTCAATGTTCCATAGTCATAACCATAAAATGTGGTTAAGGTAACCCTATATGTTGGTAGGGTTGAATATATGCTTACCCCCGGAGCTGCTAATTCCAGATATGGGCCTGAGTTGCTCCAAAAAGGTGCTGCATCAGTACTGTCAGTCGCACCGACCGCAATCACCGAGCCGTAGGCTGCAGGATATGAATACTCGTCTGTACTTGGATCTCCGTCCCCGCTGTTACCAGCGGCTGCAATTAAAACGAGACCGGCATTATAGGCATTGTTGCATGCAGTTTCCAGGCTTAGTGAATAGATTGTGGTCCCCAAACTCATTGATATCACTTGCATACCATTGACGACCGACCAATCGAGTCCCGCGATAATATCACTGAGCAAACCACTTC
The DNA here is from genome assembly GCA_003647275.1 of Deltaproteobacteria bacterium. Lineage (GTDB taxonomy): Bacteria > Desulfobacterota > Desulfobacteria > Desulfobacterales. The sequence continues at coordinate 3,996 of QMMN01000047.1, forward strand.
CTCGTCTGTCAAGGACCCTTACTGCATACAATTTTGCTTCTGGTCCAACGCCAACCACTCCTTCAGTATTATCTCTAGCAGCCACAATTCCAGCACAATGCGTCCCATGTCCATTCTCATCCAGTGGTTCATCGTCATCATCGACAAAATCATATCCTTTGTTTACAGGATCGAAATTGGCGGTCAAGTCTGGATGAGTATAATCTATTCCAGTGTCAATAATGGCGACTTTCACCCCTGCCCCTGTATTGTAAGTCCAAACCAACTCTGCATCTATTCGATCCACGCCCCATGGAAGTGTCTGCTGAAGTGCATGAACATATACATCCTGTTCAACATATTCTACAGTGGGATCGCTTTCAATTGCCTCCAATTTCCATTCAGCCATAGATACAGAACACCCTTTTATGGCATGGGAGTAAATATGTCTCATCCTTAAACCATGCGCAATTTCCAGATCTTGAGCACCACGTAGTGGATCAATACCATCTTTAAAGACAATGATGTATTTCCCGGGGACTGGGCCAGTGGGGACTTGTGATTGCATAAATGCAGCAATTGCAGCCCCTGACGTGACCATCATAACTGATAAAGCAATAAATAATGCAGGAACTAAAAATTTTGGTTTCATTCTCAGTGTTTTCATTCCCCCCCTGTCCTGCTAAAGGTGAAAAATTCTTAAACATTGCTCCCTTTTGGATATTTATTTAACCCTCAGCAGAAAATCCTTTAAGTTTTTTTGGAATTGACCTACCCTTTTTGCCCTTTGATATACTTTCCCATCACCCCCTTCTTAACTGATTCTAATCTTGTGTTATTACACGATCATAATCACTATGATACTCATAGTGCTTCCCTTGAGCAGAGAGAATTATTTTGTATCCTGGTGTAATAACTTGAGCATAAATCATCCCTTCCCTGGGAAAACCAAGACTGGTATTACTCCAATTAATTGCCTCGATACGAATGATAGAAATGCTTGTTATGGGGACTTTAAGCCTTGCTGATAGATCCTTTTTTGCCAGCAAGACAACATTCTTTGCTTTAGAAGGTATATTAAGGTGAGTTTTCTTTTTGAAAGGCGTGCAACCAAACAACAGGATGATAGCCGTAAATACGAATAAAAATACGAATAAAAAGAGTTGGTTTCTCTCCATATTTCACGGATACTGAACTGATAACGGATAAAAAGCCGTCTCACCACAACGCTTCGTTATTTTTGACCATAACCTATTAACCCGGATTTCACAAGGGTACATTGCTATTCCCATCTCAGGGCCTCCCACAATGGTCTTGATAATCACCATTATCGGAGAGGAAAACCGCTTCTGGTGGTAATCAATGGTTTCCAATACTCGCAAAATTCGGGACGATTTCACCATTCGGGCGTCTCTATTCCACGGGGCAGAAAAAGAATTTTGTGTTTCTTTGCCAATCGGCCTTGTCTTTCTTTACTAAGCATGTGATTTATGACATCATACCTGTGAAGACATGGACTCAGGAACATTTGAGAAATACCAACACAACCCGGTTAGGAAACCGCACGGGCACTGGCGCTCGACACTGTGTCAAAACTTGATATAGAAAGGTATATAAATAGGCTCGGGCCACGCCAAGTGGCTGATATTAAGAACGAAACAGTAGAATGGCATTTTGGGGATTGAAAACACCGGTTTACGAAAATCATATGCATACCATATGTGCATACCACAAGATTATCCAGGGGTTATATTTATGACCAGTGATGTGAAAATGTCTAACCGTCCACGTATTGGCCTTGCACTTGGCAGCGGTTCTGCCCGTGGCTGGTCGCATATCGGTGTGATACGTGCACTTGCCGATGTAGGTATTAAGCCTGACATTGTATGTGGCACTTCAATCGGGGCGCTGGTGGGTGCAGTTTATGTGAGCGGGAATCTCGACAAGCTGGAGTCTTGGGTATACAAACTCAATCGACGAGATATCGTTCGATTTATGGATATTAATCTGGTTATGGGCGGTGGCTTTATCGAGGGCAAACGGCTGATGGATTTCTTGCGTCTGCATCTCATGGAGGATGTATTAATTGAAGACCTTCCCAAGCCCTTTGCCGCTGTGGCTACTGATTTGACCACAGGGCGTGAAATCTGGTTTCAACGGGGCTCATTGCTGGATGCCGTCCGAGCATCCATGGCACTGCCTGGTATTTTCACGCCAGTAAAGCTTGAGGAGCAATGGCTGGTGGACGGCGGCCTAGTCAATCCAGTACCGGTTTCTCTTTGCCGCGCCTTAGGTGCGGAAGTGGTCATAGCTGTCAATTTGAATGGTGACATAGTCGGGAGGAGGTATCTCAGCCGAAAGCAGAAAAATATCGTTCAAAGCCATCAGGGGAGCACCGAAGCAGAGCTATTCGAGAGGCTCTCTGCTAGCCTTAAAAAGCGGACAACTTCTCTTATTTCGCATCTACTGGGATTGCATATCGGTTCCCCAGGATTGTTCGATGTATTGGTCCGTTCCATCAATATCATGCAAGACCGTATCACACGCAGTCGCATGGCCGGTGACCCCCCGAATGTCATGCTGACGCCACGATTGGCCCATCTTGGCCTGATGGAGTTTGATCGAGCAAAAGAAGCTGTCGAAGAAGGGCGAGCCTGCGTTAGACGTATGTTTCCTGTGTTGCAGGATATATTGGGTGTTTAAAACCAGCGACTTCCCCAAATTCGAATCGTTTTGCGCTTTTGTTTAACCGGCCTGCTCCCCGGACGCGAAGCGCTGCCGTCAGGCAGACCCCTGGAAGGGGGCGGTGAGGCTTCACATTGGACAAAATATCTTGTCCTAACAATAGGAGAAATGTAAATGACGAAATCTCATAAAGTATTTGAAATATTTCCTGAAGAATCTCAAATACCAGAAAAGTATCGCTTGAACACTCGGATTGAGCAAAAAATTTTTTTGGTGGATGGGGAATCAAGAAAATGGGATGGCCCGGTACAAGAGGTTTTCTCGCCTGTCTGTATAAGGAAACACGATACAGTTGAGCAAAAGTATATCGGCAGTTATCCACTTTTAACCCAAAAAGAATCATTAGAAATTCTGAACTCAGCAATAAAAGCTTATAGCAATGGCTATGGCGAATGGCCGACAATGTCCGTTGAAGAACGGATCAGGCACGTTGAGTTGTTTGTTGAAAAAATGAGAAAAAAACGCGATGAGGTAGTAGCGCTTTTAATGTGGGAAATCGGTAAAACTCTGAAAGATTCAGAGAAAGAGTTTGACCGAACGATTGATTACATAATCGATACGATTGAGGCATTAAAAGTAATTGATCGGAACTCCTCAAGATTTGTTATTGAAAGCGGTATTATCGCGCAGATACGACAAGCTCCTCTGGGGGTTGTGTTATGCATGGGGCCATTTAACTATCCGTTAAATGAGACATTCGCAACCTTGATTCCTGCTTTAATCACGGGGAATGCTGTCATTTTCAAACCACCAAAACTTGGAGTTCTTCTCCACTACCCGTTACTTGAAGCGTTTCAGCAATCTTTCCCTAAAGGGGTTGTAAATACTGTATATGGAGCAGGCCAGAAAGTAGTCGCGCCCCTTATGTCCTCTGGCAACATAGATGTTCTTGCCTTCATTGGCTCAAGTAGGGTTGCTGATATTTTGAAGTCTCAACATCCTAAACCTCATCGGCTAAAATGTATATTGGGTCTGGAAGCCAAGAATGCCGGCATCATCCTTGATGATGCTGAACTCGAGTCAACAGTACGAGAAAGTGTTGTAGGAACCTTGTCATATAACGGTCAACGCTGCACAGCATTGAAAATATTATTTGTGCATCAGTCTATCGCCAGTAAATTTATCAATAAATTCTGTGAAGCTGTCGATCGTCTGAACTTCGGTATGCCGTGGGAAGACAATGTCAATATTACGCCATTACCCGAAAAGGATAAGCCGGCATATTTACAAAGCCTTGTTGACGACGCGCTGAATTTAGGCGCAGGGATTGTTAACAAGTATGGCGGAAGTATTAATAAGACATTTTTCTCTCCAGCAGTACTTTATCCTGTTACACCCCAAATGAAAATTTACAGCAAAGAACAGTTTGGGCCTGTCATCCCAGTTGTACCTTTTGAAGATATTGATGAACCTCTATCCTATATCAGGGATTCAGACTATGGGCAGCAAGTCAGTATCTTTGGCCAAGATCCAGATATCATCGCTAAATTGATAGATCCATTAGTGAATCAGGTTTGCAGGGTCAATGTCAATAGTCAATGCCAAAGAGGACCTGATACATTTCCCTTCACTGGACGAAAGGATTCAGCCGAAGGAACCCTCTCTGTGTCGGATGCACTTGGAGTGTTTTCCATAAGAACCCTGGTGGCGGCAAAACAGACAGAGATGAATAAGCGTATCATTTCGACTATTGTACGAGAACGAAGTTCCAAGTTCCTTTCCACTGATTTCATTTTGTAGGGGGAACCATGTCCAACAAAAGTTGAGCGGATGCACAAACCCGCGCCGCTCACCCTTTCCATTATATTTTCCAATCAAATAACCAATTGCAAGTAGGTCAGATAAGAATTATTTAACGAAAAGTTTAAATTACATATAGTTGGCTGAATTGGATGGGTTAAAAATACACTCAAAAGAGAGGAGCAAAAAATGAAGAAGATAAATGTCCTTATATCAGTTTTTGCCATTGTCAGCCTTATTCTTCTTGTCAATGAGTCTTTTGCTCAGGGAGGGATGCAATGGAGAGGAAGCGGTGACTGGGGAATGGGAAGCAAATACGGGAGAATGTATGACCCAAAAACTGTTGAGACCATTAGCGGAGAAGTAATCAGCGTGGGCAGAATTACCCCAAGGAAAGGGATGCACTACGGTGTACATCTGATGATGAAAACGGACAAAGAAGAAATTTCTGTTCATCTGGGCCCTGGTTGGTACATTGAAAACCAGGAAATCAGGATTGAACCAAAAGACAAAATTACGGTTAAAGGTTCAAAAATTTTCTTTAATGGGAAACCAGCCATCATTGCTGCTGAAGTAATAAAAGAAGACAAAATCCTGAAGCTTCGGGATGAAAGTGGATTTCCTGTCTGGAGTGGTTGGAGGGGCAGATGAAGATCGTTTAGCTATGGCTTATCCAATTTCAGTTAAAATTTATTGTTGCCCAAACTCTTTTAGTTTCTCTGTCGTTGCATTGGAGGGGATTAATCCGATCTATGAGTTTTGTCTTGATTTCCGAGATGGTTTCAGAATAATTCTGCACCAAACACCTATCGAGGCATACTAGCCGTGAGGCACAGAGCCTTTTATAAGTTCTATACCCCCGGCAACAGCAGAGAGACCATTTGGTCCTGTTCCCTGGGGCCTATCAAGCCAATTAACCAGACCGCGAGAAATGCGGGTATGTTTCCTGTTAGCGCCAGGGGCGTGGCTGGTTACAAGCGTTTCTCCAGTCACTTGGACAGGGAGCGGAAAGGCGTTATCAGCTTGGGTTTTGAGACAATTTAAGATGCTTTCAAAAAACGACACCTCTGGAAGTTCATCACAGGGCCTTACTGTGATAACGACCCACATCAACGCCGATTTTGACGCATTTGCCTCTATGATAGCAGCCCAAAAACTCTATCCAGAGGCCCTTGTGGTCTTTCCAGGTTCCCAGGAAAAGGGTTTGAGGGATTTTTTTGTAAAATCCATGGTCTATCTTTACAACATTGTAAAGATCAAAGACGTGGACCTCAACGCCGTAACCCGGCTTATCCTGGTAGATACCCGTCAGGCAAGTCGTATCGGCAAGTTTGCCAGTATTGTTGAACGCCCGGGCCTCGAGATCCACATATATGACCATCATCCCCCCATGCCCGACGATCTCTCTGGCAGCGTTGTGGTCACTCAGATGGTTGGTGCAACGGTCACCATCCTGACAAAGATCCTTCGTGACAAAAAAATCCCGATCACCCCTGAAGAGGCCACGATCATGGCCCTAGGCCTATACGAAGACACGGGTTCTTTCACATTCAAATCCACGACAGAGGATGATTACCTTGCTGCAGCCTATCTGCTGTCCAAGGGAGCGAATCTGAATGTGGTCTCAGACCTAATCACCCGGGAAATAACCCCGGAGCAGGTGAGCCTTCTAAACGACATGATTGAAGGGATCACCCATCGCACCATACACGGTGTGGATGTAGCAATCACGACAGCGTCTTCCGAGATCTATGTGGGAGATTTCGCGCTCTTGGTCCACAAGTTAAGGGATATGCAGAATCTGGATGTCATCTTTGCCTTAGCCAGCATGGAAAATCGCGTATACTTGGTTGCTCGAAGCCGACTGCCAGAAATAGACGCCGGAGAAGTAGCCATGGCTTTTGGCGGCGGCGGCCATCCTACAGCTGCTTCGGCCACAATTAAAGGCCAGACCCTGGTCCAGGTAGAGGAAAGACTCCTTGCGGTCTTGAGCCAGATAATCAAACCCAAACGCTCAGCCAAGGACCTCATGTCATCTCCGGTCATACACGTGGACCCTGATGTTGTACTCACAGAGGCGAACAAACTCCTTACGCGCTACAACGTGAACGTGCTTGTGGTATTGGAATCTGATAACCTCCTCGGTATCATCTCACGTCAGGTGATAGAAAAGGCCCTTCATCACAAGCTCGATCATGTACCGGTACGCGAATTCATGACCACAGAAATCGATACAGTGACCCCAGATGCCTCCCTGTCCGAAATCCAGGAAAAGATTATAGGAAATAAACAACGGCTACTCCCCGTGATGGAAAATGGCTGTGTGACAGGCGTCATCACCAGGACCGATCTGCTCAATATCCTTGTGAGCGAGCCTGCACAGATCCCGAGATACATGGTTGATGGCAAGGGCCATGAAGACCATGTACGAAAAAGGAGCGTGGTTAAATTCTTGGCCGAACGTCTCCCGGAAGAGATCATAAAGCTCCTGCGAACCATTGGAGAGGTGGCCGACGATCTTGGATATAATGCCTATGCAGTGGGTGGTTTTGTCCGGGACATTTTTCTGTACCAAAAGAATCTGGATATTGATGTTGTTATTGAGGGAGATGGTATCCCCTTTGCCAAGAGCCTGGCTGCTTCGCTTGGAGGTCGGGTAAGGGCCCATCAGAAGTTCAACACAGCCGTGGTTATCCTTCCAGATGGCCAAAAAATCGATGTGGCCACGGCACGACTTGAATATTATAAATCACCCGGGGCCCTTCCCACAGTGGAAATGGGCTCCATTAAGCTTGACCTGTATCGAAGAGATTTTACGATCAACACCCTGGCCATAAAACTCAATCCCGACAGATTCGGCATCTTGATCGATTTTTTTGGCGCGCAAAAAGATCTGAAACAAAAAGTAATCCGCGTCTTGCACAACCTTAGCTTTGTGGAAGATCCCACACGGGTTTTCCGGGCTGTTCGATTTGAGCAGCGGTTTGGTTTCAAAATGGGAAAGCTGACCTTAGGGCTAATCGAAAATGCTGTTAAAATGGATTTCTTCAGGGAATTGAGCGGCCGTCGGCTTTTTTCTGAACTCCGCCATATCTTAGACGAAGACAACCCTGTGATGGCTCTGCGGCGCCTTAACGAATTCAAGCTTCTGAAGGTGATTCATCCAAAGATCGTGTACAATGGTGTCCTGGAGGCGCTCCTCAATTCGGTTGAGAAGGTCCTGACCTGGCACAATTTGCTTTTTTTAGAAGAGTCCTGTAGAAGGTGGGTGCTCTATCTGATGGCCCTTATGAAATCCCTTGATCCAGATAGTGTACAGGAGCTATGCGATAGGCTTGAACTGACACAGCGCCACCGCAAAGTATTGATCAATGAAAAAATCAAGGCGGAGAACTGCCTGAGGTGGATGGCCTCTCAAAAAGTCTTTAAAAACAGTGACCTTTACAAAAAACTTCGCCCATTTCGCACGGAAACGCTGCTCTACATGATGGCAAGTACCACGCACGATTCCATCCAACGGGCTATTTCAAACTATGTGACCCGGTTAAGATCAATAACCACATTACTGGGGGGCAAGGACCTGAAGAAGATGGGCTTTAAACCCGGCCCGATCTATCGAGAAATTTTAGGCCGCCTCCTTGATGCCCGCCTAAACGGCGAGGTCAAGACCCGTATGGATGAGGTAGAATTTGTACGCAAGAATTGGAGGGTGCAGGATACGTAAAGGCTATCCTAAATCGTGTTCACTCAAAGATTCTGGCTGGACAGAAAGGGGTTTCCGAACGGAAACTGACCATGTTTCTCGGTTTTAATCTCAATAAATTGGTCGTCATGATCGTGCCGCTGCTGTTCGCCGTTACGATTCACGAAGTCGCCCATGGCTGGGTGGCATATCGCTTGGGAGACCCCACAGCCAAATGGTCTGGGAGGCTCACCTTAAATCCGATCAAGCATCTCGATATCATGGGATCTTTCATTCTTCCTTTGATGTTGTTGTTATTCAGATCCCCTATTATTTTTGGGTATGCCAAGCCGGTTCCGGTTAATTTCTCCAATCTCCGAAACTATCGCAGGGATACAATCCTTGTTGCATCAGCCGGGGTGGCCCTCAATTTGATCTGTGCCCTTGTGTGCGGAATGGTTTTTCAGATCATGCTCCGGGCCGGGTCCTTTTGGTCGGAATCAATATTCAGGTTTATTGCACTGGACCTGCTTTACATGCTCGGATATAGCGTCCTCATCAATGCAGTCCTAGCGGTCTTTAACATGATACCGGTCCCGCCCTTGGATGGAAGCCGAATCCTCTCCATGCTATTGCCCCCGCAGTATGCCGCTCAATTTGCACACTTAGAACGTTTTGGCATGATTATCCTGATTTTTCTGCTTTTCACAGGAGCGTTAAATGGTATAATATCCTTTTTTGTAGAACCCATACTCCGCATCTCCCTCGGAAACGAGGGGTTATTGATACTTTTTCGATATATAACGCATTAGGAAGTTTGCAATGGCTAAAAAAATGGCTAAGAAACGGATTTTAAGCGGCATGCGACCCACCGGGCCACTCCATCTCGGAAACCTCCATGGCGCCCTGGCAAATTGGAAAAAAATGCAGGACCACTATGATTGTTTCTTTTTTATAGCCGACTGGCACGCCCTGACCAGTGATTATGATATGACCGCTCCAATCCAGGGCTATATCCTGGAAATTTTTACAGACTGGTTAAGCGTAGGACTTTCACCGGACAAGTGCACCCTTTTTATTCAGTCACACATCAAAGAACATGCTGAACTGTTTTTGCTCCTGTCCATGATCACGCCATTACCCTGGCTGGAACGGAATCCGACCTATAAGGAGCAGATTGCACAGTTGAAGAATAAGGACCTTTCCACCTTCGGCTTCCTGGGTTATCCCGTACTTCAAGCAGCCGATATTATCATGTACAAGGCCAATGGGGTCCCTGTTGGAATAGATCAAGCCCCCCATGTGGAGCTCACAAGAGAAATCGCCCGGCGTTTCAACTATTTTTATGGGGATATCTTCCCGGTACCCGAGACGATTCTGACCGAAACCCCTAAGATCCTTGGCATAGATCGCCGCAAAATGAGCAAGAGTTACGACAATGCCATTTTCCTTTCAGACACGCCAAAGGAAGTCCGGAGCAAGGTCGGCCAGATGATTACCGATCCCCAGCGGGCACGACGCAACGACCCCGGCAACCCGGATGTTTGCAATGTTTTCAGTTTTCATCAGCTTTACTCTGACCAAAAGACGATTCAACGCATTGATCAGGCATGCCGAGAGGCCCAAATCGGCTGTGTAGAGTGCAAGCAAATGATGGCTGAAAATCTCATCCAGGCCCTTGAGCCTATCCGTGACCAACGATCCTATTATGAGGCCCACCCGGATACAGTCAGGGCCATTATTGAAGACGGTAATCGCAAGGCGCAAGCAGTTGCTCATAATACCATGGAACAGGTTCGAGCGGCTATCAAGATTTAGGTGGGGTTCCAGGGGCCTTTGTTTTCCGGTTTGTTTGGGTTAGGTCAGGCCATGGTCGAACAAATACAAGATCAGACACCTTATTACGTACATCTGGGAGATCTTTTTGATGGTCCTATGGACCTTCTCGTGCATCTTGTCAAAAAGAACGAGTTGGATATCTATGACATCCCAATTGCTTTGATTACCAAGCAGTACCTGGAATATCTCAAGTTGATGAAAGCCCTAAACATAGATATAGCCGGGGAGTTTCTACTCATGGCTGCCACCCTGGTCCACATCAAGTCCCGCATGCTCCTGCCCACCCAAGATGAACCAGAGGGTGAAGAGGATGATCCTCGCATGGAGATTGTGAGGCCTTTAGCCGAATATCTGCAATTGAAATATGCTGCCGAGGATCTCGTAAAACGGAATCAACTGGACTGGGATGTCTTCGTCCGGGAGCACTGTGATGATGACACGGAATTTGTGGATGAAGGATCCGAGAATCTCGTGCAGGTTAGCCTGTTTGAGCTTATTGACGCTTTTCAGGAAATCATCAAGCAAGTGTCGCCAGAACATTTTTTGAATATCACGGTAGATACGATCTCGGTGAAGAGCAGGATTTCTCAGATTGCAGATATCCTGGAACAGCGTGGTTCCGTGACCTTTCAAAAGCTTTTTGAGACACAGGCCACCAAAGGAGATATCATTGTAACCTTTTTGGCTATCCTTGAGATGGCAAGATCTCAAGTGATACGAATCATGCAGCACGTTAGCTCAGGGATTATCAGGATTTTCCATGGATAATTTAAAGGCCATTGTTGAAAGCTTGCTCTTTGTATCAGATACGTCCCTTACCATTGATAAGATCAAGACGGTTCTGGAAATCGAGGACCGCAAGGCAATACACAACGTCCTCACGACCCTGGCAGAAGAGTATGAGTCTCAAAAGCGCGGTTTCTTTTTGGCTGAGGTCGCTGGCGGATACCAGCTCCGAACCCGTCCTGAATACGGACAGTGGATCAGGCGCCTGAAACAGACCAGACCGGCTCGCTTGAGCCGCGCAGCCTTGGAAACCCTTGCCGTCATTGCTTATAAGCAACCTGTGCTTCGCAGCGATATAGAACACTTACGGGGGGTAGACTGCGGAGGCATACTTCGCATGCTTCTTGAACGAAGGTTGATTCGCGTGTTGGGCCGCAAGGATCTGCCGGGCCGGCCCATTATATATGGCACCACAAAGCGGTTCTTAGAACTCTTTGATCTAAAGGACCTGGGGGATCTTCCTACACCCAAGGACCTGCAGGCTCTTGGAGAAGCATGGCCGAACGACTCCACGTAGTGTTAGCCCGGGCTGGTCTCGCCTCTCGACGTCAAGCAGAAAAACTGATTCGCGATGGCCGTGTCTCGGTTAATGGCAAGGTCGTCCGAAAACTCGGCACACAGGTCGTATGGGGACAAGACACCATACATGTAGACGGGCGCCTCATCCGCCACTTAGAGCCAAAGGTCACTATTGCACTCAATAAACCAAAGCGCGTGTTGACCACCTCTCATGATCCCAAGGGTCGACCCACCACAACCCAACTTGTAAAATCCATCAAAGCACGGGTTTTTCCTGTAGGCCGCCTCGATTATCACACAGAGGGGCTCCTTATCCTGACCAACGACGGAGAACTTTCCCAGCACCTTCAGCACCCCCGCTTTGGTATCCCCAAGACCTATCAGGCCAAGGTCAAGGGTCGTCCCACTGCTCAGGTCCTCGACCGTCTCAGGTCTGGCGTGATGTTAGATGGTAGACGCACCGCACCCGCACAGGTCAAAACAATCGGGACAACTGGCACGAACACCTGGCTTGAGATCACCATTAGAGAGGGAAGATATCGGCAAATCCGGCGTATGTGTGCAGCCCTAGGGCATCCGGTATTGAAATTGAAACGCATACAGTATGGTCCAATAAGGCTGGGAGATCTGAAACCCGGGACCTATCGTTATCTGACACCTCATGAAGTCAAAAAACTTCAAAAAACATATCCAGCGCACCATCAGGAAAAATGAAAAATCCTTGACTTTGGTCTTAAAAACCCGTATTTATTTATTCAGTTGTATGGATTTGTGATCGTTAAAAGAAGCGTGTTATAGCGTCTAACTAGTAAGATCTTCAAGGCATATCTTTATGGGCGGTTAACTCAGTGGTGAGAGTGCCATCTTCACACGGTGGAAGTCCGCGGTTCAAATCCGCGACCGCCTACCATAAAACCAAACAGTTCGCAAGTGTGCGACACCAATATGACCCCAAAACAGCATAAAGCCCCACCAAAAACCAAACACAAAGGGCCTATGTCACGCCAGTGATAGAGTGAGACCTTTGCATAACCCCTTTCACTTCTTTATATGAGCTTTTTGACCCATCTACGGGCTTGCTCACTAAATCCCAAAAACTCGGCCCAAGGGCCTCAAACAGTTTAGGATTTGCCCACTAAA
>QMMN01000048.1 GCA_003647275.1 Deltaproteobacteria bacterium
GAGATCAGCCACATACCTATTGTGGCTGTAACCTCTTATGCCATGGTAGGCGACAGAGAAAAGGCGCTGGCTGTTGGCTGTGTGGGCTATATCGAAAAACCCTTTATGCCAGCGACCTTTGTTTCGGAGGTCGAGAAGCATCTTCGATAAACCGAGGTGTTCACAGGGGGTGTGTGATGAAAATTTTGATCGTTGATGATCACAAAGAGGACCGCTACATGTTAGAAGTATTGCTTCAGGGGCATGGCTATGAAGTTGAAACTGCCGCTGATGGTGTCGAAGCCTTAGAAAAGGTCTTGCATGACGATTTTGACATAATCATTTCCGATATCCTGATGCCCCGGATGGATGGGTTTCGGCTTTGCCGCGAGGTAAAGAAGAACAAGAATCTGAAAAATATTACCTTTGTCTTTTATACCGCTACCTACACCGATCCCGGAAATGAGGAGTTTGCCCTGAGTCTGGGCGCGGAAAGGTTCATCATCAAACCTACAGAACCGGATATCTTTATGGAAATCTTAAAGGAGGTTATCAAAAGTTACGAGACAGGAACCCTGGTGGCACCCAAAGCGCCGATTGAAGATGAAACTGTTTACCTAAAGGAATATAATGAGCGGCTGATTAAGAAACTGGAAGACAAGATGCTCGATTTGGAAAGAGTGAACAAGGGTTTGAACGAATCGGAGAGAAAATATAGGGAGTTAATAGACAATGCCAAGGATGCCGTCATCGTTATTGAGTCCACAGGTCATTTCAGTTTTGTTAACCCAACATTCTGTGAGATGACGGGCTATTCGATAGAGGAAGCAAAAAAGCTTCACTTCAGCAAGCTGATACATCCTGAGGATTTCGCCCTAGTTACTAAAAATTTCGAAAGAACGCTGGTGGGAGAAGAGCTTCTAAAAAACTATGAGTTTCGTGTGTTGCGCAAGGATGGAAATGTGCTTGATGCGGAGCTTAATGCTACCCTCATCAAGCAGGAAGAGAAAATAGTTGGAATACAAGCCATTGTAAGGGACATCACCCAACGCAAGCGGACTGAAGAAAAACTTAAACAAAGTTTGGAGAAGCTGCAAAAAACCATGGAGGGAACCATCCATGCCATGGCCTTGGCAGCCGAAATGAGGGATCCATACACAGCTGGCCATCAGCGGCGCGTGACCAAGCTCGCCTGTGCCATAGCCAAGGAGGTAGGGCTTTCAAAGGGGGAGATTGATGGGCTCCGTCCGGCCGGAGTTGTTCATGATATCGGCAAGATATATGTCCCTGCTGAGATCCTCAGTAAGCCTGGTCGGCTAACCGAAAATGAATTCAATATAATTAAAACTCACCCCCAAGTCGGATATGACATATTGAAAATTATAGAATTTCCATGGCCGATTGCCAAAATCGTGCTTCAACACCACGAAAGGATGGATGGTTCTGGATATCCGCAGGGGCTTTCGGGTGAAGAGATTCTCCTGGAAGCAAGAATCTTGAGTGTAGCTGATGTTGTCGAGGCCATGGCCTCTCACCGACCTTACCGGCCGGCCCTTGGTATCGATAAGGCTTTGGAGGAAATCTCAGAGAATAAGGGTGTTCTTTATGATGCCAAAGCGGCAGATGCTTGCTTGAAGCTTTTTACCGAGAAAGAGTTTAAGTTCGAGTGATTGGTAAAGGCAGCCACTCCACGGAGATCTTTTATCTCAGGTCCATATCCAGCTCTCGAAGCTCTTTGAGCTGGTCCCTCAGTTGCGCGGCCCTTTCAAAGGCCAAGTCCTTGACCGCCTTTTTCATCTCAGACTCAAGCTCCTGAATGGCTTTTCCCAAATCATCAACAGATTTATATGGCGCGACAGGCTCTGAAACCGTGGGTACGGTCACGTAGTCTGCCTCATAGACGGAGGTGAGTATGCTCGTAATTTCTTTTTGTATGGTTTCAGGGGTGATGCCGTGTCTCTTATTGTATGCCTCCTGAAGACTTCGCCTCCGATTCGTCTCGTCAATAGCCCGCTGCATGGAGCGTGTCACATGATCAGCATAAAAGATCACTGTGCCAAGGATATTTCTGGCCGCTCGCCCGCAGGTTTGAATAAGAGAGCGCTCCGAGCGAAGAAACCCCTCTTTGTCAGCATCCAGGATGGCCACCAAGCTCACCTCAGGCAGATCCAGGCCCTCTCTGAGCAGGTTGATCCCAATGAGTACGTCAAACACCCCAAGACGCAAATCGCGTATGATTTCCATCCGCTCCATGGTCGTAATCTCAGAGTGAAGGTAGCGGACCTTGACTCCCAGATCCCTGTAATAATCGGTTAGATCCTCTGCCATTCGCTTGGTCAGGGTTGTAACAAGTACCCTCTCTTTGCGCTCTTCGCGGAGTCTGATCTCCTCGAGGAGGTCGTCCACCTGATGCTCGGCAGGCTTGACAATGACATTGGGATCGATAAGCCCTGTGGGACGGATGATCTGCTCCACCACCCGCCCTTCGGCGACCTCAATTTCGTAGTCGCCCGGTGTAGCAGACACATAGATCACCTGGGGAATCTTTTTTGTAAACTCCTCAAATGTCAGGGGTCTGTTATCCAGGGCCGAAGGGAGCCTGAACCCATATTCAATTAAAGTCTCCTTTCGGGATCGATCTCCGTGGTACATGCCCCGCAACTGGGGGATTCCAATATGGCTTTCGTCAATAAAAAGAAGAAAATCATCTGGAAAATAATCTATCAAGGTCGGAGGCGGGTCACCCGGCTTTCTGCCGGTCAAATGGCGCGAATAGTTTTCAATCCCGTGACAGTAGCCAAGTTCCTCCATCATCTCCAGGTCAAAATTGGTGCGCTCCTCAATCCGTTGGGCCTCAATCCATTTCCTTGCATTTCTAAAATATTCAATACGTTCTTTGAGTTCTTTTTTTATGGACTTAACGGCATTATTTAAAGTAATCCTTGAAGTTACATAATGGCTTGCCGGATAGATGGTCACCTTAGTAAGGGGCCTGATCACCTTCCCAAGCAAAGGATCAGTTTCATAGATATGCTCGATCGTGTCACCAAAAAACTCGACCCGGATGGCCCTGTCGTCTTCATAGGCCGGGAAAATCTCCACCCGGTCGCCCCTGACCCGGAAGGTATCTCGGTAGAAATCATAGTCGTTTCGGGTATACTGCATAGCCACCAGCCGACTCAGCATCACGTCCCGCACAAAGGCGGTGCCGGGCTGGAGTTCAAGACACATCTCCAGGTAATCTTCGGGTGCCCCCAGACCAAAGATACAAGATACGCTGGCTACCACAATCACGTCACGACGGGTAAGGACAGAGCGGGTGGTCGAATGACGCAATTTGTCGATCGTCTCGTTGATCGAGGCATCCTTTTCAATGTAGGTATCGGTGACCGGCAGGTAGGCTTCAGGCTGGTAGTAGTCATAGTAGCTGACAAAATATTCGACCGCATTTTCAGGAAAGAGGGTCTTGAATTCACCGTAGAGCTGGGCCGCCAAGGTCTTGTTTGGGGCAATGACAAGGGTGGGTTTTTGGACATGGGCTATGACATGGGCCATCGTGAAGGTCTTGCCCGAACCGGTCACACCCAGGAGTACATGGTGGCGGAAGCCCTTCCTAATCCCCTGACTTAACGCTTCAATGGCCTTTGGCTGGTCGCCTTTGGGTGTAAAGCCCGAGGTCAGCTTAAAGTTTGTCATTTGTCATTGGTCACCGTGAGCATTCCCGAATTCTTATCGACCTCAGCCATGACTTTTGGTTGGGCCACTCGATTACAGAATGAATACCCTAAGTTCTGACGGTTTCTAACTAATGACTAATGACAAGTGACCAATGACCTTTACTTGATGCAGACCTTCCTCACCTGTAACAAATCGGTGTGACCAGAAAAGATCTTCTCAATACCGTCCTGCTTCAGAGTCGTCATCCCATCCTTGATGGCCTGAGCCCGAATGTCTTCCATCTTAGCCTTTTTCTGGATCAGTCTTTTCATCTCATCGGTTCCCATCAAGAGTTCATGAATACCCATACGACCCCGATATCCCGTATTGTTGCATTCAGGGCAACCTGCAGGCTTGTACAGCGTAAGGTCCTTTGAATAGGGGATATTTAGATTCTTTTTGAAATCTTCCGATCCATATTCCCGAACCAACTCATCATATTCCTCTCGTGAAGGGTTGTACGCCTTCTTGCAGCTTTTACAAAGGGTACGAACCAGCCGTTGGGCAAGGATACCCAATACGGCATCCGCAAAATTGAAAGGATCCATCCCCATATCCAGCAACCGTGTGATGCTCTCAGGCGCACTGTTTGTATGCAGTGTGGAAAACACCAAGTGTCCGGTCAGTGAGGCCTCGATACCGATATGCGTGGTCTCCTTGTCCCGCATCTCACCCACCATAATGACATCAGGATCTGCCCTCAAGAATGCTCGCATGGCCGTTGCAAAATCAAAACCGATCTTGTGCTGGACCTGAACCTGCCGCAGGCCCACCTGAGTGATTTCCACAGGGTCCTCGGCCGTCCATATCTTGATCTCGGGTTTATTAATATAACCAAGGGCAGAATGCAGGGTTGTGGTCTTACCAGATCCAGTGGGGCCGCACACAAAGATAATCCCATAAGGTTGGGTAATAATGCTCACAAAGTTTTCATAATTCTTTTTTGAAAACCCCATCTTATCAAGCGGTATGGGCTCACCTGCGGCCAATATACGCATCACAACGTCTTCCAGGCCGCCTGCGGTTGGCACCGTCGCTACACGAAGCTCAATATCCTTGCCACCATATTTCTTGAACTTTATCTTGCCGTCCTGGGGCTTACGGCGTTCAGCAATGTCCAGGTCGGACATAATCTTGA
Organism: Deltaproteobacteria bacterium; assembly: GCA_003647275.1. Taxonomy (GTDB): domain Bacteria; phylum Desulfobacterota; class Desulfobacteria; order Desulfobacterales. Next base: position 4,835 of record QMMN01000048.1, read on the forward strand.
TGCGGGAGATGAGTGCACTGCGGTAATTGTATGGAATGGTCTGATAAAGTGTGCATGTGCCGTCAATCCTGAACCGAACCTCGGTATTTTTCTTTCCAGGGTAAGGTTCAATGTGAATATCTGAGCAATTCCGAGCATAGGCATCCAAGATTATCTTGTTGACCAGTTGGATAATGGCGCTGTCCTCTTCGTTTACACCCTTTTCCGCCTCCTCAACCTCCTCCTCCTCTACTGCCAACTGCCCAATGATTTCATCAATAGAGCTCTGCTCCTTTTCATCCTGGAAGAACAGAGTGATATATTTCAGGATATCCTCTCTAAGTGCGACATGAAACACGAGCTGCTTCCCAGGAAAAAGGGGTTTGATCATATCTATTTTTTGAAGATGATATGGATTATCAATGGCAATAATAATCTTTTCACCGTCTTTTCCAATCGGAACCCAGTAATTCTTCTTCATGAAAGACACTTTCAGGCCGCCCAAAAGTTCACCTGGAATTGGCGTCCGTTCATTATACACAACAAACGGTGCCTTATAATAGTGGCTCAGGGCCTTTCCCATATCCTGCTTGGAAATCTTATAGTTTTTCATCAGGAGGGATTCAAGCTCCTGCCTGGTCTTCCGCGCCTCCTGTACTGCCCTGTCAAGTTCCTTTTGGGTCAATAGCCCGTTTTCTAGCAGATAATCGAATTTGCCCGGACGGGCCTTTGCCATCCTCTTCTGATTGTATAGGGCAATCCCAAGGGTCTTGGCCAGCTCCCGGACCGCTGCTTCGTCCTGCTGAGTAAAGGCCGTCCCGTCTTTTCGATTGATAATTTGAATGGCACCCAGTAAATACTTCTGGAAGCTTATGGGCGCCACAAGCACCTGTCGTGTTCGAAATCCGCTCTTTTGGTCCCAACTTTTATCGAACTTCAGATTCGGATCAATAGCGGTCAACTCCTTATCATCATATACGTTCTTGATGTTGATCAACTGTCCCTTGAACGCTGCGTAGCCTGAAAGACTGGCGGTGGAGATGGGTACACGTATCTCGCTGATCTCATTTCCTGATTTGATCCTGGACACCAGCTCCTTCTTGATGCCGTCCACGATGTAAACTGTGAGCCGTTCGGCCTCGAATAATTTGACGATGTCATCCTTTAAATCGATCAGAATTTCATCGATGTTGTTTGCAGAGTGGATACGGTTTGTAATGTCTAAAAGCCTTTCGCCATATCCCCGGCCTTGTTTCATGGCGGAGCCATTGTCGACTCTATTGCCGGCCGCCTGTTTTTTTGACATATCTAATACGACCATGACAAATCAAATCTCCATATAATAAAAAGCATTTTTTGGAAATCTATATGGAAACGGGACTACTCCTCTGAAGGGGGAGCTTTGCGTTTACAAAAGTACAACCCGTATAATTTCTTGGCGCCACCACCTATCAGGAATACAGCAATAAAGTACCGCGCAAAGGTTAAAAAGGCAGACTCCGGTGATAAACGAAGCGCATATGGCTTTTTAACGAAAAGGAGCACACCCATTGCGATCAAAAGAATACCCCATATACTCTGCGCTAAGTTACGTTGATCAAAAGCCATAATTGAAGGATTCCTTCTTTCATCTTGGGCTTTTTATTTGGCGTTGAGTAACATTCTATAGTTTATGACACCCTCACAATGTTGTCAATCTTTAAGGCAAAGGACCCAGAATCTATTCAATCGGCTCGACCTTTAAAACGAGGTGATCCATCCCCACCACACAAACCTTGACGCCTGCTTCAATGGGTTCTGATGCCTCAGCATTCCAAAGCTCTCCGTGGACAAAGACTTTGCCTCCTGGCGCAAGTCTTTCCTTGACCACCCCGACCTCCCCGATCAGCCCCTTGTCGCCAGTTCTGGGCCTAGATATCTGAGAGCGAAACACCAAGCCGGCCACGGCCACAAAAAAGCCCGAAACCATGATGACCGTTGGAATCAACACGCGCCACGATAGACGTAATTCGGGTGCGGTCCCCTCGAACAGCATCAGGGACCCCAAAAAGAGCGAGATGACGCCACCCAGGCTCAGAAGACCATAGCTGGCCACCTTCATCTCGAGAATAAACATGACAATAGCAAGGGCAATGAGCAAGATCCCTGCATAGTTGACCGGAAGTGTCTGAAAGGCAAAAAAGGCCAAAATAAGGGAGATGGCCCCAATAACGCCCGGGAAGATAGCGCCAGGATGAGAAAATTCAAAATACAGGCCGGCCATACCGATCATCATGAGCAGATAGGCAATGTTGGGATCACTCAAGGTCTTAAGAATCTTGTCCCTGAAGCTTTCTCTCAGGAATACCGTTTTCAGCCCTTTAGTGTGCAAAATGCCTTTGTCTTTTAGTTGTCGGCCATCAATCTTTTCAAGGAGATCGTTCAGATCCTGCGCAATCAGGTCAATGATCTTGAGCTCTAAGGCCTCCTTCTCGGTCACAGAGGCACTTTCACGAATCGCTTTTTCAGCCCACTGGCTGTTGCGACCTCGTTTTTCTGCAATACTCCTGGTATAGGCCACCATGTCATTGACGACCTTGTCGGCCATTGTCTTGTCCATCTTCTTTTGACCGAGGTTTACTGGATGTGCCGCACCAATATTGGTACCAGGTGCCATGGCTGCGATGTCTGCCGCCAAGGTAATCATCACGCCAGCAGAGGCCGCCCGCGCTCCGCTGGGAGAGACAAAGACAATCACAGGTATCTCAGAGGCCAGCATGGCCATAACGATCGAACGCATAGAAAGGGCCAACCCCCCGGGCGTATCAAGCTGAATCACAAGACAGGCAGCCCCTTCCATGGAAGCCTTTTCTATATTTCTTATGATGAATTCTGCCACCCCCGGGTTGATCGTGCCTGCAACTCTGACCGCATACACCTGTCCTGTAGCCGCATGGGCCCCGGGTAGAAAAGCTCCAAAGAGCAGCGTCACAAACAGCACCACAATGACGACATTTCGCAACAGTTCAGCATATGGGGCAAGGGGAATCCCTGAACGTAGGCATCCAGCCATTTCCACCGAGGATAACGGCATGCCTGGTAAAGGCATTGAAGGCCGAAGTGAGGGGGTGTTCCTTGCCCTCTGAGCTGTTAGGATGTTTCTAAACCCTTTCATAGGCCTTCTGAAGCTTTTGCATGTCCTCCCAAACATCGCGTTTCTTGGAAGGATTTCGCAGGAGAAAAGCTGGATGATATGTGGGGAGAAGACGGATACCTTCATAGGTGTGGAAGTGACCCCGTAATCGAGAAATCGGTATGTTGGTTCCAAGGAGCGTTTGCGCTGCAAAGGTGCCCAGAGCACATATTAGTTTAGGTCTTATGGCCCTCAGTTGTCTGCGCAGAAACGGGATGCACGTAGCGATCTCGTCTGGTTCAGGATTTCGATTTCCCGGAGGGCGGCACTTTATGACATTGCAAATATAGACATCTTCCCGGGTCAATCCAATGGCCCGGAGTACCTTGGTAAGCAACTGACCAGCCTCACCCACAAATGGCTGGCCCTGTATGTCTTCTTCGTGGCCTGGGGCTTCACCCACCAAGACCAGTTTTGCCCGGGGATTTCCGGCTCCAAAAACGATATGTTTCCGCCTCTTGTGAAGTTTGCACCTCTGGCAGTTGCCAAGATCCTTTTGGATCATGTCCAGAGTTTCTCCCATGGCCCATCTGTCCCAGTCGCCTAAAATGCTGAGGGCCTCCGCAGACAAGGCGACGCCCTCATACCTTAACCCCTTCATATATTGTAAATAGCCCTTGAAATCTTCAGTAATCTCAAGGAAATTCTGGGAAAAGCCATCATGAAAGGTTCGAACGGATTCGGTCATGGGTACTGATATGTAATAGAGGATATCGGATGTCCGAAAACCAGTCAGTTTGCTGGATTGCATTGTGGGTAGCCCCCAGGCTGCCTGCACGGATTGCTCGCCCAAACCAGGTTTACATCAGGCATCAGGCATCAGGCGATTTCTTTTAATTTGCAACACCCTATCGAATAATATGTCGGCAACCGCCCCCTTGTCCATCAGCGGCAGGTCTTCGTTGCCACCGTCTCTGTAAAAAAGGCTGACCTGGTTGGTGTCCGAACCAAACCCCGAATCATCCTGTCCAACAAGATTGGCCACAATAAGGTCTAGGTTCTTTGCGGCCAGCTTGGCACAGGCATTTTCCCGTAGGTTTTCAGTCTCTGCTGCAAAACCAACCAAAATCTGATCTTTCTTGTTTTCTCCCAGTGCCTTCAAGATATCGGAGGTCTGTTTAAGGGGTAAATGCTGCGCCATCGCGTCCTTTTTTACTTTATGTTCAAAAAGACTGGCTGGCCTCCAGTCAGATACCGCAGCAGCCTTTATGACAATCGTGGTCTGCTCCACATGCTCCATCACGGCATGAAACATCTCTTCAGCAGTCCTGACCCGGATCACCCTCACACCCTGTGGGTCAGGAAGCTCAGTGGGCCCACTAATCAGCAGGACTTGTGCCCCTCGCCTGCGGGCAGTACGCGCAAGAGCATATCCCATCTTGCCTGTGGAAGGGTTGCTTATAAACCTTACGGGATCAATCGGTTCCCGCGTTGGTCCTGCTGTTATCAGTATCCGCTCTCCGGACAGATCCTGCGGGCACAACAGCCAACGAAGCTGTTCTGCAATCACCTGGACATCTGGAAGTCGGCCTGCCCCCTCGTGGCCACAAGCCAGTGACCCGGTCTCAGGACTCAGCACATTGATGCCGGCCCGCTCAAGCCTTGTTATGTTGTCCTGGACTGCACGATTTTCATACATCCGAACGTTCATGGATGGACAAATCAAAATTGGCGCCCGAACAGCTAAAAAAAACGTCGCAAGGGGATCGTCTGCAATCCCATGGGCCACCTTGCCAATGATATTCGCCGTGGCCGGGACGATGACGACGGCATCCGCCTCTTCTGCCCATGCAATGTGTCGAATAGGCGTATCTTCTGACCGCCCGAACATATGGGTCCATACCGGGTTTCCTGAAAGGGCCTCAAAGGTAAGAGGGCCAACAAACGCCTGGGCGCTCTCGGTCATAATGACCCGGACATGGGCGCCACACTTAACAAGGACCCTGAGGAAATCTACCGCCTTGTATGCAGCAATCCCCCCACACACACCCAATACGATCTGCTTATCCTTGAGTGGATCTGCCATGTTCGTTATTTCAATAGACCTTCTTCTCCAGTTACCATAGTAGGGGCGACCCAAATTTCAACTTCGGTCGTAAATTGTTTTTCAGTAATGTTGATGATACAGCCCCGATTCGGCTTGTTGAAAAACATGATCGTCCGGGGTGACTTGAAAGAACTCACCAGGCGCCAGTTATCTTTCGCCATGTTATTATCAAAAAACCTGACCAGAGAATTGACCTCCACGCGTCCTTTCAATACCAAGACACCAGCGGAAAAATCAGGGGCATGATAAACAAAAGACTTCTTTTTATCCACCTTGAGTTCTGAAGGGACCAGCACATCTTCAAAGTCATAGTAAAGAGGCGCTGGGGTTTTATCATGCCTTTTTGCAACAGGTTCCGGTCTTTCCGAGCTTTTGGTGCTTGTTTTCAAACGAGTACACCCTAAAAAGAAAATAAAGACAAGTAATACAGCTGAAATCCCCACCAAAATCCTGCATCGTCTCAAATTGGCCATCACCATCCCTCCTATGCTTTCAGTATTCTTGCCGTATTCGATTCTCGGAGCATTGGCGTGTGTGTTTTTCATTTCTTCACGACTCCATTACCCCAATTCGCAAGTTAAAATTCCTTTTATCAAGGTCAAGAAATATAGTCAAGCACCTCATCCTGTATATCGGCAACTCCCTATCCCTTATTTTTCCAGATGAGAGAGCCTCGCCACCCCCACCCGCATCGGCCACAAGACGGCAACCACATTAATGGCTGCCACCGATGCAAAGGAAAGGATGATCCAGATCCAGTGGGCCATGGGCAGAGCCTCCCCGCGAAGTCTGGCCAGAAAAATAGTGTACACAGGCCCTGCCTCCAGCATAATGACCGATCCGATGAAACCCACGCACAGGAGCATAAAGAGCATGCCGCCAAACCCGGTAGCCACCTGGGCCATGTTCTCAATATCAAAATGAGGATAGATAGCACCCAGCCCCACACCCATGGCCGTGATACCAAATACCATGAAAAAGACCGTGATTGTAGAAAGTGCCATCATAAAAGGGGTCACTGAAAGCAATTTGTTTGAAAGCACGATGAGTAATTCAGACAAGATAAGCAGAGGCCCCAAGTATGTCCAGAACTTTGCCCAGAGGAAGGTCTTCAACGGGATGGGTGCCGATCTTACGACCCAAAAGGCTTCTCCTTCGATACTCACAGCAGGAAATACAAACCGAACCGCTAAGGCAGCAAGCACAAAACCGGCCAGGCCCATGTTCAAAAACGACAGGATATTCTGAAGATAGAAAGTCTTAATCGGGGCCTTGTCGAGGGGAAGTACCTTGAAGTTATACAGATAGATGACAATAAGAGCCCCCAGGAGAAAGAGTTGAGACCACTGGGTATTATCACGAAAGAAGGTCTTGATATCTTTTGAAAGGAGTGCACTGATCTGCCTCGAAACCGGAAGAAAGCGCGTCCAATCCTTGCGAAATGCCCTCTTTCTGCCTCGTAGTGCTCGGCGGGCCACTTGGGCCTTTGAAACGCCCTTGAAATAAAAGATACGAGCGAGCCTGGTCTGGATGAAAATCATGGACAGGGCGCCCGTTGTCAAAAGGACCAGATAAAACAGGACCATACCCCTTTTGCCTGTCAAGACTGGCCACAAGGCCTCCAGCATCCATGTGGAAGGCAAAAGTGGAGAATCAGGGGCTTCGAGAGATTTAAGATAAATCGCCACCGTCCCCAAGGCAGCCGGGTCCACCAACCTTTCTGGCCTCATAAACCGAAACAAAAAATATAAAAGGATGACCAGAACCATGGAAAGGAGGACAAAGATGTCCCGCATCCGGTTAGCCGGAAAACATACCACCAGAAACAAAACGATCAGTGTGCCGATGGCAGAGGCAAGCACAGAAAATGGAAAGAGCGAGCCAGCCAGGACCAAATAAAAATATGGGCCCGCATTATAAACCAGAGCATAGGCAAAAAATACGGGCAGGCCGAACAAGAATAACATCCATGAACTGTCAAAGGTGCTCTCAAGCCACCGAGCCAGAAATACCTTTTCAACCGCGACCGGAGCCGCGTGAATTAATGGCAGATCCTTTGAAAGATAGAGTGTGGAAAGGGCCGTAAGGATACTGCTGAATATGAGGACAGAAAAGAAGGTTAGAAGCACCATGGATAGGAGCTTTCGGGCCAAGATATCACCGAATCCTTCAACACCCTGGAAGTAATGCAGCACACGATAAAACACGGCAAAGATTCCTGCCCAGAACAGAAAGCTGATCAAAGCAAGCAGAATCCTCACCCATGCCCTGCCCTCAAGGGGTCCCTGGAGCCGGTGCTTAAAGGCCCAGATGCGGGGTTTCAGCAGTGTTAGTATGGTTTGCACGGCCTGGTTTGTCCTTGACAATATGGAGCCGTTCTTAATATTCTTAATACACTGATTTTTTGTCAGAATAAAGACCTAATAGGAGGGAAGTAGCCATGAAATCAGCCATAGGCATGACGGTGACTGAACACATTCTGGAAAAACAGCGTGAAAACCCCGAGGCCACAGGTGCTTTCACCCGACTCCTTTCTGAGCTAATCGTGGCTGCAAAAATCATCTCAAGGGAAGTCAACAAGGCTGGGATCGCAGATATCCTGGGCTATGCTGGTCATAAAAATATTCAAGAAGAAGAGGTTCAAAAACTTGATGAGTTCGCTAATCACACGATCATCACAAGAATGAGCCATATTGGCCAACTTTGCGTCATGGCGTCTGAGGAAAATGCAGATATTATTCAAATTCCTCCTAAGTACCCAAGGGGCAAATATGTCCTTATCGTCGACCCCCTGGATGGCTCCTCAAATATCGATGTCAATGTAAGCATCGGGACCATATTTTCCATACACAGAAAGATAAGCTCCGATGAAGATGGCACCTTAAGCGATGTCTTACAACCGGGATACAAGCAGGTAGCCGCAGGCTATTTCGTCTATGGATCCAGCACCATGATGGTTTACACCACCGGACAGGGGGTTCATGGCTTTACGCTCTTTCCGGGCATAGGAGAATTCTTGCTTTCCCACGAAAACATTCGAATTCCGGAGCGCGGCAAGATCTTCAGTGTAAATGAAAGCTATTACAACTACTGGAGTGACGGCGTCAGGCGTCTGGTGGACTATTTCAAGTCTCCTGACACAAAGCCCGCCTATACAGCCCGGTATATCGGCTCTTTGGTCTCTGACTTTCACAGAAATCTTTTGAAGGGTGGCATCTTCATGTATCCGGCAGATACCAAAGACCCCAAAAAGCCCCACGGAAAACTGCGCCTGATGTGCGAAGCCAATCCTCTGGCTTTTGTGGTAAAGGAGGCAGGTGGCTATGCCAGCACAGGAGAAAAACCGATCCTTGAGATAGAACCTGATGAGCTCCACCAGAGGGTGCCGCTTTTTATCGGGAGTAAGCAGGATGTGGAATTAGCGGAAAGGTATGTGCAGGGGAAGGTATAGTATTTTGGATTGCGGGGAAACGCAGATTAAATCGGCGTAATCAGCGTAATTCTTGTAGTTAGCGTTTTCTTGCGGAACAATGAAGACAAACCACGGGTACGGATACGGACCAAGTGATTACGGATTGCGGTTTATTGAATCAACAACGGACAACGGACAACGGACAACGAACATCCTGCTGGGCCTTTCGATTGGATCAGATCGCTCTGGGATTCTTGATCATCCTGGTGGTATCCCTGCCAATAGCAAGCATCTCGTCTATCAGGGATATCAGTTTAGGATTTGTTTTTCTATGTTGGCTGAGCAAAGGAATTTTGATCCACCATTGGCGTCCAAGGCCCACACGGCTTGAAGCTGCCTGGATTATTTATGGGGCCTTTGTTGTTCTCTCCCTGTTCACGGCGGTCGATCCTCGCTACTCACTGAATGAATTCCGCGGGGAGTATCTCAAAAATTTTTTGCTGTTCATGCTCGTCGTCCAGTTTGTCACCACAGAAAAACGGGCCAAGGCAGTACTCTTGGGCATTACGGCGGGCAACCTGATCATGGTTTCGGTGGGAATCGCCGAGTTTTTTAGCCAAGGCGGCAGTCTAATCACAAGGCTTCAAGTTAAGGGATTTGCATCTGGATGGGGTTCACTCCATTCGGGGGGTGGTACCTATTCGACCTACTTGATCACTGTCTTCCCTTTTTTGCTGTGGCTAATGGTGGTTTGGAAAAAATGGTGGGCGCAGGCGTTGGCCATCACGTTGGCAGCAGCTAATGTATTCTCTCTTTACATTACCTTTCAGCGAGGGGCATGGGTGGGATTTCTGATGATGGTCGCTGCCGCCATCTTCTTGATCCCTGGGAAAAAATGGATAAAGGCTACCTGCCTGACTGTTTTTCTGGTTAGTATAGGAAGTGGGCTTTGCCTGGCCCCTACCCAAACCCTTATCCACGAAGAAAAAGTACAGAGTCTTGACCAATTAATCATGGAACCTGAGAAAAGCATTGGTGGGCGTTTTACCACCTGGCGTGTCTCCCTGGAATACCTTGTGGACAACCCTTTCAAGGGGGCTGGTTTCGGCAGGCGCAGCCCGTACAAAAAATACGATTATTATAAACGCAAAGAGAGTGGCCTATACTGGCATGCACACAACATGTTCTTGAACTTGGGTCTGGAATTGGGCCTTCCTGGACTCTTGGCCTTCATTTTTTTCTTGGCTCGCCTGCTGTGGCTGGGCTGGCGCAGCTACCAGCGGTCACCACCAGGGGGGCTCCCGCATTTTCTGGCCGGCGCCATGCTATTGATGATCGTGGCAGTCGTTTTCAGAAACATGTTTGATGACTTCTTTGTTGACGATACAGCCATGCTTTTTTGGTTTCTGGCCGCAGTTGTTGTGGCGGTTCATGAGCTCAAAGCTGAAGATTATTTCTTTTTTTACCTTTGAGCCTTGAGCTTTGAAGCTCCCTGCAGCCCGCAAAGCACTGCCGTCAGGAAGAACCTGCAGGGGATGCGTTCACTTTTGCAGTTCAACTTTCAGCTACTTAGGCCCATTATTCCATCTCTTCATTATCTCAGTATTCCAATTTGGGTGGATCCCTAAGTTCACTTTTTTCAACCTCTCATATTGCGCCACGGCTTGACAATTTTCAGGGGTGGTCGCTTGGTGTGAAGCAGGTAACGCTTGATTCCATTCATAATCCAATGAAAAGCCGGAAACAGCTGAAGTCTTATAGCCAAGATTTGAGTTCGATACAGCAGAATGGTCAAATAGCCCCTCAGGGTGTGAACGGCATCATATTCAAAGGACTTCAAAGCCGACCTCGTGGACCAAATCATCTCCCTGCTCTTTTGTAATTGTGACGATATGCTGTGAATCGTCTGCTGGTCATGCCAACGGATAGAAACCAGTGGCTTGTCTAAGATGGCAATCTTGTTGTGCCGGGCGATCTTAATGAGAAGTGCGAAATCCTGTCCATACTTATAATCTTCCGGATAACCCCCATATGCTTTAACAACTTCGGTCCGCATACACAGGGATGAGTGAGCAAATGGATTATATGTCAAAAAACAATTGACGATATCTCTTTGTGAGGTCGGAGGACAAAAATCAAACAAGATGTTATTCGCATCATTTATGACATGGAACCATGAGCCAACTATTGCCACATCGGCATTTGATTCTAAGTAGCGTACTTGGCATTCGAGGCGGTCGGGAGCAGATATATCATCTTGATCTATCCGAACCACGTATTTTGTATTGATGAGACCCAAACCTTTATTGAGGGTCTTTGTCTGTCCCAAATTCTCTCCATTTTGAATATATTCTATCCTTTGATCCCGAAATGACGCTATAATTTCTGAAGACCTGTCCTGGCTACCATCGTCGATTATGAGAAACGTAAAGTCCGTAAATGTCTGATTCAAAATGCTTTGAATGGCTTGGCAAAGAAAGCACTCACCATTGTAAACAGGCATTAAAACCGTCGCTAAGCACATGACTTATCGTCTTTTGCTTGTGAGAGCTTTGCATAACTCCCGATAAATTTCTCATCAGATAGTTGTTTTTTTCTTTCCATAGAGAAAAAACTCTAAAAAAACTAGGATAAGGTGTTGATTATACTTGACTATAAGCTGCTCC
>QMMN01000049.1 GCA_003647275.1 Deltaproteobacteria bacterium
GGATAACTTTCCTCCAAAAGCCCCTAAATAGGGCCAATGTCCTCTAAAAATGGGGATAACTCTAAAAAGAACGCCTTATAACTTATTGTATTTACATACATTTTGAGTATTAAACGGTCTTAAATGCCGCCCCTTCTTGGATGGCCGCCCTGTTCATCTTGTGTACCTTTGCGCCTTTTGTCTCAAAGATGCTCTTGACACTCTTGACAACGGATTTCAAAGCAACCAAACCGGTCTTCTGGATAAAGGCACCGATCATGACCATATTCGCACCCCGGATACTGCCCAGTTTCACAGCGATGGTGTTAACCGGTATGGCCACCACTTGAATATCGGAGCGCTTAGGCCGGAGTTCTACCAGGTCACTGTTTAAGAAAACAGTGCCTCCTGTCTTGATCCTCCCCTCAAACTTCATCAGAGAAGGGGTATTCATCAATACAGCAAAGTCCGGGAATGATGCCACCGGAGAGGCGATCGGCTCATCGCTGACAGTGACGGTGCAATTGGCGGTTCCACCGCGCACCTCTGCTCCGTAGGACGGAAGGTAGGTCACATGCTTGTCCTCATACATACCCGAGGTCGCCAGCACGTACCCCATCATCAGGACCCCCTGTCCACCGAAGCCGGAAAATATGATTTTAGTCATGCCCATAGATATTATTCGCTATTGATAGGTCAATCACCCTTGTGGGTCGTGTCTTTGATGATGCCGAGTGGATAATTCTGCATGACCTCTTCTTCGACCCGCCTGCAGGCTTCCACTGGCGAGAGCTTCCAGTTTGTGGGACACTGAGACAATACCTCCACTAAGGCAAACCCGAGATCATCCATCTGCACCTGAAAAGCTTTTTTTATGGCCTTTTTGGCCTTGATAATATTCTTCGGCGATGTAACGGCCGTCCTCTCAATATACACGCTCCCGTTTGCTACGGCCAACATTTGACTTAAGTCGAGGGGAAATCCATCCCTGAGGGGTAATCGCCCTCCAGGGGTCGTGGTTGTCGTTTGCCCCAACAGGGTGGTGGGTGCCATCTGTCCTCCTGTCATTCCGTACACGCCATTGTTCACAAAGATGACGCTTAGACGTTCCCCCCGGTTTGCCGCATGAATGGTCTCGGCCGTGCCAATGGCTGCAATGTCTCCATCTCCCTGATAGGTAAACACGATCAACTCAGGACGGGCTCGCTTTATCCCGGTGGCTACTGCAATGGCTCGTCCATGGGGAGCCTCTCCCATATCCACGTTAATGTAATTGTACGCCAGCACAGCACATCCGGCAGGCGGCACCCCCACAGTCTTGTCTCGAATCCCGAGTTCGTCAATCACCTCAGCCACCAGTCGATGGATAATACTGTGGCCGCATCCAGGGCAATAGTGAAAAACGTTTTCTTTTATGGCATCGGGCCTTTTGAATACCTGTTTGGCCATGGGATTCCTTTGTTAGTTATCCAGTTTATATCTGTAAAAAAGCTTGGTTATAGCGTCTGCGATCTCATGGGGTGTGGAAATGATTCCGCCGGGTCTCCCGTGAAAGTGTACTGTAGCCTGCTCGCCCACACTGATCCTCACATCTTCCACCATCTGGCCAAAGTTCATTTCAAATACAAGAACATGCTTGATCGTGCGGGTCAGCGCCCGAAGTTCTTTTTCAGGAAAGGGCCATAAGGTGATAGGCCGAAAGAGACCCGCCCTCAATCCTGCTTTCCTTACCCGGTTAACAGCACCCTTGGCAATGCGGGCTGCTGTGCCAAAGGCAACCACGGCGAGCACAGCATCATCGAGAAGATACGATTCACGCTTGGTCTCGCGCTCGCATATGGCCGCATACTTTCTGGCCAGCTTCCAATTGTGTTGTTCCATCTGAGCCGGATCCAAATGCAAGGAAGCAATAAGGCGACTGTCCCGATCCCTGGCACCGTCCAGTCTCCAGTCCTTTTGTGGCAGCGTATCCGGATCAATCGGATCTGGAAAGGTCACAGGCTCCATCATTTGACCCATTAAACCATCCCCCAGCAAAATCACAGGTGTACGATAGACATCAGCCAAGTCAAAGGCCTTCATGGTCAGGGTGACCAATTCTTGTCCCGAGTACGGGGCAAGAACGATGGTTCGATAGCCGCCGTGCCCCCCGCCTCTTGTGGCCTGAAAATAGTCCTGCTGGGTGGGAGCAATGTTGCCAAGACCGGGGCCCCCGCGCATGATATTGACAACCACAGCAGGGAGTTCCATGCCAGCCATGTAAGAAATTCCTTCCTGCTTTAGGCTGATCCCCGGGCTGGAAGACGAAGTCATGGCCCGGACGCCAGCCATGCTTGCCCCCATGACCATATTAATGGCGGCCAGCTCGCTTTCGGCCTGAATAAAGGTGGCGCCTTCCAGCTTGGCAAAGCGTTCAGACATATATTCGGGAAGCTCGTTTTGCGGTGTGATGGGATAGCCTGCATAAAAGCGGCACCCTGCTCGCGTTGCTGCTTCTCCAATCACATGGCTCCCCCGCATCAACTGCTTAGTCACGGAACACCTCAATGGCAATGTCAGGGCAAGTTATCGCACACAGGGCGCATCCAGTGCATTTGCGGTTCTTGCTCTTTTCATTTTCAATATATTCAGCCGGGTGGTAACCCTTCATGTTGAGCTTGTTGCTTATCCTGATCGACCCCTTGAGACACGCTGTAATACAGAGCCCGCATCCCTTGCACAGTTCCGAGTTAATCCTGATGAATCCCTTCTTCTTCAAAGGTCGATCTCCTGTTCAAACGTTAAAAAAAGTATAGGTACGTCTCCCTGCATACTTTGTCAAGGACAATTTCCAGCGCGACTTCCCCTCTTCTTTCTTAAAATAAATGCTTTCATCTCCCGATCACATGAGTCTCAAGTCATGCCCATCCAGAAATTCTGGATGGAAACGAAGTAGATTTCAGATTCGTTCTTCAGCAAACGCATAGGATCACAGCCCTGATTTTTCTTGACACCTTCAACACAGTCTGATTATTTTCTCAATAAGATCAGAACCTTTAATTATGTGAAGCCCTCCGCCCTGAGGGGCAGCAAAGGCCTTAATATTATCACAGCTTTTGAGGAAGATTCCCTCCTCACCCACAGGGGTCTTAACGCATAATTTGGGACTAATAAAATAGGAGCTTTTTTGATGTCGTGAATCATCCTTGTTCGGGAATCATCCTGTCGGGCGGGTTGAATACCCGGATGGGAGGCCAAAACAAGGCCTTTCTTTCCGTGAGGAGCCAGACGATCCTGGACCGGCTTTATAATACCTTTCAGGAGCTTTTCAATGAAGTCCTGCTGGTCACGAATGACCCTCTTCAATATCTCTCCTGGGACTTGACGATTGTAACGGATCTTTTTCCAGTCCGCAGCTCTCTGACCGGCATCCATGCAGGGCTGTTTCACAGCTCAGCGTCCCATGCCTTTTTTACGGCCTGTGACACACCCTTCTTGAAAAAGGAATTGATCAGTGCTCTTCTGGAGGAGCTGGAACCCAAGTGGGATATCATCATACCGGTCGCACAGGGAGGCCATGAGCCCTTGTGCGCCATTTATTCAAAGCGTTGCCTCAAGCCAATAGAGCACCAGCTTAAAAAACAGGATCCAAAGATTTTGAAGTTCTTCCCAAAGGTCAAGGTCAAAGAGGTCCCGGAGGCCCAGCTTAGATTAGCAGATCCCCACCTTGTTTCTTTCTTTAACATTAATACGCCAGAAGACCTCGCTGCATCTGAAAAGATGTTAACGGATGATGCGGGATGATTTTGACAAGAACTTCTTTTCCACAAAGTCGGCAAGGCCCTTGATATCGTCCAGCTCAAAGTGAGGTACCCCAAGGTCAAGGCTGGCATCGGACACAAGGGCCATAAGGTAGTCGTCTCCCTGACAGAGGGGTTTTTCATGCACCTGGCTCCGGAAGACCTCTATCTTGGGTTTGTCTTCTTTTTTGTATCCTTCGGCCAAGATGATATCCACGTCCAGGAAGTATTTTGATGCGAGCGAATCAAGGCACTCTTCTATCACCACATCCTTGATAACGGCCACCTTCTTGGGGGATGAGATGGCCACTGTATGCGCGCCTGCTTGTTTGTGGCGCCAGCTATCCTTGCCCTCATGATCGATGTCAAAACCATGCACATCATGCTTGATCGTACCAATGCGGTATCCTCTCGCTCTCAATTCCGGGATGAGCCTTTCTAAAAGGGTCGTTTTCCCGGCATCTGACTTTCCCACAATCGAAACAATCGGAGGCATGATAACCCCTTGAATTCATCGGCCTGTACGATAGACAGGCGGTTGCTCAGATCGGCACCATTTACGCCAAGATCGACTGTCTGCTCAGTTTGTTAACGGCTTTCGGGCTAAGCACACCTAAAGAGGGCTGATACAGGAGCTCAGCAGCTGGACAGAAACGGTCTGGCCCTGCTTCAAGTGGGCTTGATCCGGGCCCACGATGATCAGGCCATTGGCCCTGGCCATAGCTGGAAATACCTCGATATCAGGCCCCACAAGAGGCAGCACGCGGTAATGGGAATCCTCCATGACAAACCCTTGAACCAAATGTTCTATTCCAGGCGTCTTATTGATATCCTGCTCCAGGACGGCCTCGATGCAACACGGTCCCTGCACTGCCATACCCATTAGCCTCAGGAGGGCAGGTAGCACCAGCGTATAAAAGACCACATAGACTGCCGTCGGTGTCCCGGGAAGGCCGAAAAGGAGTTTGTTGTCATAAAGGCCAAAGGTGGTGCCTTTCCCGGGGCGCATGGAAACACCGGCAAACCTCAGTTCAACCCCCATCTCCCCCATGAGAGCGCGGGTGAGATCAGAGTGTGCATTTGATGAGCCGCCAGTCATAATAAGCATATCGCCTTTGAGTCCCTCTTTGATATCTTTCCTAATGGCACCCTTGTCATTCTTGGAGATCTTTGCGAACCTCAGTCTGCCCCCGTGTTGCTTAATCATGGCCGATAACATGTAGATATTACTGGCGACGATTTTGTGGCCTGTGGGCTTATCATGAAGGTCAATCAGTTCATTTCCAACAGCAAGGATGCACACTTCAGGTCTTCTGGTAACAGTCACTTCTCTGATTTGCAAATTGGCCAAGATGCCAAGGATCGCAGGCGTGACAGGGCTTCCCTGTTCAACGAGCAGGCTTCCCTTTTTTATGTCTTTTCCCTTTTCCCAGACATGCTGTGAGGCCGGAACAAGCCCCGCCACATCAAGGGTTCCAGCCTCGCATCGTGCGTCCTCCTCTTTCACCACCGCGTCTGCCCCAGGAGGAATGGGGCCCCCGGTCATGATACGGACGGCTTGTCCACTTTCTATGGGAATCAACTCCGCTGTGCTTGGATGTATTTCGCCCACAACTTTCAGCTTGACGGATCGTTTGTTTGTTGCATTGGCAGTGTCCTTGCTGCAAATGGCATACCCGTCCATGGCTGAGCGGTTAAACCGGGGAAGATCTGTGGGGGCATAAAGATCCTCAGCGGCAATATATCCCAGGGACCCCTCCAAGGGGAGCTTGATTGTTGCCAGGGGATGGACGCTGTCCAAAATGAGCTCAAGGGCTTCTTTCCGAGAAACGATCCTGGGATAAGCCATTCTTCTTTTTCCCTTGGTAATCATAGTTCAGCACTTGGGACGGTTACAGTGAGTAATCCAGTATTAAAAAATTAACGCTATTCAGATTTTTTCCCCTTGTCAAGGCGAAATATGTCAGATAAAGCTTAATTGTTCCCATGGCGGAAAGAATGGCGGGAAGAATTTGGATTGACTTTTTAACTGTTTACATATATTCGATTTTTTGGAATTACCTGCTATAGAAAAGGAAAATCATATGGAACTTCGTGCCTTAATTGACAGGATCAAATCACACCCGGACTACGCCAAGGTCGGCATGATCCTGTGCCACAACGGCGTCGTGCGAGGGACCTCCCGTGACGGACGACGCGTTTCCGGCCTGACCCTTACGGTTGATCGCGTGGCCTTAGACGCCATCCTTGCTGAACAAAGACAGAGACCAGGCATTGTAGATATACGAGTGGAAATTCGAGAGGGGTCGCTTAAAGTCGGCGATGATGTTATGTTTATCGTGGTGGCCGGTGATTTGCGAGACCATGTCATTCCGGTGTTAGAGGATACCTTGAACGCCATCAAGAAACGGGTGACCCGCAAGACAGAACACTTTGTATGAGACCCCAATGCAGATGCAAGCGCGGTTTGCTCTGCTGACAATTGTGTCGTGTCTGTGGTCCGTTATCCCTATGTGATCATTTACTTGGCTGTGAAACGAAAATTGCTATGATCATTGGTGCTATTTATTTGAATTGACTGATTTTTCTGGTCTTTTCAGCGGACTGCCCACAACGATCAACTAACCTCACCCAATGATGTGGAGAGAAGGCCTATGCCAACATTCAGCCATATGGATGAAGAAGGGCGGGTTCGCATGGTCGATGTCTCTAAAAAGCCTGCCACAGCTCGGGAGGCAGTGGCCCAGGGAGTCATTACCATGCAGCCCGAGACCTTTGAGCTGATCAAAGAGCAAAAGGTGAAAAAAGGGAATGTCCTGGAGACCGCACGCATCGCAGGTGTGATGGCTGCGAAGCAGACTGCAGGACTCATTCCCATGTGTCATCCGCTTTCCCTCACTCACGTGCAGATCGATTTTTTCCCGCATCCCGACACCCACAGTATCCGGATAGAGGCTGTTGTGCGTGTGGTCGGGCAGACCGGGGTGGAAATGGAAGCCCTGACAGCCGTGGCAATTGCCGCTTTGACCATCTACGACATGTGCAAGTCGTACGATCGCGGTATGACCATCTCTGATGTTTGCCTGCTTAAAAAATCAGGGGGAAAAAGCGGCACTTTTGTCAGATCATAGGAGGCTGTTGCCCAAAAACCGTGCACTTGGCATGAGGAGATCCCCCTTGACGGCTGACAAATATCAAAAGGGTGCTGGAACTTGATTTAACGATGAAAGACGCTTTCACATATGAAGTTGCCGAGTTTTCAGAGGGCCATTTTCGACAGACCCGGGTGAAAGCTATCCAGGAGATGCCTTTAACCATCTATCTCAACGGCCATGAGATCGTCACGCTGCTTTGTACAGGAAAGCACCCCAAATTCTTAGCCGTGGGATTTTTAAAATCTGACGGGCTCATTACAGACCTGAAGCACCTCAAGGATATTCAAGTTGAGGAAGGGCCCGAGAGGCTCAAGGTGCACGTTGAAACCTCTCACGACCCCTTCAAGCGCCAACGTATAGAGCGCTCTATCACATCTGGATGCGGAAAAGGGACAAATTTTGCACGAAATGTAGAATCCATTGCCGCAACAACTGTTACCGCAAGGCTGAGGGTGACACCGCAGCAGGTTTTGCAGTTGGCAGCCGAGCTCCACGAACGCTCAACCCTTTACAAGGTGACCAGGGGCTGCCATAACGCCTCGCTTGCCACACCAGAAAAAATCCTGATCTTCCGAGAAGATATCGGAAGACACAATGCGATTGACATGATTTGTGGACAATGTTTCTTGGATAACATCTCCACAGAGGACAAACTCATTGTGACCACTGGCCGTATCGCCTCAGAGATTCTCTTAAAGGTGATGCGACTGGGAGCCCCTATCCTTGCCTCTGGCTCGGCTGCGACACGGTTTTCCGTTGACCTGGCCCGGAAAACGAATATGACGCTGATCGGACATGTGAAACAACGACGAATGGTCGTTTACAACCACGGGGGGAGAATTGTGGGTTTATGACTGAAAAGGAATTTTTCAAAGTGACGACTCTGGGAACTGTACTCGAACTCACCCGTACCTTTCCATGTGTCAGCGAGGAGGTCCTCCCCATTGATCAGTGTGTCGGCCGCATTCTATCTCAAGATATCGTATCCAAAATCAATCTTCCAGGGTTCACCCGTGCGACCATGGATGGCTATGCGGTCCAGGCGCGGTCGACATTTGGCGCATCAGAGAGTATGCCGGCCCTTTTCACAATCGTCGGGGCTGTCGAGATGGGACAGGTGCCCACGGTTTCGGTAAAGGATGGGGAAGCGGTTCGAATCGCCACGGGCGGCATGCTTCCCAATGGGGCAGATAGTGTGGTGATGGTGGAACACACCCAGGCCATTGATGAGTATACCCTTGAAGTCTTCAAAAGCGTTGCCCCCTTACAGCATGTCATAGAGATCGGCGAAGATATCCGGAAGGGAGAAAAGATTCTCTCAAAGGGGAGCCGCATACGACCTCAGGAAATGGGCGTTTTGGCGGCCCTTGGCCAGGCCCGCATTCCGGTTTTCAGACAACCCGTTATCGCCATCATCTCCTCTGGCGATGAGGTTGTCCCGATTGGCGAGGCGCCAAGCCTTTCCCAGGTGCGCGATGTCAATGCTTATACGCTGACAGGTCTTGTCAGGGCATCAGGCGGTATCCCCGTGTATCTTGGCATTGCAAAGGACAACTTTGAGGAACTAAATGGCCTCTGTCGGCGTGCTTTGGCTGAGGCCGACATGGTCTTGATTTCAGGTGGCAGCTCAGTGGGCTCGCGCGATTTCACTGTTGAGGTGGTTCAAGCGCTTCCCGATGCCGAGATTTTGGTCCATGGTGTCTCAATCAGCCCGGGAAAACCCACCATTTTGGCCCGGAGCGAGCAAAAGGCGATCTGGGGGCTTCCGGGACAGGTCGCATCGGCCATGGTTGTTTTCCACGTGATGGTTCGCCCCATGCTTGAAAGGATAGGTGGTGTTTCCGAAGACCGGTTAGCCGGGGCCCAGGAGGTTGCTGCCGTGCTGAGCCGGAATCTGGCCTCGGTTCAGGGACGCGAGGATTACGTGCGCGTAAAGCTTGTGCATCAAGGAAACCAGGTTTACGCCGAGCCCATTCTGGGCAAATCCGGCCTGATTCATACCATGGTGAAGGCAGACGGACTCATCAGAATCGACATGAACTCAGAAGGGTTGGAAAAGGGCACCCCTGTAAAGGTCCTTCTATTTTGACGGTTCGCCTGACAACGGGCTTGTTTCATGGTTCCCGATAACTTGAACCAGCGTTTTTGTCTTATGAAACCAGAGACTTCCTTCTTATGGCAGCCCTATCATGGAAGCCATAGGGGTCAAGCTTGACCGGATGGCTAGGAGCTATTTCAAAACCCTTTTCCTTGGTCTGTTCAGCAGACAAAAACCTGTTTTTACATGGAGCAAGTGTGCTGGAAATATGAATTCGCGGCTTGTTTTGAGGTTAAATAGCGTAAATATCTATTCGGACGGTCAGTACAGGGCGATATGATTTCTTCGTGAGGGTTAATTCGGCAAAAGAGGGTATGTGAGGAATGCGATAGACAAACCTCACCATTCAATCCCTTGTATATGACAGGTCTGCTAATGCTAAGAAAAGGCCCATAAGTCCTTGGCGTTCTCTCTACCTTCGATAATGTCCCCTATAGCCATGGCACACTCGATTTCCTGCTCTTTGCCGCCAGGGCAGGTAATCGAGACGGTCCTCCCCTCGATGTCAATGCTGTCTATCGTGCATCCAAACCGGGAAGTAACGATTGATACAATTTGGATGAAATTCAAGTCCTCTTGTAACATTTTTTCGCCTCCTCTCCCCCTGTTATTCTGGGTGCCCGTTACTTACCGTTGTTATGCATACATCATGCCGTTTTTTCCAAAATAGCCCAAACCCCTTTAAAACTCTAATCGGATCATTGATGAATAAGCTAAAGAAAAACATCGATCATGGGAAAAATATGCCTGTGAAACAATCCAATGAGGATTATCCAGAATTTTTCAAACATTGGCGAGATAGAGGTAAGAACTTAACTCAAGCTGATCGTGGTCCCCTGAGAGATCCCACTGGGAAAGTGAGTGCCCAACCTTACACCATTGTTTTTTTCATCCCATTGAAAATCTTTTCCAAAGCGCCGCAGAAAGGGGGCAATAATAATCAGCTCCCTTTAAGGTATCTCTTGAGATACTGGGCCGTGTAAGACCTGTTTGGGTTGGATAGGAGTTCTACGGGCGATCCTGTTGCCATCACTCGCCCCCCCTGATTACCCCCTTCGGGGCCAAGATCAATGATGTAGTCGGCCTCCTTGATGATCTCCATATTGTGTTCAATCACAACCACGGTGTTTCCCTGGTCTATTAATGCCTGCAACACCCCAACGAGTTTGGAGACATCGGCCAGGTGCAACCCTGTGGTAGGCTCATCCAGAACGTAAAGCGTGCGGCCCCGTGAGGGTTTGGCCAGTTCCTGGGCCAGCTTGATGCGCTGGGCCTCGCCGCCGGAAAGCGTAGGGCTGGGTTGTCCCAGACGCAGATAACCGAGGCCAATGTCACAGACCACCTGGACGGCACGGCGAATAGACGGGACGGCAGCAAAGAAGCTTGTTGCCTCATCAAAAGTGAGATCTAGGACTTCTGAGATATTTTTCCCCTTGTAGGTGACATCCAGGGTTTCCTGATTAAATCGCCGGCCCTCGCAGACCTCACAGTGGATATAAACATCCGGAAGAAAACTCATGGCCACCTTCAGGGAGCCGTGCCCCTTGCAGGCCTCGCATCGGCCTCCGGCCACATTGAATGAAAAACGTCCGGGCTTGTATCCTCGTGCCCGGCTATCCGGCGTCAAGGCAAAGAGTTTTCGTATGTCTGACAAGAATCCCACGTACGAGGCAGGCACCGACCGGGGAGTACGGCCGATCGGGCTGTGATCCACCTCAAGCACACGATCGAGCACCTCCCATCCCTCGATCCCTTTGCAGCGACCGGCGTCACGCTGCTGTTTCAGCAACAGGTTACGCACCCCCTTATACAGCGTTTCTTTGAGGAGGGTCGACTTGCCAGAGCCCGAGACCCCGGTGACACAGATCAGTGTCCCTAGCGGGAAATCGACACTGATCCCTTTTAGATTGTGCTCGGCAGCACCCAGAACCTTGAGCAATGGGCGCTTCTTATAGGGCCTGAGTCGAGAAGTGATTCGGTGGGGGTGCCCGTCAAAGCAGGCACCTGTGATTGATGAGGGAACCTTCTTTAGGTCGGCCAGCTTACCACAGGCGACAACCTGCCCCCCTTCCTGGCCAGCTCCCGGGCCAAGGTCAATGATGTAATCGGCCTCCCGGATGGTCTCCTCATCATGCTCGACCACCAGGATCGAGTTGCCTCGCTCCCTAAGCTCCCTGAGGGCGTCAAGGAGCATTCGGTTGTCCCTGGCGTGGAAGCCGATTGTAGGCTCATCCAGGATATAACAGGCCCCGGTCAGATTCGATCCAAGCTGGGCGGCCAGCCGTACCCGCTGAGCCTCTCCGCCAGAGAGCGTATCCCCACTTCGGCTCAAGGCAAGATAGGACAACCCGAGCCGATTGAGCAAGGATAGGCGCATAAGGACCTCGGAGAGAACCGGTTCCGCTATAGGCGCTTCCTTTTGGCTAAAAGAGAACCTTTTTAAAATATGATGGACCTGGCCGGCTGGCTGCTGCACCAGGTCCCAGATGGAATAGTCCCTGATTTTCACGGCCAGGGCCTCCTGTTTCAGGCGGCTTCCGTTACATTGAGGACAGAGCGTGTGTTCATCTTCATCGAGATTTCCTGCCACACCCAATCCGTCGCACACCGGGCACGCCCCGTGCTTGCTGTTAAAAGAAAAAAGCCGGGGATCGAGGACTTGTACGCCCATACCGCAGGCAGGGCAGATGCCATGCAGACTAAAGACTTCTTCGCCTCCTTTGCGATCTATGACGATAAGGGATTCGCCCCCTTCTTTCAGGGCCCGGTCCACGATCCCGTCAAGATCTTTTGTTGGAAGCCGTCCCACCACAAGCTCGATGTTATGCTCTTGGTATCGGCTCAGGGCCATATTTTCCCTAAGGGTCATCAGCGTGCCGTCAATGCGGGCTTCTCGATAACCCTTGCGCAGGGCTTGAGCCAGCACATCCTTATGAAAGCCTTTTCGTCCGGCGACCTTAGGCGCCAGGATCATGGCCGACTTTCTCCTGTAGCGATGCCGAATCTGATCCACCACGGCCTCCCGGGTCTGGGCTGATAACTTTCGGCCACAGCCCGGGCAGTGCTGAGTGCCGAGCTTGCTATACAGCAGCCTGAGGAAGTGGTAGATCTCGGTGAGGGTTGCCACTGTGGAGCGGCGGCTGGCATGGCTGATACGCTGCTCGATGGCCACGGTGGGTGGAAGCCCTGACACCACGTCGACCTCGGGCCGCTCAAGAACCCTTACGTATTGTCGTACGTACGGGGCAAGGCTTTCCAGATAGCGGCGCTGACCCTCGGCAAAAAGGATATCAAAAGCGAGGGTGGACTTACCCGAGCCGGACACACCTGTGAGCACCACAAGCTGGTTGCGGGGGATGGAAAGGCTCACGTTTTTCAGGTTGTGTTCCCTGGCGCCTCTTATTTCGATGGCACGCTGAGGGGTGGCAGCTGGCTCGGAAATGCTTGTACCTGGGGAGAGGGGAACTGATGAACGTAGGCCCACAGCCATTTCCACCCCCGAAAACGGCGCACCTGCCAAAGGCATTGGGGGCCGAAGTGAAGCAGTTCCCCTCTCCCCGTGAAACGTTGCGCCGGTCTTCAACCGGCCTCGGCCGGTCAGATACACCTTCAAGAACCGTCCGGTGTGAGATTCGCGGTGGCTTGCCACCTCTTCCGGCGAGCCTGCCACAACGACCTGGCCTCCGGCATCCCCGCCCTCAGGACCTAGATCGATAACCCAGTCTGCCGTCTTGACCACGTCCATGTTGTGCTCGATCACCAGTACGGTGTTGCCTTCGTTGACGAGTCTCTGGAGGGCAACCAGAAGTTTTTCTATGTCATCAAAATGGAGTCCAGTGGTGGGTTCATCAAAAATGAAAAGCCGCGGTCTTCCGTCACCGGTCTTCAGATATCGAGAAAGCTTGAGACGCTGGGCCTCTCCCCCTGAGAGGGTGTTTATGGGTTGGCCGAGCCGCATGTAACCGAGACCGACATCGGCAAGAGGCTCAAGGGCAGCCTTTACTTTGGGCTGGTCCTCAAAAAAGGCAAGGGCCTGATCAACCGTCATGCAAAGGATATCGTGTATGTTTTGACCCTTGTAGGTGATTGCCAGGGGTTCTTTTTTAAAGCGCTTTCCACCGCAGTCAGGACACGTCATAAACACATCAGAGAGGAACTGCATCTCCACCTTTTCAAATCCTTCCCCCCGGCATGTTTCGCACCGGCCCCCTGCCACATTAAAGGAGAAATGGCCGGGCCCAAAACCCCTTGCGCGGGCATCAGGGGTGTCGGCCAGCAGACGGCGGATGGGGTCCATGGCCCTGGTGTAGGTTAAAAGGTTGGCCCTGGGCGTCCGTCCGATGGGCCTCTGGTCCACCAGCACCGCATCCACAATATGTTCCAAACCTTTGGCCGCCCTGTGGCGACCGGGTCGGCCCTGGGGGTCCCACTTGGCCCATTTGACGGCCTTGTGGAGAACCTCTTCGGCCAGGGTGGATTTGCCCGAGCCTGATACCCCGGTCAGACAAACAAAAAGCCCAAGGGGGATGTGGACATCGATCTCTTTGAGGTTGTGCTCGGCAGCTCCCTGGATCGTGAGCCATTGCTCATCTTTGGGCTTACGTCGCCTCTTCGGTATGGGAATCTGTCGCTCGCCTTTCAGGTACTGCCCTGTCAAGGAGCCGTTTACGCTGCTTGTGGGGCCAAAATACATAACCTTGCCACCGTGCTCACCCGCCCTCGGTCCCAGGTCCAGCATGAAGTCACTTTGACTGATGATCTCAGGGTCGTGTTCCACCACGACCAGGGTGTTTTGCAGGTCCCTGAGGCCCTTCATGATGCGGATAAGGCGATGGTTGTCCCGGGGATGAAGACCGATGCTCGGTTCATCCAGGATATAGAGGGTGTTGACCAGGGAGGAGCCGAGGGCGGAAGCCAGCGCAACGCGCTGTACCTCACCCCCGGAAAGGGTACGGGATTGCCGATCCAGCGTGAGATATCCCAGCCCCACATCCCGAAGGTATTTTAGCCGGCTGCGGACCTCACCCAGGACAAGGCGGCTGGCTTCATCCCTGGGGGGCACACGAAGCGTTTCAAAAAAGTTGCTCGCCTCATCAATGCTCAAGGCATAAAGCTGGCCGATGTTGAGACTCCCCAGCCGATAGAGCAGGGCCTCTTCTTTGAACCGGGTGCCTTTGCAATCCGGGCAAACCTTATAGTTCCGGTAGCGCGAAAGGAAGACCCGCACATGCATTTTGTAGGTCCTGGATTCAAGCCACCTGAAAAATCCTCGGATGCCATAATAGCTGGGGGTCCCTTCAATAATGGCTTTTTTTTGGGCCTTTGTCAGACGCTGGAATGGAATATCTGTGGGCACTTTCTTGCGTCGGCAGAAGCTCATCAGGTCCTCAAATTCCATGCGGTGATCTTGCCAATCTCCCCATGGCTTAATGGCTC
The DNA here is from genome assembly GCA_003647275.1 of Deltaproteobacteria bacterium. GTDB lineage: Bacteria > Desulfobacterota > Desulfobacteria > Desulfobacterales. The sequence continues at coordinate 14,448 of QMMN01000049.1, forward strand.
CTTCTTCCAGGGAGAGCGTCGGATCAGGGATAACGAGATCCAGGTCCATGTCAATGGTACGGCCAAACCCCCGGCAGTTTTCGCAGGCCCCGACCGGGCTGTTAAAAGAAAAAAGGTTTGGCAGCGGTGCCCTGTACGGGATTTTGCAGTCGGCACATTCCAAGGCGTTGCTGAAGGCAAGGTGCTGGTCGGGCTTGATCCACACATCCAGGCTGCCCCCTCCAAAACGGAAGGCCTGCTCCAGGGAATCCACGATTCGTTTCCGATTCCCAGGCTGAAGCAAGACCCGGTCTGCCACAATGTGGAGTCTTCCTTTATGATCGCCTGAGTCCCAGCCGTCCATGGACCTGACCTGGCTGTCCGCAAAAAAGCGGTCAAACCCCATCTGGGCCAATTCCCGACGCACCTGGTCTGCAGGAATCCTCCTGGTGGTCAAGGGAAAGGTGATTACCACCTCAGATCCTGCTGGAAAATCCCGTAAGCGCTTCCACACATGGTCCGGGGTTTCAGGGACCACAGGCTTGCCGCAGCCACGACAGTGAAGTTGTCCCAGGCGGGCATAGAGCAATTTTACGTAGTCCGTGATCTCGGTCATGGTGCCCACGGTGGAGCGAGAAGTGCGCACCGGGTCTTTTCGGTCGATGGCGATGGCTGGCGGGATGCCCTCAATGCGATCCACATCGGGCCGATCCATGCGGTCCATAAACTGCCGCGCATATGGAGAAAAGGTTTCCACATACCGGCGCTGGCCCTCGGCATAGAGGGTATCAAAGGCAAGAGAAGACTTTCCCGAACCACTCACCCCTGTGACTACGGTGATATGGTTTAAGGGGATTTCCAGGTTCAGGTTCTTGAGGTTGTTTTGCCGGGCGCCCGTAACACTTATGACCTTGTTCTCCATGGTTACAATGCCTCAGCTTTCCAATCGTGAAATTTGTGTTTTGAACTGCAAAAGCGAGCGCATTTCCTGCAGCTTGCCTCGTAGAACTTCTCAAAATGAACAAACAAGCGAGAGGAAGGTTTTAAAACCGCTTCTAAGGAACTTGAGATGAGTCGCTTATAACCAGAGACATAATTCAACAGGGCTTGCAGCGAGACCTTTGCACAACCCCTTTGAGCGGTCATTATGAACTTTTTGGGGTACCCATCCGGGCGAAGTGAACGGCCCACGCCAGTGGGCAAATCCTAAACTGTTTGAGGCCCTTGGGCCGAGTTTTTAGGATTTAGTGAGCAAGCCCGTAGATGGGTCAAAAAGTTCATGTAAATAAGTGAAAAGGGGCTGTGCAAAGGTCTCCCTGCAGGGAGCTTCAATAGCAAGTGTCTTGCGGAATTGCCATGAGATGCTCTCTTTGTGCCGTCGGGGACCTTTCACAAGATATCAACACCCCTGGTCCAAGAAAAGGCGTTTCTTAACCGGGTGTCTCAACACTTTTACAATCGGCAGAGCTGCATCACCTTTGAACATCTGCTGGACCACGGGCCTCTTTTCCTTGCCAGCTATGATAATAACCACCTGTCGCGCCCGGCAGATCAC
>QMMN01000050.1 GCA_003647275.1 Deltaproteobacteria bacterium
CCAAGACGATCAGCCATAGAGCCCGAGGATACAGAAGTGAAAAGACCTTCTCTCTGGCTATAATCCATGGCCTCGGTAAACTCCAACTGCCACAATGTCAGCACAGATTCTCATGAGGAGCCATAAAAAAGAGGCAGCCGATAACGGCTAACCTCTTTGTGGAGTCTGCTGTTGCACCCGAAACCGGGTAGAGGGGGTAAGGGCTTATAAGGCGTTGTCTATTCTTTCTCCTTATCCGCTTTGGTTTCCGGGGCCTCTGTACTTTCGGATCTAGCCTCTGCTTCTTCGCTGCTCTTATCGCCTTCCGGCTCCGAGATGGCCTCTTTCTCTATGTCAGGCGCGGCTTTTTGTGCTGCCTTTTTCGCAGTTTTAGCCTCTTTTGACTTTTCTTTTTCTTTGGACTTTACGGGTGCTTCCTTTTTGGCTCTGTCGACTCCCTTTTTCGCCGACCTGGTTTTTTTCTTTTTGTCTGCCTTCTTTTCTGACGGAGCAACGAGCTGTACCAGTGAAATAGGGGCAGCATCCCCTGGTCGTCTGCCGATCTTAATGATACGGGTGTACCCACCGGGCCTACCGCCGTAAAGCTCAGCAGCTTGTTCAAAGAGTTTATGTACCACAGCCTTTTCCCTGACCACCGACAGCGCCTGTCGCCGTGCGTGCAGATCACCTCTTTTTGCCAGCGTAACCATCCGGTCGGCCCACCGCCTCAACTCCTTGGCCTTGGCATCTGTTGTCCGTACCTGCCCGTGTTTAAAAAGGGACGTCACCATGTTACGAAACATGGCACTTCGGTGACTCGCGGTGCGGTTCAACTTTTTTCCCGCTTTTTGGTGTCTCATGTGTCGCTCTTTTCCTCTTCCTCAACCTGTTCCTCGGGTAAAACAAAGCCCTCCAGCTTCATACCAAGTGTCAATCCCATTTCGGCCAGAACTTCCTTAATTTCATTCAATGATTTCCGACCAAAGTTCTTCGTCTTGAGCATCTCAGCCTCGGTCTTCTGAACCAATTCCCCGATGTACCGGATGTTGGCATTCTTTAGGCAGTTGGCAGAACGAACCGAGAGTTCCAGTTCCTCAACACTCCGATAAAGGTTTTCATTGAGCGGCTTTTCTTCCTTTTCCTGTGCTTCAGGTTCAGGCTCAGGCTCTGCGTCCTCATCAAAATTGATAAAGATGCTCATCTGTTCTTTAAGTATCTTTGCAGCATATGCCACAGCGTCTTCTGGTACAACACTACCATCGGTCCATACCTCAAGCGTGAGTTTATCATAATCGGTCTTTTGACCAACCCGCGCATTCCCGACCACATAGTTGATCTTCTTGATCGGTGAGAATACAGCATCTATGGGTATCGTGCCAATGGGATCGTTTTCCCCTTTGTTCGCCTCGGCCGACACATAACCCTTGCCCACCTCAGCCCTCATTGTCATATTTAGCTTTGCATCCTTTGACAGCGTTGCTATATGATGCTCTGGGTTTAGTATCTCAACCCCACCGTCATGGATGATATCCCCGGCCTTAACGTTATATTCTCCAGCAGCCTCGATGCGGAGCGCCGCCGGCCCAGGGTCAGACATTCGCAGGCGCACTTCCTTGAGGTTCAGTATAATCTCAGACACATCCTCAAGCACGCCCGGTATAGCGGAAAACTCGTGCATCACGTTATCTATCTTGACTGAGACAATGGCGGCTCCGTACAGTGACGAAAGAAGAATTCTCCGGAGCGAATTGCCGATGGTCGTGCCAAAACCCCGTTCCAAGGGCTCACAGACAAACTTTGCGTAGAATGGCGTGCTGGCACTGACCTCAATACGCTTGGGCTTGATAAGCTGGCGCCAGTTCATATACATGAGTTCATTTGACGACATGGTTCAGTCTCCAAGTTTGCTTTGCTTTATATTTCAGTGGGAATTTAAACTGACTTTCTGTGCCATAGGCTCACTTATTTAGAATAGAGTTCTACGATCAATTGCTCCTGAACCGGCATCGTTAGTTCTTCCCGGGTAGGATAGGCCTTGACCGTTCCTCTGAAATCTTCCTTTGAACGTTCAATCCATGCTGGAATACCGCGTCGAACCACAGCATCCATAGCATCGGAAATGACTGCGACCTTTCGACTCTTTTCCCGCACCTCTATGACATCACCTACCTTCACTAGGTAAGATGGAATATTCAGTTTTCGACCATTGACGATGAAGTGATTATGGCGTACCAACTGCCTGGCCTGCGCTCGGGAATTGGCAAATCCCAAGCGATAGACCACATTGTCCAGACGCCGTTCCAGAAGAATCAACAGGTTCGTGCCGGTTATGCCCCGTGCCCGCTCTGCTTTTTCGAACAAACCCCGAAACTGGCGTTCCAACAAGCCATACATGCGTTTGACTTTCTGCTTTTCCCGAAGCTGAATCCCGTAATCGGAAAACTTTCGCCGACGCTGTCCATGCTGACCTGGAGGATAGCCTCTACGATCAAAGGCACATTTGTCAGAATAACATCGATCTCCTTTTAGAAACATCTTCAGGTTTTCACGCCGACATAGCCTGCATGCTGAATCGATATATCGGGCCAAGATTCTCCTCCTTTCACACCCTACGCCGCTTGGGCGGGCGACAGCCATTATGCGGAATGGGAGTCACATCTTTGATTAAAACAACATTAAACCCTGCGGCCTGCAAGGCCCGCAAGGCCGCCTCACGGCCAGCACCTGGACCCTTCACGTACACCTCAACGTTTCTCATCCCGTGTTCCATAGCCTTCTTGGCCGCATCTTCCGCAGCCAGCTGAGCGGCAAAAGGGGTGCTTTTCCGAGAACCCTTAAAACCCTGCGTCCCCGCACTGGACCATGCCACCACGTTGCCCGTGGGATCGGTAATCGTCACGATCGTATTATTAAAAGTAGACTGGATATGGGCTATCCCGTTCAAGATGTTTTTCTTTTCTTTCTTTTTTCTAGTTTTAGAAGGTTTTGCCATGATGTATGTATATGCCTCCTATCTCTTTCTCTTCCCTGCAACGGTCCGACGTGGCCCCTTTCGGGTCCTGGCGTTGGTGCTGGTTCGCTGCCCTCGAACCGGAAGCGATTTGCGGTGCCTAAGACCACGGTAGCATCCCAGTTCCATCAATCGCTTTATGTTCATGGAAACTTCCGCGCGAAGCTCCCCTTCAACTTTGTATTCGTTATCAATGATTTTACGGATGGCGGTAATCTGGTCTTCTCCCAACTGATCCGTCTTTGTGTTAAAATCAATACCAGCTGCCTGTAATATCTTCCTCGATGTGCTGCGCCCAATCCCATAGATATAGGTCAGACCTATCTCAGCCCTTTTATTCTTTGGCAAATCAACACCTGCTATGCGTGCCAATCTTCTTCCCTCCTTCGTTTTCGTTATTCCGCATTAGTCATCCAATCCACGAATAACGATTTTCAATTTTCGAATAACGATCTCAGCCCTGTCTTTGCTTGTGCCTTTTGTTCTCGCAAATGACCCTAACAGTCCCCTTGCGACGAATAATCTTGCACTTGTTGCACATTTTCTTAACTGATGCCCTGACTTTCATCTTCCCTCCATTTTCATTATTCGGACACAAGGTGCATTTTTTGGCGTAGGCTTCACTTTGTGTCAAGCCGTCAGGCGCAACCTTGCGCTAATTCGTCATTCGTGAATCGTCTTCCGAAATACGATTCACGATTTCCGCCACTTGGACCGATAATGGGCTATGCCGCGTCAAATCATACGGGGTTGGTTCCTCTTTGGGCATTTACGGACTCCCCATCTGTGGTACTCAAAATGACCGGCCCATCTTCTGTAATTGCAACAGTGTGCTCAAAATGGGCCGACAAACTTCCATCTTCTGTGACTGTTGTCCATCCGTCCTGTAAGGTTTTTACCTCATAGCCGCCAGCATTAACCATCGGCTCAATGGCAAGGACCATGCCTGGTTTCAGGCGAATTCCCATACCCGGTTTACCGTAGTTAGGGATCTGGGGATCTTCATGCAAGGCCTTTCCTATACCATGTCCTACAAATTTCCTAACAACCGATAATCCCGCTGCTTCTACATGGCTCTGAATCGCATGGGAAATATCAGATAAGCGGTTACCCGGCACAGCCTGCTCAATACCTAAAAAGAGGGCTTCCCTGGTAATTTGTATCAAGTGCCGCGCCAGCTCCGATACCTTGCCCACGGGCACGGTAACGGCCGCATCGCCGTAATAACCATCATGGAAAATACCAAAATCCATACTCAGTATATCCCCTTCCTTGAGGGGATGTCTGGACGGAAAACCGTGGACAACTTGCTGATTAACTGAGGCACACAAACTATACGGAAAACCTCGGTACCCCTTAAAAGCCGGTCTGGCGTTTCTTGCAAGGGCTAATTTCTCGGCAATATTGTTTAGTGTCAGTGTATCGACGCCAGGTTGGACTTTTCGTCGTAGAATCTCAAGGATTTCTGCAACTATGACATTGCTCTGGCGCATCTTTTCGATCTCACTGGGAGACTTCAAGATGACCATGTCAATACCGGCCTCTGATGGCCCCCCCTTTCTTTATGAAACCCTCATAGTGTCGAGCCAGCATGTGGGTCTCCATTTGACTGATGGTGTCTATGGCTACGCCCACCACGATCAAAAGGGCAGTCCCTCCAAAATAAAAAGGGACATTAAACTTGGCGATTAATATAGTCGGCAGGACACAAACCGCCGACACGTAGATAGCCCCGCCAAAGGTTATGCGTGTTAGCACCCGGTCAATATAGTCAGCTGTGCGCTTGCCAGGCCTGATACCGGGGATATAGCCGCCGTACTTTTTCATATTGTCGGCCACATCAGCTGGGTTGAAGGTAACAGCAGTATAAAAATAACAAAAGAAAATGATGAAGCCGACAAACACAAGGTTGTACACAATGCCGCCGGGTGTCATGGCCTGAGCAATGCTCTGCATCCACGGGACTTTTATGAAATTGGCCACCGTGGCTGGAAACATAATGATGGATGACGCAAAAATAGGCGGAATAACGCCCGATGTATTAATCCTAAGGGGGAGATGGGTACTCTGGCCGCCGTACATCTTCCGGCCAACAATCCGTTTGGCATATTGGACTGGAATCCGCCGCTGCCCCCGCTCCACAAAGATAATGACCCCGACAACAACGACCATCAGCACGACCAACATCAGCACCAGAAAAACCCCCATCTCACCAGTCCTCATCAAGCGAAAGGTATTGGCAACAGCACTCGGCATACGTGCTACAATACCTGCAAAAATAATAAGGGATATCCCGTTGCCGATCCCCCGCTCTGTGATCTGCTCACCGAGCCACATGATAAAGGCCGTGCCCGCAGTCAGGGTAAGCACTGTCATAAATCGAAAATCCCAGCCAGGATGGGCTACAACCGGTGCGCCACCCGGTGCACTCATACTCTCAAGCCCGATGCTGATTCCAAATCCCTGGATGATACTCAGAATAACTGTGCCGTAACGCGTATACTGGGTAATCTTTTTCCGTCCGGACTCCCCTTCCTTGGATAGCCTGTCCAGATGGGGAATGGCCACCGTTAGCAACTGCAATATGATCGAGGCGCTTATGTAGGGCATGATCCCCAAGGCAAACACCGAAAGCCGTTCAAGGGCACCACCCGAAAACATGTCAAATAGCCCCAATAGCGTTCCCCGGGCACGGGCAAAAAACGTGGCAAGGGCATCTGCGTCGATCCCGGGTGTCGGTATAGCACATCCGATGCGATAAACCATCAACAGACCGAAAGTACATAGAATGCGCTTTTTTAGCTCGGGAATCTTAAAGATATTTTGAAACCCGCCTACCATAGAAGTTAACCAGCTCTCCTTACAGATGGATCATTGAGAAACAAACATTAGTTAAATGATCTCCACTCGTCCTCCAACGGCCTCAACCTTGTCCCGTGCTGCCCCGCTGCACCGGTTTATCTTCAGCACCAGCGGATAGTCAATTGTACCCTGGCCCAAAAGCTTCACAGCATCTGACTCTCGTTTCAGCAGACCGGCAGCCGCCAGCGCGGCCTTATCCACCACCGAACCCTTTTGAAAACGTCCAAGATCACGTATGTTGATAATCGCAAATTGCTTTTTAAAGATATTGGTGAATCCTCGTTTGGGCAGGCGGCGCTGCAGGGGCATCTGTCCTCCTTCATATCCTGGTCTTATATTGCCGCCAGAGCGGGCCTTTTGCCCCTTAGTTCCTCTACCTGAGGTCTTGCCGTGCCCTGAGCCCGGCCCACGGCCAAGGCGTTTGACGGCCTTGCGCGCCCCCCTCGGAGGGGATAGCTCATGGAGTTTCATTGGCCTTCTCCTCAACTTCCAATAGATGGGAGACCTTTCGGATCATTCCCCGAACAACAGGCGTGTCTTTCAAGACAATCGTCCTGTTCAATTTTCTTAATCCCAAGCCTTGGAGGACCCTTCGATGTTTCTCTGGTCGCCCTATTATACTCTTTCTTAACGTTATCCTAAGTGTTTTAGGCATTTAATATTTTCCTCGGTTGGTCAGTGGTCCGTGATCTAGCTTAATACAACCCCCTACGGGCAACGAATCCGTCTATGGCAGAACAAGGAAATAGTTGTTACACTATATCTCGGCCGGCTGCTTGCCGCGCTTGGCCGCAATCATCTCCCGGCTGCGCAGCTGACTCAAGCCCTTGAGGGTGGCCTTTACCACATTATGGGGGTTGCGAGATCCCAAGCATTTGGTCAAGATGTTGTGTACACCCGCGGCCTCCAGTACTGCCCGGACCGCACCGCCAGCAATCACGCCGGTCCCTTCAGCAGCTGGTTTAAGCAAGACCAAGCCAGCGCCGTATTTGCCGATAACCTGATACGGAATGGTCTGGTTATCTAAAGGGACTTGGATCATGTTCTTCTTGGCACGTTCAACCCCCTTGCGAATAGCCTCGGGAACTTCATTGGCCTTCCCCAAGCCGCTTCCCACCTTACCACTGCCGTCGCCAACGACAACCATAGCACTAAAGCTAAAACGCCGGCCGCCCTTGACCACTTTGGCCGTACGGCTTATATGAACCACTTTTTCTATGAGCTGGACCTCTTCTATCTCTCCGCTAATCAACAGTCTTCCTCCTTACTAAAAATCGAGGCCCCCTTGGCGTGCCCCCTCGGCAACCGCCTGAACACGGCCATGGTACGAAAAGCCATTGCGGTCAAACACTACCTTGGCAATGCCTTTTTCAATAGCCCTTTGCGCCACAAGCTTTCCCACAAAACTTGATGCTTCCACTTTACTCTCAAACTTTGGATGCTCCCGCGCCTCCTTGTCAAGCGTAGAGGCTGAGGCCACGGTATGACCGATTTCATCTACCACAACCTGGGCATAGATATGCCGTGCGCTCCTGAAAACAGTTAACCTCGGGCGCTCCTGGGTTCCATATATCTTCTTTCGGACACATTTTTTTCTTCTTAAATGTGCCTTTTTTTTCGAGGTCAAACCACCCATCGCTATTTTCCTTGTATGCGTTCAGATCTCAGTCTTTGTAAATCGGACATCGTAAACCAAATACGAAATGCATGTTTCCAAGTCGTCAGGTGCTACCTTTATGCTAAAATGAATCACCATTTCCGAATAACGAATCTTACTTGGCCGCTGATTTTCCTACCTTGCGCCGTATCTGCTCCTCGGCATATTTGATCCCCTTGCCTTTATATGGTTCTGGGCGCCTGAATCTTCTAATGTTAGCCGCAGTAGCCCCCAAGAGTTGTTTATCAATCCCAGACAAGATGATTCTGTTCTTGTCAACAGAGGCCGATATGCCGTCTGGAAGCCTGTAGATCACAGGATGGGAATATCCTAGGGCTAAGGTCAAGACGTTTGATTTTAGATCAACGCGATAACCCACACCAATAACTTCAAGCACACGCTCGAATCCTTGTGTAACGCCTGTTATCATATTAGCGACTAGTGCCCGTGTAAGCCCTTGAATCGCCCTGACCTGCTTTACCTTGCCAGGCGCTATAACGTGAATGAAACCATCCTTCACGCTCAGGTCGACATCAGGGTGTATGAGGCCAGACAACTCCCCTTTTGGCCCCTTCACGCTGAGCCGCCTGTTATCATAAGTCACCTTGACACGATCGGGTATAGGAATGGGTCGCCTTCCTACTCGAGACATGATTAATACCCCCGTTTCAGCTTTCCCCAGCCAGACCAGCAGTCTGCGTGCTTACCAGATATTGCAAAGGAGCTCACCGCCAATATTAAGTTTTCTTGCCTCGCGATCCGTAAGGATTCCCTTGGATGTCGACAGAACGGCAACCCCCATGCCATTTAGGACGCGGGGAATCTCCTTTTTTTTCACATAAAGGCGTCTACCCGGTTTGCTCACGCGCTTGAGGCCGGTAATGACGCCCTGGTTAAGATCATCATATTTCAGATAGACTCTTAGAATCCCGTATTTTCGATCCTTAATGAGCTTATAATTTTTGATATAGCCTTCGTCCTTCAGGATTTTTGCCACACTGACTTTCATTTTTGAGGCGGGAATATCCACCTTGCGGTGTTTGGCCATATTGGCATTTCTGACACGTGTCAGCATATCAGCCAATGGATCTGTTATCGACATTGCGTTACTCCTCCCATGGTCATTATTCGGTGGTCACTGGCCAGCAAAATGGGTAGAAATCGACCACTAAGGAACCAATATTACAAAAAAACGCCCTTGAGCAAACATGTATGCGATCGTAAGCCGTGATAGACGACCTAAAGGTCGCACGAATTACCAACTCGACTTGACGACTCCAGGAAGCTCCCCTTTGAGGGCTAGGTTTCTGAAACAGATTCGGCAGATGCCAAATTTTCTCATAAATGCCCTTGGCCGACCACAAATAGGGCATCTTGAATATGCCCGCGTTTTAAACTGAGGTGTCCGTTTTGCCTTCACCATTAAAGATTTTTTTGCCAAACACGCCCCCTTTTTCAGTTCCTGAAAGGCATTCCCATCAACTGAAGCAATGCCCTCCCTTCCTCATCAGTTCGGGCACTGGTTACAATAGTCACATTCAGTCCTTTGATCTTGTCAATCTTGTCGTAATCAATCTCTGGAAATATAATATGCTCCTTAATCCCTAGGGAATAGTTGCCCCGACCATCAAAGCCCTTTGTGGAAACTCCTCGAAAGTCACGAACCCTCGGCAGGGCTATGTTCACCAGCCTCATAAAGAAATCATACATCCGCGCCCCTCGAAGTGTTACCTTACACCCTATAGGCATCCCTGCCCGGAGCTTGAAAGAGGCAATGGACTTTCTGGCACGCGTGACAACAGGTTTTTGGCCGGCAATCAACGCCAGTTCCTGAACCGCTGAATCAAGGACCTTGATGTTCTGGATTGCCTCGCCCAGCCCCATATTCAACACCACCTTGGTCAGTTTCGGGACCTGCATGACATTCTTGTACCCAAACTGTTCCCTCAGTCCAGAGACGATCTCATCGTTGTACGGCGTTTTTAAATGCGACATGACTACCTTTTCTAATATCCGTTAAGAACTCGTTTATTCATAATCCGATTTTCGATTCACAATAAGGATCTCACATTCTCACAAACTATGTATCAATAATTTCCCCGCACTTCCTGCACACCCTGACCATTCTGCCGTCCTCAAGGCTCTGCATCTTGATGCGCACAGGGTTTATACATTTGTTACACATCAACATCACGTTGGACCAATGGATCGGAGCCTCTTTTTCTATAATCCCCCCTTGTCGCGTTTGACCGCGGGGTTTAGAGTGGCGTTTGACAAAATTGACGTTTTCAATGATGACACGCTCCTTATCCCGTATGACCTTCAGGACCTTGCCAATCTTCCCCTTTTCCTTGCCAGCAATGATCCTAACTTTGTCGTCCTTCTTGATCCGGCACCTAACAGTTGACATAACTCCCCTCTTCCTGAGCTTGGGTGAGGCTACAAAACTTCCGGGGCCAATGAAATGATCTTCATAAACTTTTTAGCCCGGAGTTCTCTGGCCACAGGACCAAAAATGCGGGTACCAATCGGCTCTCTCTGCTGATTGATCAGGACTGCGGAATTGTCGTCAAACTTTATGTAGGAGCCATCAGGTCTGCGTAATTCCTTCTTTGTCCTGACCACGACCGCCCGCATCACATCCCCCTTCTTGACCTTGGCGTTAGGTATGGCCTCCTTGACTGCCACGATAATGATATCCCCGATTCTTGCATACCGCCGCCGGGATCCGCCAAGCACCCTGATACAGTACAACTTTTTGGCGCCTGAGTTGTCGGCCACGTGTAGCATGCTCTCCGTCTGTATCATGATGTAATACCCCTCTCACACAGCTTTCTCCAAAACCTCACGCACCCGCCACCGCTTGGTCTTACTCAGAGGCCTGCTTTCTACAATCATCACTTTGTCGCCCACCCGGCATATGTTTTGTGCATCATGGGCCACACACTTGCCACCGCGCCTTACATATTTTTTGTATACAGGATGTTTTACGATCCTCTCTATGGACACCACAACCGTCTTGTCCATCTTATGGCTAACGACCGTGCCAATCTGCTTTTTTTTCAGTCCCCTATGTTTCATGCTTTATCAAAACCCCTGAGTTTATTATCTGTTATCAGTTATTCGCTATTCGCTTCACGATTCACGGCTTGATGCTATTTGTCGCTCCCTCATAATGGTCTTAGTGCGCGCAATGTCCCGCTTGGTTTGCGTCAACCTCATTGGATTTTCCAGCTGGTCCGTAGCATGCTGGAATCTTAGGTTGAAGAACTCTTGGGTCAGATCTGCCAATTTCTGTTCCAGTTCCTGGACACTTAGCTCCCACAACTCACTTGCTTTCATAGATGTTCACCTCGTATCACCAAGCGCGTTTTGAACGGAAGTTTATGCGAAGCTAGCCGGAGGGCTTCTGTTGCCAGCTCACGGGAGACCCCTTCCATCTCATAGAGTATCTTGCCAGGCCTGACCACGGCCACCCAGCCTTCCGGGGAGCCCTTCCCCTTCCCCATCCTGGTCTCAGCAGGTTTCTTTGTAATCGGTTTATCAGGAAAAACCCGGATCCAGATTTTTCCACCTCGCCTTACGTGACGCGTCATCGCAATACGACCCGCTTCAATCTGTTGGGCTGTCATGTGCCCGCACTCGGTCGCCTGGAGTCCGAACTCACCAAAATTTAAAGTCGATCCTCGATAAGCCTTTCCTTTCATCCTGCCCTTCTGTTGTTTGCGATATTTGATCTTCTTAGGACTTAGCATGATCGGATTCTCCTAAATGGCGTCAGTTTTGTCTTTTTCAAGAATTTCACCGTTGAATATCCACGCCTTTACCCCGATGATCCCGTATGTGGTGCGGGCCTGAGCAAACCCGTAATCAATATCCGCCCTTAAGGTGTGAAGTGGTATTCTCCCCTCCCTGTACCATTCGCTTCTGGCCATTTCTGCCCCTCCCAAACGACCCGAACAGCACAGCTTGACGCCCTTGGCACCAAACCTCATCGCTGACGACACACCTCTTTTCATGGCCCGGCGAAAGGCAACTCGCCTTTCAATTTGCGTGGCCACGTTTTCGGCCACAAGCTGGGCATTTACCTCGGGTTTCCTCACCTCTTGGATATCAATCACCATCTTCTGCGAGACCAACTTTTCCAGTTCCTTTTTGAGTTGTTCGATCTCCGCTCCCTTTTTCCCAATCACAATACCTGGACGGGCAGCATGTATTCGTAATCTAATCCGATTGGCCCACCTTTCAATCTCGATCTTCGATATACCGGCATGATACAGCTTCTTCTTCAAAAACTCACGAATCTTATAGTCATCGACGATAAACGTGGCATAATCCTTGCTGGCGAACCACCGGGAATCCCACGACTTGATAACCCCCAACCTAAAGCCAATCGGATTTACCTTCTGTCCCAAACCGACCTCCTTTTGTGTACTATTCTGCCAAGATGACCGTAATATGACTGGTACGTTTCAGAATCCTAGTCGCCCGTCCCATGGCCCTTGGCCTAAAACGCTTTAAGCTCGGTCCCTGGTTCACAACAACATTTGCAATGGACAAGCTGTCCACATCAATCTCAGGCTTCTGGTCAGCATTAGCGACTGCTGAACGTATGATCTTTCCTAACACCTTCGCCGAGCGCTGCGGCATAAAACCTAAAACATTCAGCGCATCCTCTACAGGCTTGCCCTTTACCGCGCTTGCCACTTTTCGAACCTTTGTGGGAGAAATGCGCACATATCTTGCTATTGCCTTCACTTCCATATACCAGCCCTTTGCAAGCGGCCGTTGCACACAAAAAAAGAGGCCCCATAACGGAGTCCTAGAACGCTGATCGCGCAATCATTCGGGCAACAGCCTATTTTATTTCGTCTTCCCTTTCAAACGGGTCTTCTTATCACCAGCGTGTCCGTAAAAGGTCCTGGTTGGTGCAAACTCCCCTAATTTGTGGCCTACCATATCTTCTGATATAAAAATGGGAATAAACTTTTTCCCATTATGCACGGCCAGCGTCAAGCCGACCAACTCAGGGATGATGGTGGATCGCCTAGACCAAGTCTTGATGACCTTCCGGCTCCGGCTCTCCTGAGCCATAAGCACCTTTTTGAGCAATTTTGGATCAATGTAAGGACCTTTTCTTAACGAACGCGGCATATCCTCACCTATTTAACCCTTTAGTCGTTGTACATTATTTTCTACGCTTTACGATGTAACAGTTACTAACTTTATTCTTTTTTCGTGTTCTATACCCTTTGGTAGGCACACCCCAAGGGGAGCATGGATGCCGTCCTCCAGACGCCTTTCCCTCACCACCCCCCATTGGATGGTCTACAGGATTCATGGCAACACCTCGTACTCTTGGCCGACGGCCCAGCCAACGTTTCCGACCCGCCTTGCCAAGCGCAATGTTTTGATGTTCCAGGTTTCCTGCCTGGCCAACTGTGGCCTTGCAATCGATCAGAATCATGCGGACCTCGCCCGACGGTAGCTTGACTTGAGCATACCGTCCCTCTTTGGCCACAAGTTGCGCATAGCTCCCCGCACTGCGCACCAGCTGCGCCCCCTTGCCCGGCTGCATCTCAATGTTGTGGATCTGGGTGCCCAGCGGTATATTGCGAAGCGGCAAGGCATTGCCAGGCTTAATATCGGCGGTGGGGCTCGTAATTACTGTATCGCCGACCGAAAGCTTGTGAGGGGCCACAATATAGCGTTTTTCCCCATCTGCATAGTGAAGCAGAGCAATGCGCGCTGATCGATTGGGGTCGTATTCTATAGATGCCACTCTTGCCGGAACCTCAGGTTTGTCACGCTTGAAATCAATGATGCGGTATCGTCGCTTGTGTCCGCCACCACGGTGGCGACAGGTCATACGGCCGTTGTTATTGCGACCTCCGCTCTTCTTCAGCGTCCGCACCAAGCTTTTTTCAGGGTGAGACCTTGTGATTTCCTCGAACGTATCATACGTCTGAAATCGCCGTCCCGGAGAAGTGGGTTTTACGTTTCTAAGTGCCATGTCTGTTACCTGTTAATCATTGGTCGTTTGGATTATCGATGGATGATTGTCGATTGATCTGCCTGCGACGGAAAAACAATCTTCAATTTTCAATCGTCAATCATCAATTGAAATTATACCCCTTCAAAGAATTCAATATGTTCACCTTTGGCCAGGGTCACGATCGCCTTTTTCCAGTCGTGGCGTTTGCCCAGCGTCCGTCCTAGACGCTTGACCTTGCCTCTCATTTGCATGGTCCGAACTTTGACCACCCGAACATTGAAGACCTTCTCTACCGCATGCCTGATCTCCACTCTGTTGGCCTTGCGGTCCACCTCAAAGGTGAACTGATTGTTCGCCTCTTTTTGGATGGTCCCTTTTTCAGTCACAACGGGCTTTTTTATAATATCGTATGGATTCATGGGAGCAATCTCGCCGCCAACTGCTTCACAGAAGGCTCAAGCAAAATAAGGTGTTTAAACTTGAGAATATCATAGACATTCAAGCCTTCGCTACGCAGCACCTTCACATGGGGCACATTCCTTGAGGAAAGCTCAAGGTTCTCAAGCTTCCGGTCTATTATGATCAATGCCTCCCTGGCCTTTAGCGCTGCCATAACCTCCACGAAGTGCTTTGTCTTGATGGTTTCAAAATCCAGGCTATCAACAACAATCAATGTCTTATTTTGGCGTTTGCTCGTCAGAGCCATTCTTAAGGCCTGCCTGCGAACCTTTTTCGGGACTTTATAGGCATAATTGCGCGGCTTTGGACCAAACACGACACCCCCACCGCGCCACAGAGGGGATCTGCGAGATCCTGCTCGGGCACGACCGGTGCCTTTCTGACGGTAAGGTTTTTGCCCGCCACCACGCACTTCAGAACGCCCCTTGGCTGCAGCTGTTCCGGCACGCCTGTTCACCATCTGCATGGTGACCACCTCATGCAAGACGTGCTGCTTGATCGGAACATTGAAAATTTCGTCTGCCAGGTCTATTTCAGAAACCTTTTCACCATCCATGTTATAGACATCTTGAACAGCCATAAACGTTGTTCCCACCTTATGAAGTTTGCCCCGAAAATTTTGGTTTTCGTACCTCAACTAGGCCAGACCTGCATCCTGGCACAGCCCCTTTTACAATCAAAAGATTTTCTTCAGGGCGGATATCAACAACCTCTAAGTTTCGCACGGTGACTCGTCGGTTCCCATAATGCCCCGGCAGCTTACGACCTTTGATGACCTTGGAAGGGGTTGCAGAAGCACCAATGGAGCCCGGTGCACGATGAAACATAGACCCATGGGACCCTTTGCCTCCGCGAAATCCCCAGCGTTTTATAACGCCGGCAAAGCCTCTCCCCTTAGAAAGGCCACTTATATCAACAAGCTCACCGACTCGGAACATATCGACGCTCAGGGCCTGACCCAGGGTGTACCCCGATGGGTCATCCACTGCGATTTCTCTCACAAAAGCATATGCTTGTCCGCCGCTCTTCTTAAAATGCCCTTGCATGGGCTTGTTGACCCGGTTGGTCTTCTTTGGCAGGAAACCGACCTGCAGGGCATTGTATCCGTCCGTCACCTGCGTCTTGATTTGGGTCACGACACACGGCCCGATCTCCAGGACTGTGACCGGTACCTGTTGTCCCTCAGGGGAAAACAGGCTCGACATCCCTAGTTTCCTACCTATTAGCCCTCTGTGCATCTTCTTTATTCCTTTAGTCCAGTTTTATCTCAACATCGACTCCGGCTGACAGGTCCAACTTCATCAGGGCATCCACTGTCTGTTGTGTTGGATCCAAGATGTCCAAGAGGCGTTTGTGGGTCCGGATCTCAAACTGCTCACGGGACTTCTTATCCTTGTGAGGTGAACGCAAGACACAGTACTTGTTGATCACAGTCGGAAGCGGTATTGGACCCACAACCCTGGCGCCCGTTCGCTTGGCTGTATCAACAATGTCTGCCGTTGACTGATCTAAAAGCTTATGATCGTAAGCCTTCATCCGAATCCGTATCTTCTGCTCCATAACCATTGTCTCAATACTCGCTATTCATTACTCGGCTCAGAGTTCACGATTCTCGACGCTTCACGCATCTTAATCCAGGATTTCACTGATGACGCCAGCACCTACGGTACGGCCTCCCTCACGAATGGCAAACCTGAGCTCCTTTTCCATGGCGATCGGCGTGATCAGCTCCGCCTGGATCGTAACATTATCCCCGG
>QMMN01000051.1 GCA_003647275.1 Deltaproteobacteria bacterium
CATAAAATGGCAGAATACCTTAACTTTAGGCACTTTAATATACTTTAGGCATTTTAGGCACTTCGAACTTATTTAATGCACCTATAATTATACGTAATCGTATTTAAGAATACGTGTACTTAGAAAAGCGAGGAATTGGATATGGATCTTGCCAGAATGCTAGGGATCTTGATCGTTTTTGGCGCGCCTGGAATTATCGGTGGCGGCCTTTTCTATCACCTGTTCCACAGTTGGGTAGCTGTGTGGTTGTATGAGGCAGTGCTCGTTTTTACTGCCATTACCATTGCCCGAAAGGCGGCAGGCGGCAAGGGTGCGCCGAGCGAACATTAGTTTTGGGTGACCTGAACCTTCTTGACCAGATCTGGCTCCTTTCGAGCAGAATACCCCTTCCTTGATTCGAACAAGCATCTTTCCCTTTGCAGAAAAAGACCACGGCTATCCCGGCTGTGGGGAAACTTACGCCACTCGAGGACCGCGGGGTTTACCTATGCTCTCCTTGGCAAAAATCGAAACGAGAAAAAAAGGGCTCATTCTCTTTTGTGAGATGAGCCCTTTTCGATTCTTGAAGTGTGTTGTGATTAAATTTCGGGACTAGGCCCGCAGCTCCTCCTTCACCGTAATGGCAATCTTGTAAAGGAAACTCAGTATAAAGAACCCGGTGGCCCATACCCCTAAGGTAATCAGAACCTCAGGGACCGTCGCCACGTACTCTGTGATGTGTTCAAGGGGATTGGGGATAAATCCGCCTATAACTAAACCTACGCCCTTATCGATCCAACAGGCAATAAATACCGATACGCATGCTACCGCCAGGACATCATCTGCCCTGCGCGCAGCCGGAACAATCAACAGCACAAGGGAAACCACTGCAAAGAAGGCAGAAACCCACATCCAGGGAACGAGCCCGGTATGTCCATGCAAACCGCGGAACAGGTACACAATCGTATGCATGTGCCCAGGGATGTTACTATAGAAGGCCGTAAAGCATTCAAGCAAGAAGAAAAAGACATTTAAAATCATCGCATAGGTGACAATCCCGGATAACGTTCGAATCTGCTCATTGCCGGGATTAAACTTCGTGGTTTTTCTCACGATAAAGCAGAACAGGATAAGCATCGCAGGACCGGCAGCAAATGCGGATGAGAGAAAGCGGGCTGCCATGATGGCGGTGAGCCAGAAATGTCTCCCCGGCAAACCAGCGTACAGGAACGCTGTCACCGTGTGGATGCTGATGGCCCAAGGAATCGACAGGTATATGAATGGTTTGAGCCATCCAGGGGGCGGCGAACCCTTCCGTTCTGCAGTCAGCACATTCCATCCGATAAAGATGTTAAGGAAGAGATAGCCATTCAGAACCACCATGTCCCAGAACAGAATCGAATTGGGTGTGGGATGCAAAATCACATTAAGGGCTCGAACCGGATTACCAAGGTCTACCAGAATGAACAATAGACACATGGTCACAGCAGCAACACCCAGAAACTCTGCCAATATAGTAATCCGGCCAAAGGCCTTATAGTGATGAACATAGTAAGGGAGGACCACCATGACCGCCGCAGCCGCCACACCCACAAGGAAGGTGAAGTTGGCAATATAAACGCCCCACGAGATGTCCCGGCTCATCCCGGTAATGCCGAGCCCTTCGCGAAACTGAAAGAGCCACGAAATAAAGCCTGCCCCCATGAAAAGGAGCAAGCATGCCATCCATATCCAATATTTCCGTCCTCCAAGGAATCCCTTCTCAAGCATAGACCACCTCACACAATGTAATAGACATTTGGATTCGTACCAAGCTCTGGTTTACGCCGAACGGTGTAATGCGAACGCAGTAATTGCCTCACCTCTGAGTCAGGGTCTTCCAGATCTCCAAATACGAGTGCCGGCTCCCTGCCCTTCTTCTTAGTGGCCTCCTGGCAAGCCTCCACGCACGCTGGAATCTGCCCTTTGGCAAGCCGTTCTGCGCAAAAATTGCACTTTTCCACCACCCCTTTTGTCCTTGTGGGAAATTCGGGGTTTTGCTCTTTGATAAATGGCCTCGGGTCTTTCCAATTAAAGCTTCTTGACCCATAAGGACACGCCGCCATACAGAACCGGCATCCAATACATCGATGCATGTCCATCATGACGATGCCGTCTGTTTTTCTTTTAAACGTGGCCTTTGTCGGGCAAACCCGTACACAAGGGGGGTTGAAGCAGTGGTTACACAGGACGACAAAAGGTGTCTCTTTTAAATGCTCCTCAATATGTTCATGTTGCTGGCCCGGGAAGGTATGTTCATATTCCTCATGCCAGATCCACTTGATCTCATGCTTTGGATTTTCAATATCGGGAACATTGTGAACCCGATGACAGGCTTCCCTGCATGCGTTACATCCCTCGGGGCAGTTTTTCACATTCACGACCATGGCCCATCGTTCTGCTGTCAGGGCCTCTCCCGGCTTAAACCCGGTCGGCTTGTGAAACATGTGCAGGAGTGTTTCGGAAACCGTGAAGCCGCCCAGCTTTTTGTCCAACCACTCGATTGCAAGGGCATCTGCGGCAGGTTTGGCCGCCACCCCCAATGTGGAAATTCCAGCGATCTTCAAAAATTTTCTTCTGTTCACGCCCATTAGTGCTTCTCCTCGGGTTTTTCCTTAGGTTCTTTCTTAGGCTCGATATGGCAATCCCAACAGTATGGTACTACGCCTGTGTAATTGTGACACTCATCGCAAAACTCGGTTTTTTTCGCATGACAGTCCTTGCTCATGCACGTATTTTGGAGGCTCATATTATACTTTTTGCCATTGAAAGCAATATAAGATCTCTTGCCTACGCGGACGGCTGAATCTCTCCACAGATCCAACAGCTGCATGTGCTTGGTCTTCATGTACGGTCTCGGCTCCACGCACTCCTTCTCCTTCACGGGCAGCTTGACTTCTGGTCTCGGCGGGACCGTCCCATGAGTATACCAGATAGGAAATGTCAAAAAAACAAGACCGATGATAATGCCGGTGATGATTTTACCTCCGTCATACATCCTCAGTGTCCTCCATTCCTGCAAGGGGTTCCCCCCGGAAATTTGTTGTCCTCTCCTTCTCTCCCTCCAACACCATGGCATTGGCCACCAGCTCATGAACGCCCGTGACATCCACCTCGGGGACCCAGTATTGCATAAGAGCCGGCAGCACAGCCCGATCAATGGCACAAACATTGGCAAGCATATTCACACCGTATTTCTCGTGCACGTACTTTACAGCGTTGGCTCTGGGGAGGCCTCCGCGCATCCTCAGCTCCATGTCTTCACCCGCATTTAAGCCGGAGCCACCTCCGCAGCAAAAGGTCTGCTCTCTAATCGTATTTGGCGGCATCTCATAGAAGTGATTGCACACATTCTTGATGATATACCGCGGCTCCTCCAAGAGCCCCATGGCCCGAGCAGGATTACACGAGTCATGAAAAGTCACTTTCAAGTGATCGTTTCTGCTTGGATCTAACTTTAGCTTGCCATGTTTGATAAGGTCTGCTGTAAATTCCGTGATGTGAACCATCTTCGTCGATTTTGCGTTCTCGAATTTCGTGCCCGTAATCGGGGAGACCGGCTCCTCAAGGAAATCGGCCGGACCGTTCATGGTGTCCATGTACTGATTGATGACCCGCCACATGTGACCGCATTCTCCACCCAGAATCCATTTCACCCCTAAGCGCTTGGCCTCGGCATACATCTTGGCGTTGAGCCGCTTCATCATCTCATGAGAAGTAAACAGACCGAAGTTTCCGCCCTCAGAGGCGTATGTACTCCAGGTAATGTCCAACCCCAGTTCGTGGAAAAGCGTGAGATAGCCCATGCACGTATACGTGCCGGGATCGGCAAAGACGTCGCCCGAAGGCGTGATAAAGAGGATTTCAGCCCCTTTTCTATTGAAACTCGGCTCCACCCGGACGCCCGTAATATCCTCTATCTCATCCACGAAAAAGTCCATCATCTCCTTGTAGGCATGGGGCATAATCCCTAAGTGATTCCCCGTCCTGTAACAATTTGCCACGGGTGCAGCGATCCAGTCGATATTCAGACCCAGCAGATTGGTCAGCTCCCTGCCTATGATGGTGATCTCAGCCGTATCAATGCCATAAGGACAAAAAACCGAGCAGCGCCGGCATTCGCTGCACTGGTACAAATAATACCACCATTCCTTTAGTACATCATACGTAAGGTCTCTGGCGCCGGCCAACGGCCCCAAAATCTTCCCTGCTGTTGTAAAGTTCTTTCGATATACCGATCGCAAAAGCTCTGCCCTCAGAACTGGCATATTCTTGGGATCAGCGGAGCCAATGAAGTAGTGGCACTTGTCCGCACAGGCACCGCATCTCACGCAGATATCCATAAAGAGCTTGAAAGAACGGAACCGGTCAAGCCGATCCTTAAACCCTTCTAAGATGATCTCTTTCCAATTATTGGGGACTTTCCAGTCCTCATCACTTGCGGACCACTGCCTTGGGTTCGGCATGCCCACCACGTTGAGGTTCTTCGCCTCGCAGGCGAAGCAATGCATACCGGGTTTGATCTCAACCGGAAGCGTCCGCATCCACCCCTTCTCCAACCCCAGCGTAGGAGGGCTGTGATCAATCTTCAATAGCTCTTCAGGTTTTGGTGTGTCTGCCATAATGACTCCTTTTGCAGATTTATTCCTTGTCTGATGGTGATGCTGCTTCTTTCTCGACTGGCAATCCAGCTTCTATCATTCTCTCTCTGAATTCATCCTCATATGCATCATATGTATGAACCTTGACAGGGTAATTCCACGGGTTGATGTGCCTGACAATCCGGCTGTTATTGGACAGATTTCTTGTGGGACTTAGGAACACCCCTGCCATGTGAACCAGTTTGCTGAAGGGAAAGTAGGCAAAGAGTATGCTTACAAGAAAGAGGTGGATGTAAAAGATCACACTGACCCCCTCCGGGATCTTGGGTTGGAAAGTGACCAGGCCCATGGTCAGCTCCTTGATGCTTACCACATCCGCCTTGAGTACATAGCGCATCAGAATGCCGGTCGTGGCTATGGCCAGGATCAGAAACAATGGAAAATAGTCGGCCGGAAGGGAGATATAGCGCAGCTTAGGATCAAGCAATCTTCTGAGCAAAAGAAACGTTAGAGCGGCCCCAAGCAAGAACCCGCTTTGATAAACGGTGGGAAGAAGGATTTGGAAAAATCCATCGATATTTTCAATAATCTCAACAAAGAAAGGCATGGGCTCCGTGAAGAACCTAAGGTGTCTCAGGATAATGACGAGAAAGCAGTAGTGAAACACAATGGCTGCCAGCCACAGCCACTTGGCCGATTTGTATTTAATCTCGTCCCCGGTCCCGAATTCGAGCCTTGTATTCCTGAATAGGGAACGGAAACATAGGACCTCCAGGATCATCCGACCGACCACCCCAGCCGTGCTAACGGGATTGTCTATTTTTTCTGCATAACCGTACTTGAGCCAGGGCAGAGATTTTTGCTGAGCACACGTAGAAGGTATCCGGAAGGGCACAGGGGATTTTGCCCATTGCACCACCCGGTAGACGATCCCCACAAAGAATGTAATGGCAGCAAGATACGGAATGATCACCCCAAAAAGCCATTCAAGGTGTGCCCCCCAAACGCCCAGGAAAGCAATCACAACAAGTCCGAAAACTGCCAAGGAAGAAACCACGAGACTCAGTATGGCGTTCATTTAGTGTTCCCTCGCTTCCATGTTAGGTTATCCGTTATTCACTTTGCCCTCTTTGAGATCCCCTCCCGTCTCAGGAATCTCATATACCAAACCTGCCATCTTTAGTAATCTGGAGGCCTGAGTTCTTACTTCGTTTACCCTGATGTCAAAAAGCTTCTGCCGGCATTCCGTATAAATGTCAAAGCAAAGCAGGGCCAAACCGTCTATTCTCGACTCAAGGGCGGCCCATTCTTTGCGAAGCTCTCCTTGCAGGGCCTCATCTCCCACTTCTTCCCGAATCACTTCCTTTAATCCAAACATGAATCCGATGGCCTGGGACGGAGAAAACTCCTGAACGGCCCTCACCCTGATGATATTGTCTAAAAAGAGTGAAATATTATCAGGCTCGGCCCCTTGCAATAATTCGTCATATACAGACGCTATCCCTTCCGAGATTGTTTGACCTACTGGATTCGCGAATCGATCTTTTTGCTTCTTCAAGAAGTTTTGGCTCTCCTCAGGATAAGTCCGCAGGACGATGTCACACCACTTTTTTATGATGGAAGATCTTTTTTGTAGCAGGAGATTCTTTAGATTCATAAAGGATGGCCTTTCAGGTTCCAACAGGAACCTGCTTTCATTCAAATGTGGCGCAAGTGCGGCGGAACATACACAAAATGTGATTGTTTGTCAAGACAAAAAACAGACAAAAAAAACGGCGACTGCGCCCTTCTCTGCGGTCATTGATCTCGCTACGCCATACCAGTAATCTGCAATAAAAAAGCCCATTCTGAAGGGTGTTCTCAGGCTGGAAAAGGGCCAATCCACGAACGGGTTGTTGCCCAAACAGCTGCTCAACTTCTAGGGAGCAGCGAAAAACCAGCGATATACATCTGGATCGGAGCGATTTGGGCAACAGCCCGACAAAGGATTGACCTCTTGATTTGCCTGGTGCCGGAGGTCGGAATCGAACCGACACGGGCGCACGGCCCGGAGGATTTTGAGTCCTCTGCGTCTACCAGTTTCACCACTCCGGCTGAAGTACCATGTGAAGCGCCCCCCGCTCCGGGGCGGGGGATCTGCCTTTCAGCAGTGCTTCGTATGGCAGGAAGCAGGTCCGTTAAGAGTATAAAAACGCGGCCATTTGTTGTCAACAAAATTTATCATTCCAAGGATTCTGATTTACCTTGACTGTAACCTGAGATGCGGCTATGAATTCAGGTAGGTTCAACAGAAGCAAAACCAATACTTTTTTAAAGGTTTAAAGGGGTTGTAGATGTTTGGTATCGGCATGCCGGAAATGATCTTGATTCTGGCTATCGCCCTGATCATCCTGGGCCCCAAGAAGCTTCCTGAAATCGCCAAGTCTTTGGGCCGGGGGATTGCCGAGTTCAAGAAAGCTACACAGGAGTTCAAGGAAAACCTTGAAGCAGACAATGACCTGAAAGAGGCCCGTAACGCCGTCCGGGAGATTAAGGAGGACCTTGAAGAGACCGTCCGCAAATCCATGACTGAAAGCACTGCTGGTCAAAAAAAGAGTGCTGTCTCAGAAGAAGAGCTTGAACATACCTTTGAAGAAAAGGTGACCGGAGGTTCACAAGCGTCTGACAAAGACAAGCCCCGGCAGGAAGTCGGGTTGAAGGGACCTGCCAAAGATGCCTGAAGACGAAAAGCTCCCTTTCACCGCACACCTTGAAGAGCTTCGCAGGCGCCTGATCGTTTGCTTCATCGCAGTCGGCATCGGCTTTGTTATCTCTTACGCTTTCTCCAAAAGGCTCTTTGAACTCCTTATGAAGCCTCTCCTGGCGGCCATGCCCCCCGAAGAAAAGTTGATATACACGGGACTTCCAGAGGCCTTTTTTACCTATCTGAAAGTTGCCTTCCTCGCAGGGGTCCTTCTGGCCGTACCCGTCATCCTATATCAGCTATGGATGTTCATTGCACCCGGGCTCTACGACAAGGAAAAGCGTTTGATTTTGCCTGTTGTGCTCCTCTCTTCCCTGTTCTTTTTGGGGGGATCCTTGTTTGGCTACTTTGTTGTCTTTCCTTTTGGGTTCAAGTTTTTTATGGGGTTTTCGTCGGATTACGTCAGGCCCCTCCCATCCATGAAAGAATACCTGAGTTTTTCGGCCAAGCTTCTCTTTGCCTTTGGCATTGTCTTTGAACTGCCGCTTTTCGTGACCTTTCTGGCAAGGCTTGGTATCGTGGATGACAAGTTCCTCAAAGCCAAGCGCAAGTATGCTATCCTGCTTTTCTTTGTATTTGCGGCCATCCTGACCCCGCCGGATGTCATCACCCAAGTGATGATGGCAGGGCCCTTGATTCTACTCTATGAAGTGAGCATCGTGGGCGCCAAAATATTTGGGAAAAAGCAGCAAAAGGAGGATGTAACCGGGCCACAGGAAAGGGCTGGATAGCTGGTTTTCTCCTTGACACCCAATCAAAATTTTGGTACACGCACGTTCGTTATTTTTATTTTTGTACAATTTTTTGCTTATGAATCTATGAATCTTTGGAAAGGGGGTGAAAACGGCTTATGAAGAAGCGATCGTTGCTGGTGTTAGCGACTGTAGCCCTGGGTGTGGTGTTCCTCTTTGCAATCGTTTCTGCGACTGAGGCGCCTGAGACCATAACCATGGAATCAAAGGTCTTCAAGAAGCACAAAAAGAGCTTGGTCACTTTTACCCACCACAAGCACAATGTGGACTACAAGATTGGCTGTGCTGACTGCCACCATGTTTACAAGGACGGCAAAAACGTGTGGAAAGAGGGCGATGAGGTCAAAAAGTGCGATGCCTGCCACACCGAGGCCAAGGCACCAAGGGCAAAAAAGGGTGAACCAAAGCTGAGCAAAAAGGAAAAGATCAAGAAGTATTATTATTCAGCCATTCATGAAAACTGTGTGGGGTGTCACAAAGGCTTGAAGAAGGCGGGTCAGCCCACTGGCCCTACAGCGTGCAAAGGCTGCCATCCCAAGAAAAAGTAACGGAAACAGACCAAAAATCAAGAATAGGGTAAGCGTCTTTTTGACCTTACCCTATTTTTTTGGAAGTGGGTGTTGGTATAACGCGGCTGTCTCAACCATGGCCTCGGCCCAGGAAGGCGTGCCCAGGGCATGCACGTGCGAATAGGTAGCCAGGGTGTTCTTGTAGAAAATGCCGTCACGCTTCCCAGCAAACCCAATCCCCCGTGTCATCCGGAAAGCCAAGTCCTCTGGGTTCCCCTGCCAACTCAACACCTTTGAATAATGAAATTCATGGCCTCGAACCTGGACGCCAGGCTTAAAGTAAGGATTGGGCCTTTCCACCTCAAAGACTGTATACCCGTGTCCTTCAGGCCTTTCAGAAAACCCGAAAACCACCGGGAACAACCCCACCATGGGATAGCTCACTCCGTCCAGGACCATGGATTCACCTAAATACATGAGCCCGCCACATTCGGCATAGATAGGGAGCCCCTCTTCGGCCAGGCGGCGCACATCCTGTCGAAAGCCCTTGTTCTCTGCAAGTGCTTGTGCGTGAGTTTCTGGGAAACCACCTCCGATGTACAGCCCATCCAGACTCGGAAGCCCCGGGTCTGCCAAGGCGCTCACCGTGACCAGGTCGGCCCCTTCGGCCTCAAGGGCCTCAAGATTTTCAGGATAGTAAAACTGGAAGGCTGCATCCCTGATCACCCCAATGCGAGGTGCCGGTTTTTCCAAGGACAAACCTGTTCCCCCAGGTATTTCGGACGTAGCCGTCAGGTGAGGTGCTTGTTTGGCTACAGCAAGAATGCGGTCGAGATCGAGATATCGCTCGGCCATCTCGGCCGCCTTTTCGATCGACTCGTCGGCCCAGGCATGCTCAGGTGTCGGGACCAGTCCCATGTGTCTTTCCGGAAAGGCCTCTCCTTTGATCTTGGGGATGGCTCCAAGAACAGGAAGGGAGCAGTACTGTTCGACAGTCTTTCGGAGGATCGACTCGTGGCGGGCACCTGCCACCCGGTTCAGGATAACACCGCAAATGTTGACCTCTGGATCAAATTGGGTGCACCCCAAGACCATGGCAGCCACCGTGCGGGTACTCTTGGTACAATCGATGAGCAGAATGACTGGGGCCTTTAGGAACTTGGCAAGTTCAGAGGTACTGGTGCTCCCTTCAAGGTCAATCCCATCAAAGAGCCCCCGGTTTCCCTCGATAACCGCAAGGTCGGTCGCCAGAGTGCGGCTTGTAAAGGAAAGGAAAATCTGGTCGGCTGGCATCAAGAAGGTGTCCAGATTATAGCAGGGATGGCTGGCCGCTAAGGCCAGCCATCCTGCATCAATAAAGTCTGGTCCCTTCTTAAAAGGGGCAATGACCATCCCGCGCTTGCGCCAGGATGCGATCAGTCCCACAGAGACGATCGTCTTCCCCGAACCCCCGCGCAAGGCAGCAATCACGATCCGGGGAAAAGTCATGGCTTTGGTTTCTTTTTACTGGGAAACAACCCAGCTTGGCAAAAGATCCAGGTAATGTTCAAAAGGGCCGCGAGCTATCAATCTTCATGTTCGGCTGCGGCCTGTTTACCTGCCCCCTTGAGCCCATACAGCGTAGTACTCCCGCTGGACCAATACTCAAGGAGCTCTTCCCGGACCATCTTGTTAACCAGGTTTTTTACTGCTCTGTTCTTTTCATCGGGCAACATCTTGTAAAAGTCCTTCAGATAGAACTTGGACTTGCCCTTCTTCTTCTCCAGAGTTTCTATAATTTTCTTTTTTGCTGCTTCTTCGTCCATTTATTGCCTCTTTTCAGTTTAAGTAAACTTAAATTGGGAAGTTTGACGCCAAGTGTAATAGGCCGGGTCACGGAAATCATCGATGAGATGATGGGTAAATTCAAGACCTGTCTTCTCAAAGAATTTTTCCCAGCCAATCCTTTCGGCCCACTGGCCAAATCGCTCGTACTTTCTTGCATCGGCCGCGTACACCTCAACCATCTTCTTAATGGTCTTGGTCATGGTCGGCCAGCGCGGCATTTCATTGGGAATAAAGGCGACGACGACCTTCGAGAATTTAGGTGCGTCTATCCTGTTTGATACCTTGCCGCCTGCCATAAGCACAATACCATCGCCTTCTGTGTCGGCCAATGGCATGGAGGGACACATGGTATAGCAGTTGCCGCAGAACATGCACCGCTCCTCGTTGACAGCAACGGCATTTACCTTTGTGCCGTCGGGCAGTTCGTGTTTGGCAGGCTTGATGGCTGCCGTGGGACACGCTGCAATTGCAAGGGGAATCTCGCATAGCTTGTCAATGTATTCATAGTCTATCATGGGCGGCTTGCGGTGGTAACCCAGGATGGCAATATCCGAGCAGTGGACCGCACCGCACATGTTCAGACAGCAGGCCATGGAAATTCTGAGCTGGGCCGGAAGCCTCATGCTCGTAAACTCTTCAAAGAGTACGTCCATGGTCGCCTTTACTGTGCCAGAGGCATCCGTAGCCGGGGTGTGGCAGTGGATCCAGCCTTGCGTATGCACGATGTTGGTAATCCCGGCGCCGGTCCCGCCGATGGGGAACTTGTAGCACCCACCGGGTTGTTTTCGGCTTAGGAGGTCTTGCTTTAAGGGTTCAACCTTGTCCTTGCTGTCCACCATGAACTCAATGTTGTTCCGGGTGGTGAACCGAAGATAGCCGTCGCAGTGCTTGTCCGCGATCTCACATAGCTCGCGAATGTGAGACACACTCATCAGGCGGCAACCGCCTACTCGGATTGTATAAACCTCATCCCCGCTCTCAGCCACATGAACCAGTATACCGGGCTCAAGGATCTCGTGGTACAGCCACTTGCCGTAGTTCTTCTTGATGACCGGAGGAAAAAACTCTTCAAAATGCCTTGGCCCGATATCCGTAATTCTATCCTTCATTGGGTTTTCGGGGTCGTATCCTGACGAGATAAATGCCATAATTCTCACCTCCTATCTCTGATGATACTTTCTGAATTCGTTGATGTCACGCTTCCATCCGCCAGGCACCTCTTCTTCCTTCCAGAAGATGTACGGATTGGATCGTGGCTCTTTAACCATTTGCGGAATGGCCTTCAAACCTGTCACGTCCAGCAGTTTCTGGAAACCCTGCCGCTTAATCAGCTCGCCGAGGCGTTCACGGTTTTTGCCCTCTTCCATCCACCAATCCCAGATGCTTTCAATCAGCTCCTTGATCTCATCATAGGGCTCTTCTACCTTGATAAAGGGCACAAGGAGTGAGCTCATCTGGGCGCCATCGAGAATAGGAGCCTTGGCGCCAACGAGGATGGAACAGCCAGTATCCTGGCCTACTCGGAGCGCCCTCGGCATTACATTGATGCAGTGCATACAACGTGTGCACTCCTTGTTATTAATCTCGAGCTTGCTGCCGTCCCATCGCATGCACCCGGTGGGGCAAAGATCAATGACCTCTTTCTGGATGTCAAACGGACCCCAGTCACGGCCTGCATGGGCGCCGGCGTTGGGCTTCAGCTCACCACCTACATATGCCTTTACGGCTTCTTGGTCAATGCGGATGTCATCCCTCCATGTCCCGATAAAGGACATGTCGGACCTGGCGATCGAGGCCACACAGCAATTGGGGCAGCCGTCAAACTTGAACTTAAATTTGTAAGGAAACGCAGGCCGATGCAATTCGTCCTGGTATTCATTGGTCAGGGCATGACAGATTGCCTGTGTATTGTAACAGGCGAACTCGCACCGGGCACCACTTAGGCAACATGAAGGCGTTCGCAGGTTCGACCCCGAACCACCCAAATCCTGCCCGATATTGTGGGTCAGTTCATAGAAGATTTCTTCTAACTGCGGTGTAGTCGTACCCAGAAAGACAATATCACCCGTAGAGCCGTGCATGTTGGTGATGCCGCTGCCACGTCTTTCCCAGAGATCACATAGTTGCTCCAAGTACTTGGTGGTGTAAAACTTGCTGGAAGGCTGGTTGACTCGAAGCGTATGAAAGTGGGCCACACCTGGAAACATTTCGGGCTGGTCACAGTACCGGCCAATGACGCCACCACCGTATCCGAATACACCGACAATGCCGCCGTGTTTCCAATGGGTTCTGCCGTGTTCATAAGATAACTCGAGCACACCCAAAAGGTCTTCGCATACATCAGCTGGGATCTGGTAATCAATATTCCTTTCGTTCTTTCTCCTGGACTCTGCTTCACGCTTGATGTCCGAAACGAAGCTCGGCCAAGGGCCTGTCTCCAGCTGATCAATCAGAGGAGTTTTGTGCTTAAATTCCATTATCCTACCTCCATTCTTTTGGAATCTGTCATCTTATCTGATACAAAAATCTGTACCCCGTAGCCGTCCAAAAAATATCTCCCCTCACCTCCTCTCAATTGCCCATAATAACTTTGCTGGATTAAATAACAATAGAACAGAAAAACCATGCAGTTTCATTTGATTTTTTGAACAAAAATACACATATACTAACGCAAAGCTCGTCTATAGACTTATTTGCGTCCTTTGTCAAGACCTAATCGCTCCCTTCGCCAACAAAAAAACTGGATTGCATGCTTGCTTTGATGCCTTTATGGTAAAAAAATGATGAACCTCTCATGGCCTGAAGGGCTGCATGGAATTTTGAAGTATGCCTCTCGAGATGGCGCCTAATCATAGGAATGTCTGGGGCAGATTGATCACAGGCATCAATAAGGGCATGGAACCTATCTGATAGATCCTCCTTGGCCAGCGACCTGACATGCTGGGCAAACCCGTCCACAAATCCCATTTCAATAACCCCTTGTCGTTCCTTTATCCTGAGGCCTTCCCAAAACCCTTCCAAGGTCGCATCCACACATTCATCATCTGCCCATGTAACAGCGCCAACGCCATCCAGGCGGTCTAGCCGCATCCTTACAGACAGGTTCAACAAAAAAAAGAGCAAGGCCTCATGGACTGCCTCCCCCTCAGAGGGTTCCAGCATCGGGGCATATTGTCTTGCAGTCACCAGTCTGACATCCAGGGAGCCCTCCTGGGCCTTCACGACAAAATCGCCGGCCGCATGGTGCCAGGGGAAAATCTGTTCAAAGGTTTCAAGATCGTAATATAGGGTCAAAATCATGGCAGCCTGACTGTAAATCTGCCGAACCTGCGGCAGAAAAAGGCGGCGATGGCCTTTCTCTACATCCCATAGGACCAGCCTCAGAGAACCATCCTCTTTGTTATTTGAAAGGTGGAATTCGTGATATCCTTGAAACCAATCTGCTAGAAACATGAGCATGGCGATGTCGGTCTCTCCGCCCCCCCCTATGTTATAAGACGCTTCACCCTGAAAGTACGTCTGTGGCAAAAATGGGAAATCATGCTTTCTGTTTAGGTGCTGCAGGACTTCAAACTCGCGACACAGCCAGGCCTTTCCTCTTTCCGTAACCGCCACATTCATGACAAAGGGGGCGCAGACCTCACCAACCATCACCTCGATCCTGGCCGGGTGGTAGTCGCTGCCGTGTTTTTCAGCATAGATCAGGATCTCCTTTATGTCGGCCACCGAGATATCTCTTGCCAGTTGCCTGGCCGTGGCATTGACTAGGAGCCTATAGTCATCTCTTGAGATGACATCCGTGATTCCCTGAAAATACTGACCATAACTTAAGATAGGACCATGGGCCGGAACAGCTTCACAACGGGTCAGGCGAACGGGGGCCTGGCACATACAGTCATCAAAGCGGGCATAGCCGTGAGGGGACGGGACCAGGTACTTAACCTTAGGTTGGTGGGCTTTAGTCAAAGTCGGTTTGAAAATGCACAGCGAGCGTTCACTCCACAGCCTGCTGCAGGGAGCTTCAATCCATGGATCAATGAGTCAAAGCGGCAAACTTAGAGCTCTACCACCCGATTGCAAGCGCATGAGGTTGGAGGCTAAAGGCTAAAACGCCTCAAGCGAAGCGATCCTAAGAACTATAACAGTACAATTTCAATCGGTTGTAGAAATTCCAAAATGTTGATTTAGCGATACGGTTCCAAGTCTTTCAAAAACTTTGGCTGAACCTCAAATCCGTACGCCAAGGCCTTGTCGCAATGTTCTATGGCCTCCTGATAAGCCCCCTTTTCAAAATAAGCCAGTGCAAGGTTGTTATGGGCAACGGCAAAGGTAGGCTCAATCGCCAAAGCCTTTTTGGCAGCGGCAATGGAATCATCCAGTCGTCCCTGCATAAAATAGGCACTGGCAAGGGTACTGTGGGCCTGGATAAACTTGGGGTTTAGGGAGACCGCCTTCTCCAGAACATCAATAGCTGACTCTGGATCACCTCTCTGCAAATAGGCGAATCCCAAATTTCCATACGGTGCGGCAAACTTCGGCCTGACCTCAATAGCCCGCTGATTAAAGCCGATACAAGCATCCAAATCCCCCTTATGGAGGTAGATACCACCCAGGGCCACGTAGGCCTCCCCTAGGCTGGGGCTATGCTCAATGGCTGCCAAAAGTTCCTCTATAGCTTCATCCCACTTACCCTGCTTAATCAGGCCCACAGCAAGATTGTAATGCGTGGTGCCGCACTCAGGGTTCTTGGCCAGGGCGGCTATCTGTTCTTCAATGTATTCTTCTGTTGTTTTCGTCTGTGTCTGGGGTTTGCTCATAATGCATCCTCGCAAAATTGATGTTACCACAAGTACAACAGATAAAACCTACCAGATATCCGGTGGGTTGTCAACAAGCCAGCAAGGGGATTTATTCATGAGAGCATCATATGATTGTTTGTAAAGAGAGCCGTCAGGGGGGGAGATCTTTTTTTGAGTGAAGCCTTCCCGTGCTTCCGCACGGAGCTTCCCGGTAAGGAAAAGAAACATTTCATGATAGCTCCCCCTCGACCCCGCCCTCCCGGACGGGGCTTGTGGGGAG
>QMMN01000052.1 GCA_003647275.1 Deltaproteobacteria bacterium
AGACATAAAATGGCAGAATACCTTAACTTTAGGCACTTTAATATACTTTAGGCATTTTAGGCACTTCGAACTTATTTAATGCACCTATAATTATACGTAATCGTATTTAAGAATACGTGTACTAAGTGTTTGTCCGAAGTAATGCCCATTGACACCATGACCGGCCTTAATACCCGCCATTATTTTATGAATATTTTGGAAAAAGAGATAGCCAGGGCCCGACGATATGGTATTGCACTTTCTGTCTTCATAATAGACATAGATTATTTTGGTAAAGTTGATTCGTCTAGCGGCCATGAACACAGGGACCAAATATTGTCTGAAAGAATATTGTCTGAAATAGGAAGGGTCATTAAAAAGAATATGCGAAAAAGTGACATGGCCTGCCGCTACGCAAGTCAACAAATTGCCTTTCTGCTGCCCAATAGTTCGGAAGACAATGCCCGTATGGCATGTGAACGTTTCAGGAGGCTTCTTCACAAATACCGCATTGAGTCCCATGCTTCTCCTCCCGTCCACATAATCGTGAGCATCGGTCTTGCTGCCTTGAGCCCTGATTCGAAAGAAGCGGCCATCGATTTGGTAGCCAAGGCTTATCAAGTCCTCCAACAGGCAAAAAAATCAGGCAAAAATCGTGTTGAAGGATATAAATGAGATGTTTATCAGCTGAGGTATCCGCTAAAGCCAGGAGGGATGTGGTGGGCCGCCGTCAATGCTTGGAGGGACGTTTGATCTCTTCCAATATCAATTCAATAATCTTGGGAAGCTTGGCCTTCACTTCGGGGGAGAGTTCCATGCCCATGTCCAGGGATTTCGGTTCAACCCCGATGATCGTGGTCTCAGGGGTCTTGCCGATGAGTTCTGAAAGATGGACGACCTCCAGAATTCCGATCTGGTGAACCGAGGTCTTGTACATATCCGGATATGCAGGTGCATCATTGATATCAAACCGGTAGATCGAACCAGGAGCGGCTCCCCCCTTTACTGCATCAACCACGATAAGGCGATCTGCTCCTGTGACGACATTCATAAGCCCGAAACCATCGGTTCCCCCTTCAACCACTTCGACGCCAGGAGGCAGACTCATTTCCATGAGCTTGTTGGCCACATGGACGCCAACGCCTTCATCAGACAGCAGCATGTTGCCCACCCCCAAGATGACAATGCGCTTGGGGGGGGCAGCATTGCTGCCCCCCCCAAGTCTTTTAGAGGTATCAGATTGATTCTGCCTGGTCATTCTACAAGAAATTTCTTGATCTCGTTGCTCTTGGGATCAATGAGGTGGATGGCACAGGCCAAGCAAGGATCAAAAGAACGGATGATGCGCACCACATTGATCGGATTGTCCGGGTCTGGCACTGGAGCCCCGATGAGCGATTCCTCGTATTGGCCCCGATACTTTTTCTCACACCTGGGCGATGCATTCCAGGTTGAAGGGACCACGCACTGGTAATTTTCGATCTTCTTGTCCTTGATCTTGACCCAGTGACCCAGGGCACCACGTGGTGCCTCATAGAATCCTGCACCTATTCCGGTCTCCGGTGGCTCCCAGTGGGCAGTATCGTGGATCTTGAATCCAGGCTTGGTCATTTCAGAAAGGAGCTCGTCCAACCACTCGTAGCAAGCATCTACGACCAGCCTGGTCTCAATGGCCCGGGCTGCATGGCGCGCGACCACACCGGGTTTGGCACCCTTTGCAACCAATCCAAGGACATCCGGATTCTTGGCCACCAGCATCCGTGCCAGGGGTCCAACCTCCATGGGCTTACCGTTATAGCGAGGCGCCTTGACAAAGGAATAGGCACCCTTCTTGTCAAGATCAAATACCTGCTCACCATTGTATGGATGCTGGGGTTTATTCTCCTTGTACCAACCATATTTTACAGATTCCGTGATCTTATTGGGATCAAAGCGATCGACCTTGATGGCTTTCGGGTTCAATCCCACGATAACACCTGGCGGAAAGACCAGCGATTCACCAGTGTTATCCAATTCCAACGCCCCATAAGCGAGATAGTTGTAATGACCACCCCCTAGGCCTATCTTGGCCAATGGGAACAACGGCCCGGTCCCAAAGGCAAGCACATCCGCAATATACACATCATTGACAAACTTGGATAGTTCATCCAGCATGGTCCGGAATCGGGCCACCTGGTTCACATCCGGAAGCTGGGTAAAACCACCCACCACAATACTCTGGTAATGTGGCTGCCTGCCGCCAAAGATGGCACCCATATTTCGGGCCTTGGCCTGCATGGTCAGGGCGTCTATGTAATGTTTGACCGCCGAGGTCACCATGTCCGGGTCTGTCACAGAAAACTCGTCCGGTTTATACCGGGGTGTAAGCGGGAAGGTATCCTTGGCCTTAACCAGGCCGACCACCTTATCCTTGACCGCATTCAGGCCCTTATCCTTGCCTTTGTAAGCGGCCACCGCCATGATATCAATATAGTCAAGGGCACTGAGGTGATAAAAATGGAGAATATGATCATAGATATATTGTGCGCCCATGGCAAGATTCCGCAAGAGCGTGCCGCCCCAAGGCACCTTTGCCCCAAAGGCCTTGTCCAGGGCCCGGACACTCGCCATTTGATGAACGCTGTAACACACACCACAAAAGCGGCTGGTTACAAAAGGCGCATCTCTCGGGTCTCTTCCTTGAAGTATGGCCTCAAACCCCCGGGCCATGGTGCCGCTGCTCCAGGCGTCTTTAACCTTACCATTTTCGACTTCTACGGTTATTTTGAGGTGCCCCTCAATCCTTGTAATTGGATCAACAACGATTTTTTGTCCCATCTTTTACCACCCCCTTTCACACCTTGTCTTCTTTCGGCGGAATCAACCCGGCCGTTTTTCGGGCCATAATGTTTCGTGACCGTTCGCTCTCGGCCGTATATAACGGGCTCATCTCCGGATAAAATCCTGGCTCGGCACACCCCATGCATCCAGCCCCGCAGTCAATACAAAAGTTCAGCCCATCGTTCCACCGACGCACAGGGCAGTCAGCATAGGTATCAGGCCCTTTACAACCCTTCTGGTACAGGCACCAATTCTTTTGAGCAGGATCATTCCAGTCGGACAGGAACATATCATTATCAAAATAATATCGCCGTCTGCAATTGTCGTGAACAAGTTCTCTGAAATACATTTTGGGGCGGCCAATCTTGTCCAAGGGCGGAGCCGTCCCTGTGGTCAGAAAGTACAGGAGGGTACCCACTAAGTGATCGCAATGCACTGGGCAGGTGGAAAGATTGATGACGGGTTTGTGTTTGATGATCTTGCTGACCCCGACAGCACTGGTTGGACCGGCCGCCGGGATGCCACCGTATGTGGCACAGGCACCAACCGCAATAATTGCGCCTGCCTTGGCACCTGCTTCTTCTACCATCTCCCTGAAGGGGCGCCCCCCCACCATGCAGAACCGGTCATCGGCAGTGGGGATCGAGCCTTCCACGCACAATACATACCCACCTGCTTTAACGATTTCGTGGTAGGTCGATTCTGCCAGATACCCTGAAGCAGCCATGATGGTTTCATGATATCGCAGTGATATCGTATCCAGGATCAGCGAAGCAATGGACGGGTTCAGGGCGCCAGCCAATGAGATGGTACAGCCTGCGCAATCCTGGCCTTCAAGCCAGAGGACCGGAGGCTTTGCGCGGGCAACAGCCAGGGCCTCCGTGACCTTGGTTGCAAATTCAAGTTCTGAAAGTCCCAAAACAGCCGCCGTGGTTGCGCAGTACTTCATGAAATCCCTGCGCGATATGTTTCCGAGTGGCGTTTTCATGTTGAAATCTCCTTTCATAGGATTATTATTATAGAATTCGCTTACCACCCGTGGAACGCTCTTTGTATCACCCCCTTTTTGAGTGAATTAAAATGATTTGTGAAACTATCTTGTAGTATATACTGTTTAATTATACCATATAAATGGTGAAAAAAGTCAAAAAAAAAATCCGGTTGGCCATTTGGCTAACCGGATATCTTCTTTATATCTTTACTGTATAAAGAATTCCCTTTACTGTTGCTGTACGAAATCGTCCTTATTATAGCAGGTAAGACAGCACCGCATGCAACGGTTGGCCTCTTTCAAGGCCTCTTCCTCGGTAACCGTCAGATCCACCTCGGCAAAGGTGTGTTGTCTTTCGTAAGAACCCGGCTCAAGCTCGGGTTGACCGATTCTTCCTTTCTTTTCAATGCCTTCAATCCTGTCAAAAATGGTCCCTGGTATGTGACCCTTCATACGCCTTGAATCCACCCGGAGTCTGGTCTCAGGAAAGGCCATTTCTTCTCCCATGAGATACTTATGGATTCCCCTTGCAGCGCGCCTTCCGGCCCCAATGGCCGCAACCAAGAGCCCAGGGGGTCCTGCAGAATCCCCACTGGAGAATACATAAGGTATTGCCGTTTGATGGGTATCGGGATTGACCACAATCGACCCCTTAAAGGTTTCAAGCCTTGATGCGGCAGTCCCCTCTTGCTCTGCAAAGGCAGAATCAGTCGTTTGACCAATGGCCAGGATAAAATTGTCCAGCGGGAGCACGGTTTCAGAGCCTTTGACCGGTACGGGCTTGCGTCGGCCGCTAGCATCAGGTTCTCCCAGCTCATTCTTCAAGTATTCGATACCCGTAAGGTTGCCCTCATCATCGGTAATGAACTTGGTCGGAGTACACAGAGGAATAAATTCTATCCCTTCATGGTGGCAGGCCTCTATCTCCACCTTGTTTGCAGGCATATCCTTGACTTCTCGTCGATAAAGGCAATAAACCTTCTCAGCGCCCAAGCGGACACTCGTCCGGAGTGCATCCATAGCCACATTACCGCCGCCAATGACACCGACCCTTTTGCCAATGGGGTTCGGCTCTCCCAAACCCTGTCTTCTGAGATAGATCGTGGCTGGGATCACGCCCTTGACCTTGTCTTCATCAGGGATGCGGGCTGAGGCATGATTCCAGGCACCAATGGAAAAAAGAACCGCATCAAATCCGCCCCCCACAAGGGACTCCAGATCAAAGTCGACGCCAAACTTCACACCGGTCTTGACCTCAACGCCAAGATCGAGAATGCGCTTGATGTCTTGATCAAGGATCTTCTTCGGAAGGCGGTATTCAGGAATCCCGTAATAAATCATGCCTCCCAGCTTGGGCATCCATTCAAAAATCTTCACCTGGTGGCCTAAACGTCTCAAGAAATAAGCAGCCGAAAGACCGCTGGGCCCCCCGCCTACAATGGCCACCTTATATCCTGTATCAGGCGCTACCGGGATCTTAACCTGGGCGCCTTCATTAAACACCCAGTCTGAGCAAAAGCGCTTCAGTTGATTGATGGAAACCGGTTCATCACCCAAGGCCCTGCGACAGGCACTTTCGCAAGGATGAGGACACACGCGACCTGTCGAAAGGGGCAGCGGATTGCGCTCCATAATAGTAAGGTAAGCCTTATCGTATTCCTTGTTTTTAATGTGCTGGATATATTTGGGAATGTTGATCTCAGCAGGACAGGTCTGACGGCATGGGGCCAAACGATCCGTAACAAGGTTAAAGTGGAGAATCCGCTCAGAGGGTGTGCGTACCTGCATGATCCCCTTGGGGCAGGCCCTCTCGCAGGCCCCGCAGCCTACGCATTTTTCCGCATCAACGACCGGAATCCCTTCGGGCCCCATCTTAAGGGCGCCAAACAGACAAGCCTTCACACAGCTCCCAAAGCCGAGGCAACCGACAGCGCATTCTTTGGCCCCGGCATAAAGCAGGGCGGCTGCCCGGCAATCCTTAACACCCATATAATGGTATTTCTCAGGTGCCCGAAATCCGCCTGTACAGGTGTTCTCAGAGATTAGGGGCTCTGCCGCACCAACCTCCATACCCATAATCGGTGCCACCTTTTCTGCAGATGCTGCGCCTCCAACAATACACGCAGTGATGGGCGCTTTACCCTCCACAATGGCCGCTGCACAGGCATCGCAACCGGTATAGCCGCACCCTCCGCAATTGGCACCTGCCAGACAGTTTGCCACCTCAGCAATGCGTGGGTCCTCCCACACATAAAACACCTTGGAAGCAATCCCCAGCAATGTCCCCGAGACGGCTCCCAAACCCATCATAAGCAGTAAAGCTTCTAACATTTTTTACCTCTTTCCAGACTGAGAGTTGCAAAGAGCAGTTATTAAATCATCCCTTTAAAACCAAGAAAAGAAAGGGACATAAATCCGGCCGTCACAAGACCAATGGCTGTATCCTGCATAGCCGTGGGAACCCTTCCTATGATGATCCGTTCGCGTATCCCGGCAAACAGAATCAGGGCAAGGCCAAACCCGGCCGGGTAGGCCAAAGAGGAAACAAGCATCTCCAAAAAGTTGTACTCTTCCTTGATATTGATCAAGCACACTCCCATGACCGCGCAGTTAGTGGTGATCAGGGGGAGGAAGATGCCTAGGCCCGCGTAGAGGGCTGGAATGCTCTTCTTAAGAAAGAGTTCCACAAACTGGACCAGTGCGGCGATCACCAAGATAAACACAATGGTCCTGATGTATTCAAGACCCAATGGCTTCAGGAAGACCGTTTCCAGAATCCACGTCACAATACCTGCCATCGTAAGAACAAACACCACAGCCATGGCCATCCCCACAGCCGTATCCATCTTCTTGGATGTACCAAGAAAGGGGCAGTTCCCCAGGTATTGGATAAGCAGGATATTGTTAACCAGGATGGCACTTATGGCAAGTAAGATGTAATCTCCCATCTGATCTCTCCTTTGTTTATATTGCTTTACTTTTTCCCAGCCAGATTCATGATAGCAAGGAGCAGGCCCAGGCAAACAAAGGCACCAGGGGCTTCAACCATAAAGGTAAACGGCTGAAAAGATGCCCCAAAGACCTCTTTCCCATACCACATGCCTGCACCAAAGATCTCGCGGATGGACCCAAGGACACTCAAAGATATGGTAAACCCGAGACCCATGCCAAGGCCATCGGCAATAGAGGCGCCAACGCCATTTTTTGATGCAAAGGCCTCAGCTCGTCCTAGAACAATACAGTTCACCACGATCAAGGGGATGAAGATACCGAGTTTGAGAAACAACGGATAGGCAAAAGCCTGCATGCTTAACTCTACCACCACCACAAAGGTGGCAATGATTACGATAAAACAGGCTATCCGCACCTTACTCGGAATAATCTTGCGAAGGGCAGAGACCAGGATATTGGAACAGACCAAGACAAACGTTAAGGCAAGCCCCATCCCGATACCGGTTTCCACGCTTTTGGTGACCGCCAGCGTGGGACACAGCCCCAGCACAAGCCGAAATGGCGGAATCTCCTCCCATAGCCCCTTGGTAAACTCTTGAACAAGGCTGGTTTCACTCATGTGCTTTTCTCCCTACTTCGCAAAGGCCTTGGCCTTTTCTACAATTTGTGGTTTTAATCTCTTATAAAATTCAGCGCTTTCGGTAATACCTGCACACACGCCTCTCGATGTAATGGTGGCACCTGTGACAGCATCCACTTCACCCCCGTCGGTTTTTACCTTAACAGGCTCGTTAATGGAAAGGCCTTTGAAACTCCCCTTAAAGGTCTCGTCTGTCTTGGCCCTGGCGCCCAGGCCCGGAGTCTCAGAGTGGGTGGTGACGCCCATTCCAATCACCTTATCCGTCTCAAGGTTAACTCCGACCATAATGCCTATGGGGCCGCCAAAACCTTTGCCAAAGGTCTCGTATGCCACGCTATTGGGCTTGCCATCGAACACGCCGACAAAGAAACTTCTCTCCACATCCCCATCCTGGAGCTTGAAGCGATCTACGATCGGGTCATTGCTGCATCCTTTCAAGATTTCCTTGATGGCAGGCCCTTTCACAAACTTAAGCTGCTGGTATTCGATTTTCTCCGCAGTCCCTGATTTCACGGCCGCCAGCAACCCCCCAGAAAGGGCACAGAGAACGGCAAGAACAACGATCATCCTGATGATATCACGCATTTTCTACCACCTTTCCAATCGCTTTGGGCCTGATTTTGTCAAGCAGCGGATTAGCAAGATTCATAAGTAGGATAGAAAAAGGAATGCCATCCACATAGGCCCCGATATTTCTTATAAGTACGGTCATCAGCCCGGCCAATGCCCCGAAAATGAGCATGGGAATGAAGTTCACCGGAGATGAAGAGTCCTCGGGCACCAGGAAAAAGGCCGCGATCAATGTATAACCCGTCAGCAAATGAAAGACAGGGCTGGCGTATTTGGTCGGATCAGACAGGTTAAACAAAAGTGCAGTCACAAAGACACCTGCCAAAAAGGAAAGGGAAATCTCCCATCTTATATATCCTCTTAATATAAGGTAGAGGCCCCCCACGATGAGCCCCAGACCGAAGGTAGAACCAATGCCCCCTGCCTGTTTGCCCATAAAGAGGTCACCCAGACTAAATTTGTCAATGGCGGCTGTGCCAAAATACTTAACCTGTCCAAGGGGATAGCTCATGGCAAACCCCAGATCATAATTGAGAAGGGCTTCATCAAAATCAAAGACCCCCTTGAATGACATCACAAGCATGGCAAGGGCGAGCAACGGTGGATTCAGGGGATTAAACCCGATGCCCCCGAATATCTGTTTTCCCACGATAATGGCAAGGAAGGTCCCCAAAACAACGACCCACCAGGGGGCAGTAGCCGGCATGAGCATCCCCAGAAGCAGGCCGGTCACCGCAGCGCTGCCGTCGCCAATAGAAATTTGCCTCCTCATGGCAAGGTTCATAATGAGTTCCCAGATCATGGCACAGGCCGTGGCCAAGGCAATCACCCCGACAGCCGGTGCCCCATACTGGCTGATCCCCATCAACACGGCAGGAAGGGCTGCGAGCATGATATGATAATTCTTTGTGGATATCTTGCTCCCGTCGTGCCAAAACGGAGCGTGGGCAACGACGAGCTTCTTCTCGTCCTTCATATCAACTGCCTTTGGACCGGGTTTGGAGGGAAAGAGGGCATGTGGAACGATCAATTTCTTTTCACTACTCATTTGCTGCCTCCGCAGTTTCGATCAGGCTAAGTTCGTATTTTGCAAGCTTAATATATTGGAAGATAGGAATTCTTGATATGCAAACGTAGCTACATAGCCCGCACTCAATACAGCAATTCAGGTCGTACATGGCGGCCGCTTCCTCATAAAGGCGGGCTTCTAAAAACCGAACAAGCATGTTGACCGGGATCTTAACCGGACAGGTCCTCACACATTCTCCACAGTTGATGCACGGATAGTCTGTCACCTGGGCACTGTTGGCTTCATCCTGGACCACAATCCCGTCCGTGCAGGGCTCCACAGGCAACTCGTCAGAATAGGTGGCTACACCTCTCATGGGGCCCCCCAGGATAAGACGGTCGCGATCATTGACCGAGATATTACAGGCTTGAAGCACATCCCGTAACGGGGTCCCGAGTCGGACCCTCACATTCGTGGCGCTCCCGTCTTTTCCTACCACCGTGACAACCTTGGTCACGCGGAGTTGGCCGGTCTTAAAGGCAGCCCCTAATGCGGCTACGGCCTCAGCGCTCATAAAGACAACACCGGCATCCTCAAGAGAATCACCGACCAAGACCACCCGGCCGAGGAGGTCTTTCATGATCATATGAGGGAGACTGTTAGGGTATGTGGCGCTAACCGTCTTTACTTCTGCACCTGTAGTCGTCGCTTGCTGAACCAGATTCTCGGGCACCGTAATCAGAATCCGATCCGCAGCCGTCATCTTTTTAAGGGCTTCAACACCACTCTTGATGTCAGCCGCCTCATTTTGAACCACATATTGATTGGCTGTAAGAAGTAAGTCCTGATCCATTCCATTGATGACAATGTTCCGCACCGTTTTTTCAGGATCAGCAAAAGGCTTGAAAGAAGGGTTTCCAGGAGCGTATTCAAAAAATTTTAGGGCCGTATCAAGACTCGGCTCCTTGTTGAACTCATCATCCCAATCGTCTTGGGCGCTGGCCTCAATGGTAATCGCCGTGTATTTCTGACCAAAGCCATCCACGTATGGGGCCATGCCTGATACAGTTCCAGTTACCGAGGCAATGACATATTCAGCGCTCTCCGGAGATCCAGAGATTCTCTGACCTGTCTTGACCGGGTCGCCAACCTTGAGCGTAGTCGTACCCCCTCCGTTTTGCGGCTCCTTTAGCAACAAGGTGACCTTGCTTGGGACTGAAAGCTCTTGAAGCGAATCTGGAACCAAGTTGTACTGTAGCTTCGGTTTCACCAAACCTAAAAATGATCTCTTTATCATAGCGCAATCCTTTGTCTTTGGATTTCTTTAGCGCCCACTACTTCATGACGTGACATGCCGCACATTTAACCGGACCTGCCCCGCTGTCTTCGTGGCAACCTTTACATTGTCCATGGAAGGCGTCGGACCTTTTAACGTCGCTGTCTGCTTCGTGACATTCACTACAGGCCACAGGCTCATCCCCTTCGTGATGACAGTCATCGCACGCAATCGCGTACCCAGTGTCCGCCGTGTGTGTCTTATGGTCAAAAAAGATGCTTCCCGCCGTGGATTTGAACATGACCCTCACAGGTTCTTCAGGGGTCTTTGGAGGGAAAGCCGCGT
The DNA here is from genome assembly GCA_003647275.1 of Deltaproteobacteria bacterium. Lineage (GTDB taxonomy): Bacteria > Desulfobacterota > Desulfobacteria > Desulfobacterales. The sequence continues at coordinate 10,583 of QMMN01000052.1, forward strand.
AGCAGACAACGCCTACAACCAGCAAGATTGCCGCTAGGGCAAACGCCAACGCTTGTTCATTCTTTGACGTCATTTTATCTTACATTCCTTTCGCTGAACCTGGTTTGTTACAAGGCTGGATTCCCACAGGATTTGCAATAGTGTGAGGGAGATCGGATCTGAGTGAAAGCTTCTCGTGTGCGACTGTGCCAGAAACAACATCTGTAACCCTTACTCCACAGCGTGATGAGACAAGATAGGTGTTTAAAACATCGAGAAATAGTGGCTCCCCTATATGATAACAACCGACTAATGTCAAGAGGAAATTTGCCACTCACCCGCTGGCCGTGTGTTCGCTCTCTCTTGGCAGTAATAATGCCTAGTTTACGTTGTGGTCGGAAACAATAGTTGATCCAAGGAGTTGTGGCATGGATCAAAGACCTGCCGGACCCACTCGTTCTTAGAGTTGTGCCCCTTCCAAAATTTGTAGTCATGTTTACCTTTTATAAATCCGGATGCCTTACTAGGAAAATCCTTAATGATTGTTTGAAACAAATAATGCAGAGATGTTTGCTGGCAGATGCTTAGATGTAAACGATTAGATGCGCCCATTCGTAACAATGGTAAAAAAACAAAATCAGGCTTGACGAAAAAAGTGATACTGTATGCCAAAAAAAGCTTGACATTTTTTTGGTGCTAATCCTACTATTATAATCGGAATTAAATTAATTATAGGTCGCTTGTTAAAAGAAGGTCAACAATTTTAATATCAATGGCTTTCCCAATTAAGTGTCTCCTTAAGTCGTCTCTTCAACCAACGGCAGCGTAAAAACCGCTTGACAAATTCAATCAGAGAAGATAGAGAGAAAAGTCTCTTATCGCCATCTCCATTTGATTTTGCACCCAAGCAATAGAATCTCTCAACCAGACAAAAGCCTGACGGTGTATTTTAGCGTGGTTTTTCAATTCAAGCATAATCATTCCAAAAGCAAAATTATTTATTACCAGTATGGCTTACGATCACCAAGTCATCTGTTATTGGTTTATTTAGGGTTTGCCGTTTAACCATCTTTATTGAGAACCCAGTGCTTGGGCATTGGGATGACAGGAGGTTTGATATGACAAGTGGTAAAGACGTCGTCGGATCGGTATTGATTGCAGGCGGCGGCATTGTCGGTATGCAAGCCGCCCTCGATTTAGCCGACTCAGGTTTTTATGTGCACTTGGTAGAAAGGTCCCCTGGTATCGGTGGCATCATGGCCCAACTCGACAAGACCTTTCCCACCAATGAGTGCGCTATGTGAATCATCTCTCCCAAGCTGGTCGAGGTCGGCCGGCACATCAACATCAACCTCATCACCCTCGCCGAAGTAGACAGCATTAGCGGCGAGCAAGGAAACTTTCAAGTCAAAGTCATCAAACACCCGCGGTATGTCGATGAAGACAAGTGTGTGGGTTGCGGTGTTTGCGCCTCCAAGTGTCCAAAGAAGGTAAAGAATGAGTTTAACCTGGGCATGGACAAACGCAGGGCCATTTATGTCCCCTTTTCCCAGACCGTGCCCTTGAAGTACACCATTGACAGAAAGGCCTGCCTGTACTTCCAGGCGATCGATAAAGGTAAGAAGGGAAAGTGTAAGGCGTGCGAGAAGTTCTGCGAAAACGACGCGATTGTTTTTGACCAAGAAGAAACAATTATTGATCTGAATGTGGGTTCCATCATCCTTGCGCCGGGCTTTCAGGCCTTTGACCCGTCGAAGTTTGATGCCTACCAGTACGCCAATTTCAAGAATGTGGTGACCAGCATGGATTTTGAGCGCATCCTGGCTGCAACAGGCCCCACTGAAGGCCACTTGCTGCGCCCCTCGGACAAAGAAGAACCCAAGTCGATTGCCTGGTTCCAGTGCGTTGGCTCAAGAGATATCAACCGTTGCGATAATGCCTATTGCTCTTCGGTCTGTTGCATGTATGCGATCAAAGAGGCCATGATTGCAATGGAACATTCGCATGAGCCTTTGGATACCGCCATCTTCTTTATGGACATGCGGACCTATGGCAAGGATTTCGAGAAGTATTACAACCGCGCCAAAGACGATATGGGCATGCGCTTTATCCGGTGCCGGGTCCACAGCGTGGAAGAAAATGAGGACAAGAGCCTAAAGGTTCGATACGTGGACGAACAGGGCAATATCAAGTTTGAGAATTTTGACATGATCGTCCTTTCCGTGGGCCTTGAGTCGTCTGCGAGCGCCATTGATGTGGCGAACAAGATGGGCATTGAGCTGGATCAATACAATTTTGCCGCAACAAGTGCTTTTACGCCGGTCGCCACATCAAAGCCGGGTATCTATGTGGCGGGCTGTTTTCAGGGGCCAAAAGATATCCCGTATTCGGTCATGGAGGCAAGCGCTGCGGCTGCGGCAGCATCAGTGGACCTGGCATCGGCCCGCGGGCAGTTGAAAAAGATCAAGGAATTCCCGCCTGAGCGTGACGTTTCAGGAGAAGAAACGCGCATGGGCGTCTTTGTTTGCAACTGCGGCATCAATATCGGGGCCGTAGTGAATGTGCACGAGGTAGCCGAGTTTGCCAAGACCCTTCCCAATGTAGTCTACGTGCAGGAAAACCTCTTTAGCTGCTCTCAGGATGCCCAGGACCAACTGGCAGAGATGATCAGGGAGCACAATCTCAACCGGGTTGTGGTGGCAGCGTGCTCCCCCCGGACCCATGAGCCCCTCTTTCAAGAAACCATGTCAAACGCCGGCATCAACAAGCACCTCTTTGAGATGGCCAATATCCGCGACCAGGACTCCTGGGTTCACAGCTCAGAGCCTGAAGCAGCCACGCAAAAGGCCAAGGACCTGGTGGCCATGGGCGTGGCCAAGGCGAATTATCGAGTGGCCCTTGAGCCGATCGAGGTGCCCCTGACCAAATCTTGCATGGTACTGGGAGGTGGACCGGCCGGCATGACGGCAGCCCTGACCATTGCAGACCAGGGTTTCAAGGTCCATCTGGTGGAAAAGAAGGACGTGCTTGGCGGGCATGGCCGGAAGTTGCGAAAGGCCTTTACAGGTGAACCCGTCAAGCCTTTTTTGGATGACCTCATCAAACGGGTCAATGACCACGAAAACGTCGAGGTCCACTTAGGGGCTGAGCTCAAAGATGTCAGTGGCTTTGTCGGAAACTTCCACACCGAGCTGGCCACAGGGGCGTCGTTTGACCATGGCACGGTCGTAATCGCTGTGGGTGCTGATTCCACCAAGGTCAAGGAATATCTTTACGGCGAAAACCCGAATGTGATGAAGTGGTTTGACCTGGACAAGAAGATCGAAGAGGACCCGGACTCCATCAAGCAGGCCAAGTGCGCTGTGGCCATCCACTGCGTGGGCTCCAGGGAGCCGGACAGACCTTATTGCAGCAAGGTCTGCTGTGCCCACGCCATTGAGAGCGCGATCGATCTGAAGAAACTCAATCCTGATATGGACATCTACATGCTTTACCGCGATATCAGGACCTATGGCAGGCTGGAAGATCTGTATAAGAAGGCCAGGTCGATGGGCATCCTCTTTATCCGTTACGACCTGGACAACAAGCCCAAGGTAGAAGAGGTTGACGGCAAGCTCCAGGTGACGGTCACGGACCACATTCTGGGCCGGCCTATTGTGCTCTCGCCCGATTTCATCACCCTTTATACGGCCATTGCGCCAAAGGGGACCGAAGAACTGGCTAATATGCTAAAGGTCACGCTGAACCAGGAGAAGTTCTTCTTAGAGGCCCACATGAAACTCCGGCCTGTGGAATTCTCTACAGACGGGATGTATGTGTGCGGCTTAGCCCATTACCCCAAGCCCCTTGATGAGTGTATTGCGCAGGCCCAGGCCGCTGCATCCCGGGCCATCACGGTACTGGCGCAGGACAAGGTCGTTATTGAACCCATTGTGGCGGCCTTTGTCGACAAAGACGCCTGCAGGGGTTGCGGGCTCTGCGTGGCCCTTTGTCCCTACGGGGCGCTGGATATAGAAGAAACGCCGGAAGGTCGCAAGGTGAAGCTGATCTCTGCCTCGTGCAAGGGGTGCGGGGTCTGTGCGGCCACCTGCTATCGACATGCGATCAGTATCAATGCCTTTAACGATACGCAGATAGAGGCACAAATGCATGCTTTTCTGAATAAATAAGGAGGTGACCCCATGGCAGATTTCCATCCAAAGATTCTGACATTCTGCTGCACGTGGTGAGGCTACTCGGCAGCTGACCTCGCTGGCGTGTCCAGGATGCAATATCCACCCGATATCAGAGTGATCCGGGTGATGTGTACAGGTAGGGTAGACCCGGCCCTGGTAGCTGATGCCTTTGTGAACGGGGCCGATGGTGTCTTGGTAATTGGTTGTTACTTTGGCGACTGTCATTATATCTCGGGCAACTTCATGGCCAAGCACAAGCTGGATATGACCCGTGAAATGCTTGCCTATGCAGGGCTTAATCCCATCAGGCTCCAGTTCCGCAACCTCTCTTCGGCCGAAGCTGCAAACTTTGCCAATTACAACACGGAATTTGTAGAGCAGATTCGAGAGCTCGGTCCACTCGGTACGGGCGACAAGATCGGAATGCCCGAACTGAAAGAAAGGCTTGAGATCGCCCAGAAGTCCCTATCCGGTCCGAAGCTTCGGTGGGTGGTGGGCAAGAAGCCTGTATTTATTGACCCGGGCAAGGGCAACAAGTACGGAGAGGTATTTACCGAGCATGAGATTAACCGGACCTTGAGCGGGA
>QMMN01000053.1 GCA_003647275.1 Deltaproteobacteria bacterium
ATTTTACCGAAAAGGAACAGATTAGTTTTAATCCGTACAACTTGTAATATTGGAGGGCTGGGGATATCCCCCGTACCTCCCATTTTCAACTCTTATATCTAAATTCTAGTATACAAGGCACTTCGAACTTATTTAATGCACCTATAATTATACGTAATCGTATTTAAGAATACGTGTACTTAGTCTAAAATTTGTGTTTTTTCTGACAGAAAATTCTCGGCGAGTTCCAGAACAACGGAATCCCTTATTTGGTTCCGGCTCGCCAGGGTTGGGTACAACCATGATTGTGAATTATCCCTTAGAGAAAATATTTCGAACAGTGCTGAAAAATGGGGGCTTATTTGCTGATCTATACTATGAGTCGAGTCGGACCAATTCCATTGTTTGTGACGACGACAAGATTGAAAAGGCGGTCACGGGGACGGATGCCGGCGTCGGTCTTCGGGCCATTGCCAATTTTAAAACGTTTTACGCTTACGGAAACCGCAGCTCTGAAAGGGATGTCCTTATGCTTGCCGAGCGTCTGGCCGATGCGGTAGCAGACAATTCACGGGCCACGATTGCAGTCGATTATTCGCTGGAGCCACGCGTGAATCTTGGGGTAAGGCTTTCCCCTGATCATATTGAAACCGCCAGAAAGGTGGCCGTGGTTAGGGAAGCCAATGCAGCAGCTCGGCGTGTTGATCCCCGGATTCGTCAGGTGAAGGTGGTTTACAGCGACACTTCAAAAGAACTCTCCATAGCGAATTCAGAGGGGCTTCTTATACAGGAGGATCGCAATTATACACTGCTTGCCGTGCAGGTGGTGGCAGCGGAAAAAGATCTTATTCAGACCGGATATGAACCTGTTGGGGGGCTGGTCGGGTTTGAATTCTTTGATGAGGTAGACCCCGCTCGGGTGGCTGAAGCCGCAGCCCGTCGGGCGGTTCAGGCGCTGGAGGCCAGGGAAGCACCCAGCGGGGTGATGCCGGTTATATTGTCAAGCGAGGCTGGCGGGACCATGATCCATGAAGCCGTGGGTCACGGCCTGGAGGCAGACCTCGCCCTTGAAGGACTTTCGGTTTACAGCAACCAGATTGGTCAGACCGTGGCTTCTCCGCTCATCACCGTGGTTGATGATGCCACGATTTTCCAAAAGCGAGGTTCTTATGGCTATGACGATGAAGGCATTCCTGCACACAGGACCGTTCTTGTTGAAAGTGGGGTCCTGAGAGGCTATCTGTGCGACCGACTTTATGCCATGAGGTTCAATGGGGTATCCACAGGAAACGGCCGGCGACAATCTTACAAGCATCATCCCATTGTGCGCATGTCCAATACCTTTATTGCCCCCGGACAAGAGGATCCGGCGACCATAATCCGAAACACCCCCGAGGGCCTCTTAGTGAAAAAAATGGGCGGAGGTCAGGTGAACACGGTAAACGGCGATTTTGTCTTTGAGGTGAGTGAGGGTTATCTGATCCGGAACGGGGAGGTGGGGGATCCTGTTCGCGGGGCTATGCTTGCCGGGAATGGTCCGCAGGTCCTTAAATCGATTGATCGTGTGGGAAATGACCTGGGGTTTGGCATTGGCACCTGTGGCAAGGATGGCCAGGGGGTGCCTGTGGCTGATGCCCAGCCCACACTCCGAATCCCCGAGATCGTTGTCGGGGGCACTGCACGGAAATAGTTATGGACAATAGCTTAAGAAGATAAGAAGGCCCCCTTCTCTTTGGTTCCCATGCCTTTCCCTGGTATACCTTATCGTGGAGATTTTTCCACCCTCCTATAAATCGTTTTTTACTGATTGTTGAGAAGTTGTTTATATGCACATTCTTTGTTAAAGCATCTCAGATGTGGTCCCTCCTTTTTGGTAGAGTGTTCCACCAGAAAAGGGGCGCCGCACTCTGGGCATGATTGGGGCACGGGTTTATGCCAGAGGGCAAAGGTGCATCTGGGATAACGGCTGCAGCCATAAAACAGCTTGCCTCGCTTTGATCTTCTTGCAACAAGCTCCCCATCGCACCCTTTCTCAGGACACTTGACGCCGGTGGGCTCAGGTTTGGATCTGGTTTTTGCGGTCAAGGAACGGGTTTGCTTACAGTCTGGGTAGGTCGAACAGGCCAGGAAAGGGCCGAAACGCCCCTGTTTTTGCACCATGGGGCTTCCACATTTTTCACATATTTCATTTGTAGGCTGTTCTGCGACCGGTTGTTCAATTTCAATCTGCCCCTTTTCATTGCGGATATAATTGCATGTAAAGTTGCAATTCGGATAGCCTGAACAGGCGAGGAACAGTCCATTCTTCCCGGCCTTGATTCTGAGGGGTTGATGACATGTGGGACAGTTCAGATCAACAGCCAAACCATTTCTTTTAACACTTTGCATCTCTTTTGCTGCCCGCTCCAGGTCGTTCTTGAATGAACGGTAAAAATCTTCCAGAACAGCAACTGAATCAATGTCGCCTTCCTCGATTTTATCCAGATCATCCTCCATTCGAGCCGTAAAATCGACATTCAAGATATCTGGGAAGCTTTCTATCAAGAGATCATTGACGATAAAGCCCAGTTCGCTTGGCCTGAAAAACCCCTTGACCAGGTTCACATATCTCTTTTCTCTGATCGTGGTCAGGATCGTTGCATAGGTGCTTGGTCTTCCGATACCGTTTTCTTCAAGCTCTTTGACAAGCGAGGCCTCGGAAAACCGCGGGGGGGGTTGAGTAAAATGTTGCTTGGGTTCCAGTTCATGGCATTTCAAGACCATCCCTTCAGACAAAACCGGCAGGCTTTCCTTATTCTCTGATTGGCTTTGGCCTTCATTTGAGGAGGTATACAGGGCCATAAAGCCCGGGAAACGCATCACAGAGCCAGAGGCCTGAAAAATGTATGGCCCGGCCGAGATGCTGATCGAGGTCTGGTCAAAAAGGGCCGATTTCATCTGACAGGCCACAAAACGCTTCCAGATTAATTCATAAAGGGCCAACTGATCCTTGGAAAGGAACCGGGTGATATCTTTTGGTTTGCGAAACACCGATGTGGGGCGTATGGCCTCATGGGCATCCTGGGCTTTTTTCTTGTTTTTGAAGACATGGGGTTTGTCTGGCAGGTAATCCGGGCCAAAGTCCTCCTGTATCAGTTGTCGGGCTTCATGGATGGCCTCCTGGGCAATACGGGTAGAATCGGTGCGCATGTAAGTAATCAGCCCTACTGGCTCTCCAGGCCCGAGCTCCAGACCTTCGTAAAGCTGCTGGGCGACCGTCATGGTCTTCTTGGCCGAAAATCCCAATTTTCGAATCGCCTCTTGCTGGAGTTTGCTGGTGGTAAAAGGCGGAGCAGGGTTTCTCTTCTGGGTCTTCCGGACGACCTTCTCCACCCTGAAACAGCCCTGTGCAAGATCCTTGAGGATAGACTGACATACCTTTTCATCTGGTATGCGAAGCTTTTTCTTGTGTTTCTTGATGAGCTTGGCTAGAAAAGGCGGTGGGGACTCGCCTTCAAGCCGTGCGGTGATGGTCCAGTACTCTTCGGGCTGAAAGGCCTGTATTTGCCGTTCACGTTCACAGATCATGCGAACTGCTACCGACTGAACACGTCCTGCGCTCAAGCCCCGTTGGACTTTTTGCCACAGAATGGGTGAGATCTGATATCCCACCAGGCGATCCAGGATCCTTCTAGTCTGCTGTGAGTCAAACTTGTGCTTATCGAGCTGCTCGGGAGAGGCCATTGCAGCCCGGATGGCGTTTTGTGTGAGCTCATGAAATAGGACGCGGTGAAATCTACGCCCCTTTTTTTTGAGGATCTCTGCTGTGTGCCATGCTATAGCCTCGCCTTCGCGGTCCGGGTCTGGTGCCAGATAGATGTCTTTTAGGTTGCCAGCGGCCTTTTTCAGGGTACGAATGACCTTTTCTTTGCCCTCAACGATTGTATATTTGGGCTTGAATCCATCTTCTATGGAAATGCCGAGCTCCCTGACCGGAAGGTCCTTAATGTGACCTACAGTAGCGGCTACATCAAAGTCAGGGCCAAGGTATTTTTTCAGGGTTCTGATCTTAGCAGGCGACTCAACAACAACAAGGGATTTGCTCAAGGGGCCATCCTTCCTTAAAGAGGTTTTAGGGGTCACACCGGGTGAAAAGTTTGCCAGGGCTTTGCGTCACCAGTCCCTTCAACTCCAGCTGTAACAGGAGGCTTGAGACCTGGGCCGCTGAAAGTGACAGGTGTTGGACTAACTTATCGATATGCACTGGATAGGGGCTTAGTTCATTCAGAAGCCTTTTTTCTTCCAATGTTAATGGGATGCCGGGCTTTTCGTTACCACCAGTAGGTGGTATTAGCTGGTCAATGTTTAACTCGTCAATGATATCATTCACATGCTCCACGAGCTTGGCACCTTGCTTAATCAAGCGATGGGTGCCCATGCTCTTGAACGAGGTAATACTGCCTGGCACGGCAAACACCTCACGTCCCTGCTCGGCTGCAAGACGCGCTGTGATGAGACTGCCACTTTTTTGGGTGGCTTCTACAATGACGGTACCGAGGGCCAGTCCACTTATGATTCGGTTACGTACCGGAAAGTTGTGAGCTTCGGGTGGGGTCAAACACGGAAATTCTGAGATGACTGCCCCACTTTCGGCAATCTGGTGAAACAGCCTTTTGTTTTCAGCCGGGTATATCGTGTCCAGGCCACATCCCAGTACGGCAATGGTTTTGCCCCGAGCAGCCAGTGCCCCTTTGTGGGCGGCAGCGTCGATACCGCGCGCCATACCGCTTACCACAGTGAAGCCACGTTGAACGAGGTCGCCACTCAGACGTTCGGTTATGGTGCGACCATAGGTTGTCGCATTTCGTGACCCCACAACTGCAATGTTTAAACTATCTGCCTGAAGTGTGCCATAGACATAAAGCACAGGAGGAGGATCGGATATGTGGCGCAGCAGGGTGGGGTAACTAGGGTCCGAAAAAGTAATGATCCTAATCCCATTTTTCTCTGCGAGGGATAGGTCCTCTTGAACCTTACCTGGAATCTTATAGCCTTGAATGACCGATGCCAAGCGAGCATTTACCCCCTCTACCTGTACAAGTTGTTCTATTGAGGCCGAGAAGACCTTTTTGGGGTCTCCGAAGTGTTGGATAAGGTGCAAAAACAGGCGATTGCCAACACCTGGAACAGTTTTTAGGGCAAGCCAGTGGAGGAGCGATTCCATGTTTTTGAATATTAGAAGATTTGTTTGTGTTTATTGTGTTTATTGAGTTTGTTGTGTTAACCCAATAAACCCGATGAACTTAATAAACCCTTCGGGCATGGCCCCTATACGAATAATAGGATAGCTGTGTCAAGACTTTTCAGTGGGGGAACAGGTACGGCAGGATACGAAAACGGATTACAGGTTCTCAAGTTCCTTTAATTTGGCCCGAGCTTTAGCTTCTGCTTCGCTAAAGGGATAGTTTCTGATAACTCTTTTAAGGTAGATGCGAGCGTTTACCGGATCGTCAAGGGCCACGTAAGAATAACCGATTTTAAGCAGGGCATCCGGGGCCTTGCTTCGGTCTGCATAATGCGAAACGACTTTCTTGAAGGCAAGAATGGCATTGGAGTAATCCCCCAGATCATAGTAGATTTCTCCAATCCAGTACTGGGCGTTGTCAGCAAGGTCGTGTTTGGGATACTGTTGCAAGAACCTCTTAAACAGGGCCATCGCCTCGTTATAACGATGTTTGGCATAGGCTTCATAGGCGTTCTGATATTGACCTTGAGGGGATCGCTTTAGCGGTTCACGGGCTTTTTTGAGTTTTGGCGCGGGCACCGGCTTCTCGGGTGCCTGCTTAACTTTGACTTTTGTCTCCGGGGGAGGGATGATGACCGCAGGTTGGGGTGCGGGCCGGTGGGCCAGCTTGCTGAGGGTCGCTTCAAGGCCATCCAGCCTGGCCTGGAGTGCAAAGACCCGGTTATAAATCTCTTCTACTTTTTGTTGGTTGGTGGTGTTCAATTTTTCAATTCGGTCCAATGCCTGTTGAAGCGCCACCATCTGGGGATCTTCCTCAATGAATGGTTTCTGAAATGAAACACAAGCCGGTAATCCGACCAGAAGAAGCATGGCTACAATAAAGGCCATGCAGGCGGGATAGGTGCATGAATAGCGCATAATCCCCTCCGTTTTCATTGCCTTGTTTGAGCGAAAAAGCCCAATCGTTTTCGATTACCGGCGCTTTGACCTGCCCATGGAGGTTTTCGTGGCTTGCTGCCAGATAATCAGAACAGGGCTTGCTACATAAACCGAGGAATAGGTTCCTACGATAATACCGACAATCAAGGCAAAGGCAAAATCGTGAATAATGCCTCCTCCGAGCACAAAGAGGGCGATAACCACCACCAAGGTGGTTAGGGATGTGAGCAGGGTACGGCTCAAGGTTTCGTTGATACTGCGGTTTATAATTTGTTCATAAGGTTGACGGTGATATTTACGGGAATTTTCCCGAATACGGTCAAACACAATGATGGTGTCATTTAAGGAATAGCCTATGATCGTCAAGAGGGCTGCAATAATCGGAAGGGTAAATTCTTTGTTCGTTAAAGAAAAGACCCCGACCGTAATTAACACATCGTGTATCAGGGCTATGATAGCCCCCATGGCAAATTTCAGCTTCAGATAAAAACTCAATGCCAAGGTGACCAGCACTGCGATGATAATCAGAATCGGGATGCTCACATCAAATTTGGTAAATAAGAAAAGGGTTACAAACAGGCATGACGCCATGATGATACTCACCATCCATTTGAGCTCAAACCGACCCGAGATATAGACCACAATAAAGAGAATGGCAGAAAACATGGCCAAAAGCGCCTTTTCCCGAAGGTCTTTTCCTACCTTGGGGCCGACCATTTCCACACGTCGCACTTCCGCCTTGTTTTGGGGGTATGTCATCTCAAGCACCTGTTTGATCTTAGAGGCAAGACTTTCCAATGCCTCGGTCGATTCGGCTGCCCTGATCAAAAACTCATGCTGTTTTGTTTCTCCAAACCCCTGAACTGAAGTGATACCCAGATCCAATGATTTTAGAGCGTTTTTGATGGCCTGGGGTTCAATTTCTTCTGAGAACTTGACTTGAACCAAAGTCCCGCCAGCAAAATCGATCCCATACCTGGGGCCCCCTTTTATGACCAGCGAGATGATACTGATGGCGATCAGGATCACGGACCCTACAAAGGCGATCTTTCTTTTTCCTATAAAATCGATGTTTATGTCAGGTTTTATGAATTGCATATGTTAGTCATTAGTCATTAGTCATTGGTCACTGGTCATTGGTCACTGGTCATTAGTCACTGGTCATTGGTCCGTGGTGCGTTGTTTGCTGTCCGTTGCCATTATTTGAACCAATGACAAATGACCAATGACTGTTCAGATACTCAGGCGCCTTATGCGTCGCTGAAAAACCAGATAGTCAAAAATCAGCCTTGAAACCACAATAGCCGTAAACAGGCTAGCCAGGATGCCGATACTGAGCGTCACGGCAAAGCCCTTGATGGGACCCGTCCCAAACTGAAAGAGGACCAGGGCCGCAATCAGGGTGGTCACATTGGCGTCCAGGATGGTCAGCGTGGCTTTGGCGTAGCCAGCATCAACAGCAGCTCTGGGGGTCTTGCCAAGCCGCGCTTCCTCCCTGATTCGTTCAAAGATGATGACATTGGCATCTACAGCCATGCCAATCGTCAGGATGATTCCTGCCATGCCCGGCAAGGTGAGCGTTGCCTGAAAGAAAGCGAGACCGGCTGCAATCAAAATGATGTTCAGACAAAGGGCTATATCTGCAATGATACCGGCTCCTTTATAATAGATTGCTATAAACAGAACGACAAGGATGCCGCCGACCCACATGGAAAGGAGCCCTTTTTCAATCGAGTCACGGCCCAGAGAAGGCCCGACAGTGCGTTCTTCAAGAATCTTGACCGGGGCTGGCAGGGCACCTGCCCGAAGCACAATGGCCAGATCCCTGGCCTCTTCGGTGGTGAAATTGCCAGTGATACGCGCATGACCTCCGCTGATTTTTTCCTGGATGACTGGGGCCGAGTAGATGCGACCGTCCAGCACAATGGCAAGGCGTTTTTTCACGTTTGCTCCCGTAATTCGTTCAAAGAGCCTGGCCCCCTTTTTGTCAAAGTCCAGAGAAACATAAGGTTCACCAAATTGGGAGTCGATTTGAACCCTGGCATCGGTCAAATACTCTCCGGTGAGATAGGTTCGTTTTTGGACCAAAAACGGGGTCTTTATGGTACGCCTTGTGATCTTGTCTTCGGTGATTTCATACAGAATTTCATCGCTTGGTGGAATCTTTCCTTTCAGGGCCTCCTGAACGTCATGCTCCTCATCCACCAGCTTGAATTCCAGAAGGGCTGTCTGTCCGATCAGATTGACAGCCCTTTGAGGGTCCTTGATCCCCGGGAGCTGGACCAGGATGCGGTTTTCTCCCTGGCGACGTATATCGGGTTCGCTGACGCCAAACTGGTCTATGCGGTTTCGGATGGTTTCCATGGCCTGTTTAGAGGCCATCTCTTTGATATATTTAACTTCCTGTTCAGGTAGATCGAGCCGGACAACAAGACCTTCACCCTCGGGGGTTTTGGAGACGAGCCGCAGCCACGCGAACTCCTTATTGAGCATGTCGTCAAACGCCTCGGCCTTTTCCTGGTTCAATATGCGGACTGATATTTGAATTTCTTTTACCCGGTTGAGCTCCGCATATCGAATGCCGGCCTTTTTCATGGCATCCCGGAGCTCTTGAACGGTACGTTCTATTCTGTTTTCGACGGCTTTTTGGGTTTGAACTTCCAGTACAAGATGCATGCCTCCCTGAAGATCGAGCCCCAGATGGATCTTTTCAGTGGGAAGGATACCCAAAGTCTTCCACCAGATAGGGAGGTTGGGGCAGACCGATGGCACAACATATACCAATGCTGATACCACGAGCGCAATAATGAGAAACAGTTTCCACTTAAGTTGCATCAATTCGTTACCCCTTAAGAAAAGTGAGCTAAAGTGCTCCCTTGGGCCAGAGGACAAAGCGCGGACCACGGATGATGAGATCGGTTTCGCATATCAAACATGTTACAATGCTTGTTTTTAGGTGTTAGGATTTTCGCGTTGAACTAATCCTGCGATGTTGCCGCGTCCCACCTTTACACGCACCTTTTCTGAAATTTCAAGTGTCACAACCGAGTCGGTGAGCCCCGTAATCCGTCCATATAACCCGCCACTTGTGATTACACGATCACCCTTTTTGAGATTGCTGAGCATCTCTCGATGCTGTTTTTGTTTCTTTTGCTGAGGTCGTATCAAAAGGAAATAGAATATGGCAAACATGAGGATTAGGGGAACCAACGCCCCAAATCCGCCGGTTTGTCCCTGCGCTCCTCCAGATCCCATTGCATATGCGATGTCAATCAAAATAAATACCTCCTTTGTTCATTAGTCATTAGATATTAGACATTGGTTGAGTGGTCATTGGTTATTGGTCATTAGTCACTTGGATTGACGATTGAATATTGAATATTGAAGATATTTCGTACAATCATTCGTCAATAGTTACCCCTTCCCAAATGTCATCTTCTCCCTCGTTCCGCATTCGGTTCAACCCGCAACTCGCAACCCGTAACCCGGTGTTCTTAAATCGACAATTTTCAATCGACAATCTTCAATCATTTGAGTTCCCAATCCATCTCAGCTATACCGAGCACACTGGTAATGACCAGCTTAATGCCCCTGGTGCTATCTTTGATGACGGGCTGGTTTGTTTCAGGAATGTTGTATGGGAACCTTACGATGTAGGTTGACTTCCAAGGCGTGATGTAAGGGAAAAAATGAGGCGTGACAGCATTTTGTCGCTTAATCTTCCTCACTTCAACCGGTATCACGCGATCATTTTGATCGGTTACCAGATAAAGCTTCCACATCGATTCGGTCTTATCAAAATCGTCCCACTTTTTTTCAGGCACAAAACTTGCCATTAGAAACTCGTGACTATGGCTGGCTGCCTTAAGTTGGTCCTCTATGAACCGTTTTTCCTCGTCTGGTGTTAGTTTATAAGCCTTGGCATACTCTTTAGCAAAGGCACGTCGAAATTCTTCTGACTTGAAGGTCGCTGAAACGATGAGCTTTACCTCAAGCCCACGATGTATTCGGGCCTCTCGGCTCCACGCGTCACAGGCCGCTTTGTAAGCCTTTGTGTGATATGGGTCAGCAGATTCAACAAGGCGAGCAATTCTCGTGCAGCCACCACTACTAAACAAAAAAAATACAGCCGTAAAGAGGATAAAAGCTTTGAATCGAGTAGGAAAACAGCTTACTTGCTTTTTCATTTTAAATGGGTTTTCAACCTATGATTCTTTTCTGCCCTGTTCGCTATGTAGAACAGGTTTTATTCAAAAACACGGGCAAAGATGGTGTCTACATGTCTTAGCTGGGAATTTACGTCAAATAGTTTTTCAATTTCTTCGCGTTTTAGATAACTGGTGATGTCCGGATCATTCTCTACAAGCTCTTTAAAATCCAATTTCTTCTTCCATGCCCGCATGGCCTGTTTTTGCACCATTTTGTAAGCATCTTCGCGCCTAACCCCGTGTTTGGCCAGGGCAAGCAGTAGTTGCTGAGAAAAGATGAGGCCTTGGGTGAGCGCCAAGTTTTGCTGCATCCGCTTTGGGTAGACCACCAGGTTGCGTATGATTCCGATCATGCGGTTTAGCATATAGTCAACAAGAATCGTGGTATCTGGGACAATGACTCGTTCTACCGAGGAATGGCTAATGTCTCGTTCATGCCATAGCGCTATGTTGTTCAACGCAGCCGCTGCATTGGATCGAATCAGCCTTGCCAAACCCGAGAGATTCTCGGAGGCCACCGGGTTGCGCTTGTGTGGCATGGCAGAAGAGCCTTTTTGTCCTTTTGAAAAATACTCCTCTGCTTCCAAGACTTCTGTCCTTTGAAGGTGCCGAATCTCAACTGCCATTTTTTCTATCGTGGAGGCGATGATGGCCAGCGTGGTAAAGTACTCTGCATAGCGGTCTCTTTGGATAATCTGATTGGAGATCGTCGCGGGTTTCAGCCCTAGTTTTCGACACACATAAGCTTCAACTTCTGGCGAAACATTGGCATAGGTGCCAACGGCCCCTGAGATTTTACCGACGCTAATCGTTTCCATCGCCTGTTCCATGCGCCGTCGGTTTCGACGCATTTCATCGTACCACAGGGCCAACTTGAGGCCAAAAGTAATCGGTTCGGCGTGAATACCATGGGATCGGCCTACCATGACGGTATCTTTATGAGCCATGGCCTTTTTTTTCAGGGTGGCCAGCAGGCCGTCACATCCCTTTAAGATAATTTTGGATGCATGCCGTAGCCTGACGGCCATGGCCGTATCCAGAATGTCCGATGACGTGAGCCCCAAATGGATGTATCGGGCATCCGGGCCTACCGTTTCCGCTACATTGGTTAAAAAGGCAATCACGTCGTGTTTGGTCTCGGCCTCAATGGCCTCGATCCTTTCAATGGAAAATCGCGCCTTCTTACGGATGTTTTGCGCAGCCTTCTTGGGGATTTGGCCCGTTTTAGCCAGGGCTTCACAAACCAGGATTTCTACCAGAAGCCATGTCTGGAATTTATTTTCCTCTGTCCATACATGGCCCATGACCTCACGGGTATATCGTTTGATCATTTTATCCTATTCCGGTCTGCTCTATTTGTTGCGGGTTGCGAGTTTCGTGTCACGGGCTGGCATAGCCTAAACTTGTAACTCGTATATTACGAAGAACGGGTTAACCCTATTGTATGGCTGGCAACCACAGCGTCTCTCCGTCAAACTCAATTCGATTAACGTCTTTGTAATCAATTCTGTCCAGGAGGGCAAATACGCGACCCATGTTGTAGATAACGATCTTGCTCAAGGGATAAATATGATGTAGATCGGTCTCAAGTCTGCGTTTCCTAAGATTATAGATGTGAACCAGGTTTTCTGAAAATTTCAAGATCTTGCCCACGCCGGAACTGTAGCCCAGGCGGTCCGGCTCGTCAGCCAAAGGGGAAAGGTGTATTCCCTTGTGGTCATAATAGTCTTTTAACAGGTTAAAGTGGATGTCCCATATGTTTTCATTGGGCTGAACCACGTGAATCCCAAATGCATCTTCCTTTCCCTTGGATTTAGATTCACCTGTCAGATCTGTTTCCACGATCTCTCCCTGCCTGAGTCGCACTTCATCCAGTATATTCTTCATCTGAATCGTCTCTTTTCCAACCTTGATCGACTCATCCGGCATGACAATCATGTCAATACTTTTTTCAACGCCATATGGCGCCTTTCGCTCTTCCATCAAGGCAGTTAAGGCTTGGTCAGTCCTGTCTTTGAGCTTATTGTAGTCTATAACCTTGTCAGAGGGGACGGCCATCCTTTTTTTTGCGCCGGCCATAGATGTAAGTTGAGGTATTTTTGCAGGTTTTTCCGATTTCTTCAGAATAAGCCAAATACCAACACCGATAAAAACGATGCAAAGAGCGGCCAGCAGCACATACCTGCCTATTTTGGATGACTTCACACTTGGTGAAGGTTTTTCGGCCATTTGGGGGCCTCTTTTGTTCAGGCTTTGGGATACGGCAGTTAGTTACAGGATTACAGCGTTACTGTCAATACTCATTTACCCTAAGCAAACCTTTTCAGGCCGATGTTGATATGCCGGATTGCATCGGCTATGGCTGCATCTTTGATGGATGTAACCGTTCCTGTAAAGGCATGTCCGTCGGTGAGGGCGTTGAGATCGATCTTGTCTAAAATTGGAAAGGTTTGGGGCCCAATGTGATCTGGATAAAACAAGCTGAACCAGGCCCGGAGGCGATCTGCCGCAAGCTTGTTTGACACTTTGATTGTGTGGTATAGAGCTCTCTGAGTGAATAATTTAAGAAAGAGGCGTTGTTTGACAAGAGCCCTCTTGAGGGCGTTTAAGTGCCAGGGGCCAGAAGCGGGATGGACCCCAAGATGAGCGAGATAAAAACGAAACAAGCAGTTCAAGGGGCGTCTCTCGAGATGGATCAGACGTTCGAGGTAAAAATCTCTCGGATGGAGGTGCAATTGCTGCACGAGAACCATATCGATCAATGTCTCAATCTGCCGGTGTGTTGCCACGGCAAGGCTATCTTTTTGGCCCCAGGTTGTCGTATAATAGTCAATAACCTCGTGGAGGATACGATCACTGACCGTGTGCGTTATAACCCCAGCGGCAAAGGCGACCTTGAGGCGCCAGGCACAAGGGTTAGCTGCAATAGAGCCGAAAAAGCTCACGGCCACTTGATCGTTTTGGGCCTTTTCTCTCAGGTGAAGGTTCCGAGAGATCCAGATATACTTTTGAGGGCTTAGAGGAAAAGGCGGCACATCATAAAAAAAGGCATCCGGGATAATTGCCCCCAGGTAAAAGGCGGGAAGATTCCGTTCAATGACTTGGGCCAACAGTAGCTGCCCAGATCCTTTCAGTTTCTTGAGGACATCTTGGGCGATCAGAATGTGGGTTAGTTCCTTAGCCATATGATAACTATAACATGAAGCCGTCTTGGAGTCCAAGTAGAAACAGGGCAATCATCAGTTGGTGCTTGTATGACTGGGCCAATTCGGCGTTTGCCACCAGCATCTTGGCTGTTATCCTTCCGCTCTATTTTGCCTCACTGGTGCCTGGGGAGGGTGTTACGGTTCGGTGGTGGTGGGTGAGGTTCACAACCACAGCAAGTGCGCTCTGGGCATACGGGATCTCTTTTTCACTCCTTTTGACTGCACTTACTGCGCCGATCCTCGGGGCTTTGGCTGATTTCTCAGGTTCCAAGAAAAGGTTCCTCTTCGGTTTTACATATATCGGCGTGGCATTCACGCTCCTTTTGTATTTTGTCCGGGACGGAGGCTACTGGCTCTGCCTGGGCCTTTTTATTGCAGCCAACATCGGATTTGCCGGCAGCATGCCTTTTTATAACGCTTTTTTGCCTGAGGTGGCCCCTGAAGGCGAGATGGATTGGGTTTCAGGAAAGGGTTACGCCCTTGGCTACTTAGGCGGAGGCCTTTTGCTTGCCCTCCACGTCCTGATCATTACCTACCATGAGTATTTCGGAATACCCGACAGGTCGCTGGGCATAAGAATCAGCCTTGCCTCTGTGGGGATTTGGTGGGGGGTTTTTGCTATTCCACTTTTCCTGTGGGTTCCAGAGGTCAGGTGTGTACGTTCTACATCGGATGGCGCTTCATCCCTGACATATGGATTTGCCCGTTTTTTCAGAACACTGCGTCACTTCCGCGACTACCCGGATCTCTTCTGGTTTCTCCTGGCGTTTCTTGTTTACAACGACGGGATTCAAACCGTCATCGCCATGGCAGCCATCTTTGGCAAGACCGCTCTTGGCCTTGATACACAAACCCTGATCGGCACCCTGCTCATGACACAGTTTGTGGCTCTCTTTGGTGCTCTCTTATTCGGAAGGTTGGCGCAGCGGATCAAGACCAAGGTGGCCCTCATGCTGAGCTTGTTCTTATGGATTGGTATTGTGACATATGCATACTTTTTGAGATCGTCCCTTGAATTCTGGATACTTGGCGGGCTGGTAGGGCTGATTTTGGGTGGTAGCCAGGCCATCAGCCGCTCCCTTTACGGGCAGTTGATTCCGAGGGCGAGGTCAGCAGAGTTTTTCGGGTTTTTTACCATCAGCGCCAAGTTCGCCTCTATCTTTGGCCCCTTGATCTTCGGCTTAGTTACGGATCTGTCGGAAAACCCGCGCAACGCCATTGTTTCACTCATCTTGTTTTTTGTGGTGGGAATGATCATGTTGAGGCGGGTGGATGTTGAACGTGGACGACGCCAGGCGAGGGAAGCTTAGGCGAGACCTTTGCATAACCCCTTTTCACTCCTTTATATGAGCTTTTTGACCCATCTACGGGCTTGCTCACTAAATCCCAAAAACTCGGCCCAAGGGCCTCAAACAGTTTAGGATTTGCCCACTAAAGTGGGCCGTTCGCTTCGCCCGGATGGG
>QMMN01000054.1 GCA_003647275.1 Deltaproteobacteria bacterium
ATAGCCCTCATTCGCATTAATTCTCACGAAATCCCCGTCTTCGATAAATTCAAACGGATCTTCTTCCAGGTCATGGACCATAGGAGTTTCGGTGATGATCGCACTGACCGCCACGACGCCTTCTGCCTTTACGTTAATTATTCCCCTGGGTGCATGACCACGCTTGTAGGCGGCATAAAATTGCCAAGAACCTGTTGTTGAACCCTTCCCTGTGGGGAAAACAAGGATTTTGCCAGCCACGCTCCTACCCTCAAGCTCATGACCCGGTTCCCTTATAATACCCGTGTCAGGATCCATGCCACCGGTAAACGATATGGCTGTGCGGGAAACAATGGCTTCGCCTTCGGCGACCCCACCAGTCACAGATTTTGCTCTAATTTTTCTCAATGGCGTCCCTCCCACCGTCCGGATATAGCTGCCTGCACGCACGCGCGGGTTGACCCAAAGCAAGTATCCATACCGAAAAGATTATGGGCATAATAACAGCCCCTGGCCGAATTCATTGCAATAACACGAATACCTTGCTCTTTCAGGTAAAGATGGGGGCCATCTGCCGCACCAACGTCAGCCACGATACGGGCACCTGAAGACTCGAGCTGTTCAAGCAAGCCCATCCTTTCACACAAGGTCTTTACCCATCTGGAGGTACAGATCCAAAGTTGCGTTTCAGCATGGAGTTTGTTGCTGCCTAACAATTGGGCAATCTCCTGCACCTCCTGGATGCTACACTGTGGACATCCGAAAATCACAAGATCCACCTTTTCCTCGGTGCAACTGGAAATCTCAGTGTAGGATTTGTCAACATCTTCCTGACGAACCACTATGTCTGGAGACGAAGGCGGGTTTTGGCCGAAAGCTTGCTCAACACTGCTGGCCTCCGGCGTTGTGCCGACTAAATGTACAAGCCCCATTGCGCCGGTTACAGTCAAAGAATAAAGAAGCCCTTTGATTGCCTCTATGGGCAAGTTGTTGGGCAAGTTGACAAAGACCGGGATTTTCGTACCGGCAATTTTCCCCAAATGCCACCCCAAGGCTTTGTAATCGCATGGATCGTAGTCCTCAAAATCCAAAGATCCCACATCGATAAGAATCTCGCCCTTTCTATTTTGGGTAAGGTGCAACCCCCATTCCGGAATTGCACCCACAATAGCTGCAGCCAGGGCAACGTGATCTCCGTCCCTATTAGACCTGGCTCCAATAACCGAATTAGCGAAAACCTGGCTCCCTGAAGAAGCCCATGCGATGTGGTCCCCGAACCTGGGGACATTGCCCACCAGGTAGTGGTGGCACGAATAAGTAAGTGCAACACCCAGAGATTTTAGCGCCTCATGAATCCTTTTTTGCTTAGACCTCAGGCCGGCAGGGACCTTTAGCTCATCAGCCTGTTCAAAGTCATACATTTCAGGGTTCTTGGTTGTAAACACCCTTACCCTGGTTCCATCACTTGCCAAATCCTCCAGCCACTCTATTCCCTCCTCCATAAGCACTGGATAATTACCGGCAATGTGAACGCTAGTAATGGGAATCAATCGTTCGGCTTCGTAGCACTCGCCGTAAGCAGCAAGGATCTCCATCGCTTTTCGGGCACCGCGACCCTCTTTGCCGTCCAACATTTGCTTCTGATTTTCCGTGAGCTTCATGGTCTAATACACTATCCTTCCGAAGTCCTGCTTGTACTTACTATCAGACTTTATATTTCCGAAGTTCCCGCTTCAAGATCTTTCCCTGAGGGGTTTTGGGCAGGTCTTCCATGAAAATGACCCTCTTAGGGGCTTTGTAAGACGCCAGCCTCTCCTTACAAAACTTGATAAGCTCATCTGCGGTGGCTTTGCGGCCTTTCTTAAGGCGTACAAAGGCGGTCACGGTCTCCCCGTATTCTTTGTCCGGGAGCCCTGCAACGCCGCACTCTTCAACAGCATTGTGCTTATAAAGCACATCTTCCACTTCAGAAGGATATACGTTCAACCCCCCGCTTATGACCATATCCTTTATCCTGTCGATTATGTAAAGATAGCCGTCCTCATCCATTCGGCCGAGATCCCCCGAATGAAGCCAGCCTCCATCCATGGCCTTTGCACTTTCCTCCGGTCTATTGAAATATCCTTTCATAACATTGGGTCCCTGGATAAGGATTTCTCCCTCTTCTCCAACGCCAAGTTCATTTCCATCCTGGTCTGCAATCTTCACTTCAGCGAGACCAGCAGGCGTACCCACCGACCCAACTTTGTGCCTGTATAAATGGTTGAAAGTGACTAGGGAGGATGTTTCAGTCATGCCATAGGCTTCATAAATGTTCAGGCCGAACTTATCCTTCCATTGCCTAACGACTTCTGAGGGCATACTCGTTGCCGCCGAAAACGAATAGCCGACAGATTTCAAGTGCTTATGACAGTGGGGGTTATTGAGAAAGCGGATGTAAACCGTTGGAACCGCGTACAAGCGTGTCACCTTGTTTGACTCGATTGATGAAATAATTTCATCCATTTCAAAGCCTTTATGCAAAACCAGAGTCGCGCAGGCATAAAACATTGAGTTCATTATGTGACAACCCGCAAAAACATGATTTAAGGGCATAAAACAAAGACCTGCATCCCCGGAAGTGGTTCTTTCATGAAAGCAAACATTCTGAGCCGTGTAGAGGAGATTCTTATGGGTAAGCATTGCTCCTTTGGGTATGCCCGTCGTTCCCCCTGTGTATAAGATCACGCACGTATCATCAGGCGCACAATTAATGCTCTTGAATGGAGCCACTTTGCTTCCCCTAACCTCGCATAAAGTTGATAGGGTACTGTCTTTTTCGATAATGAGTATATCCTTAATATATGGTAGCTTTTCACTCACCGGCACGTTTGGTAGAAGGGACTCACTGGTCACCAGCACGACAGGTTCAGAGTCGCGAAGTATGTGCTCCAGCTCAAAACTTTTGTAAGCAGCACTCACGCATACCGCAATGGCACCCAGCCTTATCATCCCGTAGTAAATCATAATCCACTCGGGCCTGTTACCGGCATACAGTGCTATCCTATCACCTTTGCTGATTCCCAGTTCTCTAAAATAGGACGCTACAACACTAACACACGCATCCAGTTCCCTGTATGTAAAGGCCTTATTCCCGTATACAACAGCCTTCTTCTCAGGGAAATACTTGGCTCCCTGGGTCACTACGTCAGAAAGATTCATACCTCATCCCTCCGAACCAAGACAAATGCTTCATTTCAAATAAGGTCACCAATCCTATTGATGCCTCCAATCTCTTCAATCATTCACCGAGGGACCTTACGTATTCTGCGGCGTTTTCGCCAGCTATCCGCCCGCTATTCAGCGCAAAACCCATCGTATTGCCTGGCAAAATAAAGACATAACTGTCACCGTATATCGTGCATGCATCAGTTCCCACGGCGTATAGACCCGGGATCACTTTCCATTCCTTGTCCAGCACCTCAGTCCTATGGTTGATCTTGATACCTCCAAGGCTTCCATATGCACTCGGAAAATGCTTTGCGGCGTAGAATTTAGGGACCTTGACGGGCCGGAGATACCTGTGGTTTTTGTTAAAAAGATTGTCATACCCTTTCTCGCAACATTCGTTATATTCATCTACCGTTCTGTGTAGACCGGAGGCATCAATCCCAGTTTTCTTGGCCAATTCTTCCAGTGAATCGGCCACATATATTTCCCTAAACCCCTGGTCAAGCGCATTCTTGATCGCCACGTCCATATTTTCAATTTTCATAAACGGGAAAACAACGCTGATGTTATCAAACCCCACCGTCTCCATATGTTTTTTCGTATTTTCATCAAAAATGAGAAACGCACATCTTCCCTTTTGCCTGGAAATCGCGTTTCCTGTATAGGTGGTGTTCGCCATAATGGCCTCATCCATAAAACGCTCCCCCAAAAGGTTAACCATAAGGTGGGGCTGCCGTAAGGCCTCTTGAAGGTTGGGCTCAAGCTGTTTGGAGAAGCCGTAGATGAGTTCCATAGTCATCTCAGTTGGAGCCGCCCCCACTTCCCATGCCATTTGGATGCCATCCCCATTCAAACCGGGAATTCGAAAAGGGAACAGGTCACGCCCGCAATCGAAACCGGTAAATTTTTTGATTATTTCTGGATTATCGCCAAATCCGCCCGTGGCCACAATTACTGCTTTTGCCTTTGCTTGGATGGGCTGCCCGGATTTGTCTTCGGCGATAACACCTGTAATCCGACCACCTTCCCTCTGGATTTTCCTGGCCGGTGTTCTTAGCAGGATGTCGACCCCAAGTTGTTTAGCACGATCAGTCATGATTTTAGTCATAGTCGCCGAGGCCATAGGGCCAGGCTGACCACTGGCCGGTTTTACCAAATGCCAAGTAAAATGAGCCCCCCGGAAATAGGCTGCTGGCTCGACAAATTCAACGCCCATCCTCTCCAACCAGTCGATCGTATCCGCCGATTTGTTTAGATACGCCCTCACCAGCCTGGCATCAACACGCCAGTGCGTATATTCCATAAAAGTTCTAAATGCCTCATCTTTTGTGGGACCATGCTGCTTCAGGCGCTGCAGCCGGCTTTCAACTGCGAGAGGCCCCATCCCCATATTTCCTGCTCCTCCTGTCCTGGGGGCTTTTTCAAAGACGATGACATTGACTCCACCCTCAGCGGCGGCTATGGCTGACGCCAAACCGGAAACACCGGCTGCAATCACTACAACATCGGCCTTTAACTCCTTCATTGTTCTTCCTCCCCGTATAATATTTATTCCCGCCGCACGCGGCGTGACCAAACGCTGGAGCTGACGAATCTTCCATGCTAACCACCCTAGCGTCGTTAACATGGAAGAACCGCAGCTCAGCTCGGCATAGACCTTGCTTATCTTTATATCTTCACCTCAGCCGTATCTAAGGCCAGAAATATGGATCAACACTGTCTCTGTTGCCTGCACCGAAAGGATTACACTGACTGATAAATATGTTAATCAGTTTCTTGGAGGCGGATATTGACCGCACATAAGCGACGCAGAGATTTCCTGAAAGTTCATGGCCGCACCACTAAATCCTAGTACTAAGCATCCTATCTGTACCACCTTTAAATCCTCCCCATCCGAAATGTTGCCACTGTTTTCATAGACTATGTGCTGCACAGTTCTGCCCACGCGAACTTCACTCGCATGAACGATAGGGTTTCTTAAAAGCATATAACAGGAACACGGCCAAGCTTTTCGCGGCACCCCCGAGACCTTCTTTTTGCTCACCTCTGAAAAAAGGAATTATTCCTCCGGCTCAGGCGGAAGAGGCAAGAATTGCCCGTCTTGAGCAGGATCATAAGGCGCGTATATGGGGCTAACCGGAGGTTGGCCTTCGTGAGTAAGGCTACCTATAATTGGCATCTTCACCCAGCCCTTATCAAACGGTGTTCTAAATATCACATACCACTTGAACACACGGTATTTCCATTTCCCCTCCTCTTTAGTAAATTCAATGTCATACTTGCCGGACTGCCACATGGCGACCAGCCCATCCTCGGTCTGAATGGTGTTACAACCAAAGGAGTGCCACATGCCCCTTGCGGTTTGACCATCTCTGGCTACTTCTACAACAGGGGTCATCAGCATATGGAGGGCCAGACCGCCAGCGAACTTATATTTCTCCCCCAGGATCTTGAACAACGTCATCACGCCTTCAAAACCCTTATATTCGCCGCTGTCAGCCAGCTCTACTCTTACGCCCGGGTCTTTTTTAGAAAACATGTCCAGGATTTTATCGTACCTGTTGGACAGAATATAATGATTATATCTGCCCTGAAGATTGCAGATGTCCCGGTAATCTTCTAAATGGGCGATCCGTGCTTCCAGATCTTTCTGTGTCATGGTGCACCTCCAATCTCGTTTTACTGTGACCGCTCTTCTAATTGCGCCATCCAGAAAAAACAGACATTAACGCTATCAGTGCAATTGTCAGTTAGAATCACGGACTTACAATGTTACCGTACACGTTGTGTTTCTTTTTCAATTCTTGCACTTTTTCATGATCTTCTTGAAAGTACTTTACATGCTTCTGTTTTATTTCTTCCAGATGCACCGAAACCCCATGCGGGGAAAACCGGGGATGTTTCCCATCCTCCTGATTCCACTCCACCTTGATTTCGTCTCCTTCCCCAATTAGAACACTGTAAACATTGCATAAGGGGAAACAGCGTACGGCAATCTTTCGGGCGCCTTAAGAAGCACCCCCATGCCCTGTGCACCTCCTTGCAGGCCCTGGGGCACCCCTTGACAGGATGCGCCCCGTGAGATCGTGGACAAATAGAGAGATGTTGGGATTTAATGGCAAGGCTCCCAAACGCCCGGTATCTGGCCATATGTTCGAGGATGCCCAAGCACTGCTCCAGGGATTGAAGTTCACAATTGAATACTTAGGCCAGCTCGTGAAATTAGGTGAATGACCAATAAGCATCTTTGTAAAGGCCTATTTGCAGAGGCTTTCGAACTACTTTATATTAGCGGCTGTGATCATCCCCTCTCCAATCTGGCTTCCATCCACGGCGATAGTGCTCTTTCCCATGGCTATCGATGCCTCTGATTGAAGGCCTTTTCAGCCTGCTTGAGGCCTTACGATATTGCCGTAATGCTCATATTTCTTTTTCATTTCTTTCACCTTGTCCTCGTTCTCGTAGAAAGTCTTCTGAAGGTTCTTGATCAAATCCAGGTGGCTGAATACACCCCTCTCTGAGAACCGGGGTATCCTCTTGCTTTCCTCATCCCATGTTACCTTCATCTCTGTGCCCTCCATATGGACCTTACCCCGGACCCAGCATACAGGACAGAAAACTTCAGGAAGTCTCCCGGGCACCTTCAACACATTGCAGTGACACACTGGGCAGGAAACGGCGCTATCTTCTCCCATGTATCGCACCTCCTCTATGGGCATCATCATGGCCGCCGCAACATTCCTCCCCAGTTTCCTCGCCCTTTCAATATACTCTGGGTGAAGTAACACAGAGGCTGGCCTCCCACAGAAGTTCACCTGCATCTGGTCCACCAGCCGCCAGGAATGCTGAACGAAGATGTTCGCTGAGGTGAGGCCCAGAGGCGTCCACTCTGGCTCTCCACCTCCCACGCTAATAATGCCACCCACCTTGTTCTTTTTTAAGATCTCGGGGTGCTTAAACATGACGGGGAGCATCCTCTCATGTATGCATTCGAAGTAGCCATTCGCCCTGAGGTGATAGAGGGGGTGGGCGAGGATAAAGCCCGCATCCTCCAAAAGGACCTTCTCGAGGATCCAGGGGACATCATCGTCCTTGATCGCGCAAACGGGTTCCTTACCCCGGACCATGAGCATAGTGCACGTCTCACACCCTTTACAAGGCTTTACTCTAAGTTCCATTGCACGAATGATTTCCGATTCCACTCCAAGTTCTTCCGCGCCCATGAGCGCCTCTTTCAAAAGGCATTCAGAATTGCCGTTCTTCCTCCCGCAGGACAACCCGATAATCTTTTTCTTCTTAGTCATTTGCGCCTCCTTTCTTCTTTTATTAATCTCAATTATCTTGCACTCGACAACCTCTTTTCAGAGGAAGTAATGTCCTTATGAAGCAGCGTCCCTTTTGCAATTCTCTTACATTGTCTCAAACTTCAGTGCGGTTACTTGCTACCCGTCTGCTTCCCATAGAGATTAGGCAGAAAATCAGCTAGCGTGCCCATCTCTTCGATACAATGCCGCATCAGCCCGGCACCTGCCATGTCGGGGGCCCCAAAAAGCCAGAATCGGCTTCGCATCGCACATCCATAGTCGGTATCACGGACAAAATGGATGACCATCCCATTTGGGCTTTCATCAGGATTATATGCTTTTCCGCAAATAACAGCCCCCACATTAGCCTCTTCAAACCTCGAGATATCAAAAAACTCAGAAGGGTCGTGAAAACGGATCCTAACCTTTAAGACAGACCCTCCCATATTTTCTTCGATCGTGTGGCTAGCACCGATATAGTGCCCGGGCTTCCAGTGTTGGTCCCACTCCAGGGACATGTGGGCCTTCGGGTGCCACTTTTTGTAAGTTTCGGTGCCGTCAAGATATCCGAACCACCAGTCAACCATTTTCCCCTTACAGCCGGGCATTCGGGTCAAAACCCTCACGTGCATTTGCCCATTAGGCAGACGGAAGTACCCGGTTTCTATGGATTGATAACCGCGGTCCAGGAGTTGATTTACTTCTTCAATTAGCATTGTTTTCCCTCTTTCTGTTTTTATTGTGGATATTTTTCGGAACACGACCTTCACGTTCCGTTTCAAAATCCCTTCCTACAGTTTTCTCCAGTCTCACATAAGCCCCTGCCAACACGACTGATTATCTGGCGAATTCGACTTACAGAGCCAACGAGCCCGTAAGGGAAGTACATCACCACCAGAATGAACAGGAGCCCAAATATGATAAGATGCGCCTCTCCCAAAGTGAGAGCAAATATCTCTGAAAGGACCACCAGGAAAATACTGCCTATAACAGGACCAATTAATGTGCCGCTACCCCCGATGACGGCTGCCATGAGCGGCTCAAATGTCCAGATTGGGCTAAAAACCGCGGTAACGTAATGAAATGAGAGCCGCATGAAAGCATAGACCCCTCCGCCCAAGCCAGCTAGGAACGCACTAATCAGTAAGGCGTAGACTTTATATTTAAAGCTATTCACACCGGTAACCTGGGCTGCTTGCTCACTGTCCCGGACCGCAACCATCCCCAGTCCCAGCTTGGAGCGGGTTATGAAATACGTTACAGCTATTGCGGCAAACGCCACTGTCAAACCAAGGTAGTACCGGGGAATAAGGCTATAGCTGGCAGCATAGGACCCCGGCATTTCGATCATCCTCTCAAAAATATTGCCCACCACTATCCTACACACCTCTGCCAATGCAAAGGTCCCAATAGCAAAGTAAGCGCCCTTCAGCCTCAGAGTCGGCAGACCTATAATCCCTGCTAAAACCACTGCTGATAGACCTCCCGCGATTACAGCAAGGTAAATCGGCATCTCAGCCTTCCACACAAAATGGGTAACCAGCACCCCACAACCAAAAAAAGCAGCAAGGCCCAGATTGATCTGCCCTGTATAGCCACCTATGATATTCCAACTTTGAGAAAGAATGACAAAAATAAACACCATAATGAGGAGGTTCAGGCTGCCCGTCCCGATTTCTATAACCATAGGGGCTGCCATAAAGGCTAAAACTAACAACCCAATTACGAGAAGTCTCTTCCAATCAGGCAACATGCCGGATCCCTTACTCCCTTTTCGCAAATAATCCCTGTGGCTTGAACATAAGGACCAATACAAACACGAGAAGAGCAATAGCCTGGCGATAGGGAACACCAAAAATCAGAACACTCCCCGCCTCCAGCAATCCATACACCAAACCGGCGGGAATAATGGCATTGATATTGCCTTCTCCGGCAAGTACCATGACCACGAAAGCTATTAGGAGCCACCCTATTCCACCAGATGCACTGATGGAATAGCTCGAAACGATAACCGCGCCGGCCACGCCGGCCAGCGCTATCGCAATACCGGTGGAAATTAAATACACGCGTTGAACATTAACTCCGCATAAGCTGGCCGCCTCGGCATCCTGTGTTGCCGCACGGAGATGTTTACCAAAGTAGGTTCTGCTGAGAACAGAATACAGAGCCAATCCTACCAGGACAGCTATGCCCACACCGCACAGACCGGTAAAACTGAATCTCGCTCCGAAAAACCTAAATGTCTCCCCTGTGTAAGAGGTAAGTATAGTTCGAACATTGGGGGTCCACAGCATGGTCATCGCGTTATCAAGCACCCAAATTAAACCAAAGGTAATCAACATAGAAGTATCAATCCGCATTCCAACGTCCGGTAATTTTAGCAACGGCGATAACGCCAACCTATAGAAGACCAAGCCAATTAAAAACATCGCAATCATTACCAGGGGTATTGAAAGGAAAGGATCTATACCCCATAGATTGAAAAGCCAGAAGCTTAGATACCCACCAAGTATTATGAAGGTGCCATGAGCAATATTGAGAAATTTCATCACTCCCATGAGCAGGCCAAGCCCCAGCGCCACCAGCCCATAGAGTGCGCCCGCCAAAAGCCCATTGGCGATAGTCTGGAGCACAAACTCCATAAACTACCCTGCCTTTTCCTCTGCGCCGATGCCCAAATATGTTTCTTTAATGCGAGGGTTGCATAACATTAACTTTGCATCGCCTTGGTCCACAATCCGCCCATTTTCCATGATATAGCCGCGACTAGCCATAGACAAAGCCAATTCAATGTCCTGTTCGACGAGCAACACCGCTAATTTCCTCAACTTGTTTATGCCCTGAATAACTCCAGAGAGCTCTTGAACCACAATAGGACTCAGGCCCAAAGACATCTCATCAATCAAGAGCACTTTGGGCACTGACATAAGCGCCCTACCTATAGCTAACATCTGCTGCTCTCCACCGCTAAGTGTACCTGCTTTTTGTTTGGCTCGCAGCTTTAGGGGAGTGAAAAACTCGTATATCCACTCGAGTGTGTTTTGCCTGGTCTTGCGTGCGGCATTAGTGGAAGCGCCCACTTCCAGGTTCTCCAAGACGCTCATCTGTGGAAATATTCTCCTACCTTCGGGAACCATGGAAATCCCTAGCTCCACAATGTGGTGCGCGGGTAAACCATCAAGGCGTATGTTGCCAAAATCAATGTGCCCGGCTCGAACTTTGAGCAACCCGGAGATGCTTTTCATGACAGTGCTTTTGCCCGCACCATTAGAACCAAGAACCGCCACTATTTCACCGTCCCCAATCCTCAGCGAGACATCCCATAGCGCCTGAATGTCGCCATAATAGACATCTATATTACTAATTTGTAGCATATGGCTTCTTACCTAAATATGCCCTGATAACCTCGGGATTGTTTACAATTTCCTCTGGAGCACCATCAGCAATTTTCCGGCCAACTTCTAATACCACCACCCTGTCCGAGATCCCCATTATAACTTTCATTACGTGCTCAACGACTATCAGACTTATCCCGGAATCTCTAATTGCCTTTACCAACGCTATGGCGTTGTCCAGCTCCGCTGGATTCAAACCTGCCATCATCTCATCCAGTAATAACAATTTGGGCCTTGTCGCTAGCGCCCGCGCAATTTCCAGCCGTTTGCGGTCCACCAGACTAAGCATTCCTGCCATCCCTGAGTGCTTATCCCCCAGACCGGTGAAAGCCAAAAGCTGTTTTGACTCTATGCGTGATTGCTTTATGTTCCGAGCTGGCTGGCTACCATGGGCCCTGCCCACCATCACATTTTCGAGTGGAGTTAGCCGACTAAAGGGCTTAACTAGCTGAAAAGTTCTGGCTATGCCGCTCTGGCATATCTTGTAAGAAGCCATTCCGGTGATATCCTTATTATCAAACCTTATTCTACCGGTATCAGGTTTTAGAACTCCTGTTATTGTATCAAACAAAGTGCTTTTACCTGAACCGTTGGGACCAATAAGTCCCAGTACCTCTCCCTGGTCAAGGCTAAAGCTTAGCCTATTGATAGCCAGGACACCACCAAAAGCCTTTGATAGGTTCTCAACCTCAAGTAGTTTCATGTTTTGCCTACGCTTTGTGGTTGGGCTTCATTTTCTGCTCTGAAGCTTGGTCCAGGTCAACTCAGCTTAATCTAATCGGCACCATAGAGTATTCGCATCTAATTTCCACACTACCTTGGAATGGGATATACTAATTTCTTTGTTTTCATATCATTGGGCCACACCATCTCCATTACTCCTTTCTGCCATTGAGTAACCACCGGAGGGGCATCAATTCGCCGGCCTTTGTTGTTGAATTTGATCCGGCCAAAAACGGTCATCGTGTCAATGCCAGCAATGGCATCCCTGATCTTACTTCTCTCCAACGTGCCAGCTTTTTCTATAGCGGCTGCTGCTATCTGAATCGAGGCGTACGCGTTTCCTACAACGATGTGAGTTCTTTTCCCAAACTTTGCTTTGTATTCAGCGTTAAGCTCTTTAACCCCGGGGCAGCTTAATGCGGGATGCCAGTCGGGACATCCTATTACGTAATCGCCCATTGGACCTGTCATCTTTGCCCAGGCTGGATCATCAGAGCCCCTTATCATTATGATACCCTTTGGATTGTAACCAAGCTCCCTCATTTGTCTAAGCATCATAATACAATCAGGAGGGACAGGGGCAGAAAAGATCACCTCGGCACCGGCTTTTTTTGCTGCAAAGATGAGTGGGCTCATGTCCCGAGCCAGCATCGGATACTTACTGTGAGATACAAATGTAACACCATTGGCAGGCGCCTTCTTTCTAGCAAGATTGAACAATTCCGCAATCCAGTCGCTCTGCTCTTCCCAAACAGCCCACCTGCTTGGCCTTTGGTCTTTGGGGATATTTGCGAAAGCTGCAAATATTGCATCCACGATCCCATCGTTCATCTTGCTGATACCAAAGTAGTATTTAAAGCCCCTTTCAAAAAGCCCAACATTTGTTACTAAAGAGGTTATGGCAGGCAACTTATTCTTTTCAAAGATATCAGAAGTTGCGCTCATCAAGGTGGTACCACAAACAACAGATGCTTTTCGTTGATTCAGTACTTCTGCACGGGCAACAGCCTTCTCCGGGTTTGTTTCCATGTCCATGATCAAAAGTTCAAGAGGTATTTTTTTACCATATTCCTTGACATAGACGCCACCACCCTTGTTTATTTTTTCCACCGCCATTTCGTAGCCAATTTCCGCTGGCTTTCCTATCATGGCATCTGGCCCAGTAAAGGAAACCAAAATACCAATCTTAATGGTTTTGGGTACCTCCGCTTGAGCATAAGCGGGCACAAAAGACAACATGGTCAGCACGACTATCACAAGAATACCAACCGACATTATTAGCAGTCTTCTTTTCATTACTTTACCTCCTCCCTGCGATAAGATCGCTCGATAATAGATTTCTCTAATTGCAGACTCAGCCTTTCTATGCCTTTTGAATTATCACCCCCAATCTTCAGTCAATATTCTGCGGTTTAAAATTGAGTTTGAAATTACCTACCCTCTCCTTTTGTTCATGGGAGATGGGCCTCTTCTTTATAAATTTCTTTGGCAATCAGCGGCCATAATCTTAATAACAAGGTAAACTATATGACAAGCTTGTTTTTTAATAGCAAACTATCAGGAAGAAACTATACATTATTGGCTTACATAATGCCGAAGAACGGCTATTGTGAAATGTGTTGCAAGTATGATCTGAGGTTTATGTTTCTCTTGTTTAGCCCAACCTTCTTCCTTATATTGAAACGGTGAAACCTGATGGCATTCTCGGAGATGCACATAACGTCAGCGATCTCTTTACTACTCATGCCGTCCCTTACCATCCCGGCGATCTCAAGTTCTCTGGGTGTCAACCCGATGCTTGTGGAGGATAATTTGGTCGTGAATTGAGATGTGATCTGAGCTAGGTTTGACTCCAAGATTTCCAAAAGAGTCTTTTGCTCATCGCTCAACTGCCCATGTTTGAGTCTGTTCAAGTAGGGAAAGACTAGTTTTCTTACGTTGCTCAGTATGTTTTCCTCCAGCTTCACCTTTTCGGCCTCTCGATGATCAAGCAACACCTTAAGCGCCGTGTTGACCTCCCTCAGCCTCTCAGCCTGTTGCCTCAAAGCCTTTTCCTTTTCCGACAGAGCGGTTTCAGCGAGCTTGAATTCCGTGATGTCCTTTAAAGTACCGAAAACCCGGATAGGTTTACCGGAAGAATCTTTAATAATTCTTGTTTGGCAGTAGGCGTAACGCTTGGCCCCATCTTTTCTATAAAAACAAAATTCATAATTGCCGCTTCGGCCACCTGCATATGTGTTCTGCAAAAAATCCCTGAAAAGCCCTCTATGTTCAGGATCAATAATATTGTTCAAGAACCGATTGGTGAGAGTAACTTCTCCGGGTTCATAGCCAAAAATGCGGTACAGCCCATCTGATGGATAGATTCTCCCACTCTTGAGATCTCTTTCCCAGCTCCCCATTTGGGCAAGATCCTGCGCTTCATTGAGACGCACTTGGCTGAGTCGCAGCTCCTCCTCTATCCTTTTACGATCAGTAATATCTCTACCGATAGTTTGAATGAATGTTTGGCCCCCTATATTAATAGCGTTTATGTTTACCCAATAATTTCGAACTTCGCCGCTCTTTGTTTTGAGCATTGTTTCGATGGTCTGCGGCCCATTTTCAATAATATTCTTACAGCGTTGCACTATCTCCTCAGCCGAATCCTGGGCCTCAAGCTCAGCTATTGTCATACTCAGTATCTCTTTTCGAGTATAACCCCTATCATCACAAACGCGTCGATTGAAAGCCACCGGTTTGAGTGTCTTCGGATTAAACACCATAATATTGTCTGCCGCCTGCTGGAATAGAGCTCGATAGCGCTGTTCTGTCTCCCTCAATGCCTCTTCGAGTTGTTCTTTTTCAGCTAGCAATGCCTCCAATCGAGC
>QMMN01000055.1 GCA_003647275.1 Deltaproteobacteria bacterium
CTTTACATGCTCTATTTGTTTATTGCCATTTCCACTTTTTTGAGATATAGTCTTTTTCACCATTTAAGTGCCTCCTATATAGTACTTTGGGTTCTTGGATACCCCAATATATACTATATTTGGAGGCATTTTTGTCTATAAAAAACGTCGTTCATGCATTATTCAGGTTTATTAAAAGGCTTTAAAATGATGCCTATTTTGCCCTTAGCATCATGTTTTTGATACCAAAATAAGCATGCTAAAAAAATTCAAATTTCTTAGAGCAACGATTTTACCCTTTTATAAATCAATAGCTTACAAAGTTTAACTATATTTGATGTGAAGAAATTCATTGATTAGATGAATTATTACACACGGAATATATTTTTATCAAATTAATGTTCACTATTTACATTTGTTCATTAATAGTGTACATATACAAAATAATGAACAATATGAACGGGCATTAATTTAACATGATGAAAAAACAGAAAAATACAACCGATAGAGCCACAAAAGAACGTGAGATTCTTAATGCTGCAAAGCTGGCATTTGAGGAAACAACGGGACTTTGTATTAAGATCCTGGAGGTTGAACCCACAGGGAAAATACAGCCTGATGCTGTATTGCAGATCAATGCGCCTGAAGGTAAGCCAAAAAAGTTTTATGCTGGAGTAAAAGGATTTATTACAAACGCCACGCTTGGGCATGCTGCCGAGCAGATACGCCGTTTTAAAAAACCGGGGATACTGGTTACGAGGCATGTGACACCACCTATGGCTGAGCGATTGAAAGGGCTTAACCTTGCATTTATTGATACAGCCGGAAATGCATATATCAATGATCCGCCATTGTTTGTTTACATTACTGGCCGGAAAAAGAAAGATATCCCGGAAGCCGGGAGAATAGCTCGGGCTTTCCGGCCCACAGGCCTAAAAGTTGTCTTTGCTTTGCTTTGCCTGCCGGAACTTGTAAAAGCGCCCTATAGGGATATTGCAAAAGCTGCAAATGTGGCGCTCGGAACTGTTGGCTGGGTAATGTACGATTTGAAGCAACTGAATTTTTTGGTGGACAGAGGAAAGCATGGCCGAAAACTGATCAATGTTGACAAACTCCTTGATACATGGATTCACGCATACGCAAGGGAACTTAGACCAAAATTATATATAGGACGATATGACGCGACCAGAGAAAAGTGGTGGGAAAAAACTGACTGGCAGAAAACAGGAACCTTTCTTGGCGGAGAACCGGCAGCAGCACGTTTAACTGCTTATCTGAAACCTGAGACAATCACCGTTTATGGACCTGAAGAGATAAATAAATTCCTGCTCAAGAATCATCTAATAAAAAACCCGCAAGGAAAGGTAGAAATTTATAAAACATTCTGGCGTTTTGATTATCCCTGGAATTACAAGGAACTTGCGCCCCCACTCCTCATATATGCCGACCTGATTGCAACAGCAGACGACAGGAATATTGAAACTGCAAGAATTATTTATGACCAATATATTGATAGATTTATCGAAAAACACTGATCCACTGATTGCCAACTGTCTCAAAGCTATTAAAAATGTAGCAGGGGAGCTGGATATTGATTTTTTTGTTATGGGTGCTGTTGTACGCGATCTGATTCTTGGTCAGCTGTATGGTTTGCCCACAGGATTGGAAACAAAGGATATTGATCTCGGCATTACAGTCAAGGACTGGGAACACTATCAGGAAATGAAAGACAGGCTTATCTCAACCGGCTCTTTTTCTTCAGACGAAAAAACAGTACATCGCCTGATTTACAAGAACAGCTGCCCTGTAGATATCATCCCGTTTGGATCAGTGGAAACATCGGAAGGGGTGGTTTGCTGGCCCCCTGAATATTCCATTGAAATGGATGTAACTGGTTTTCAGGACGCGTGGGAAAATACAGTTTCTGTGCGTTTGGCAAGAGGTCTTAATATCCGCTTTGTTTCTCTTGCGGGAATGGCTGTTTTAAAACTGATTGCATGGAATGATAGGCATCATGAATTTCCTACAAAGGACGCTGTTGATATCGCCACCCTGTTGAAATATTATTCTCAAGCAGGAAACGAGGATAGATTGTTTGATTCACATTCTGATTTAATGGAAACTGAAGGTTTTGATTTTGAATTTGCAGGTGCAAGATTGCTGGGCCGTGATATGGCCGAAATAATGAGCTCGAAAACAAAGAAAACAGTTTTGGATATTTTGACTATAAATACTGATCCAGATAAGAATGACAGTCTTATTATTGCTGTGTCAAACTATTTGCCTGATAAAAATTATGAAAGATCTTTGAATTTTTTACAAAATCTTAAAACAGGGATTTTAGACAAGAAAAAAAGAATTTAATTATGAGTCCTTCAGCGCCACAGAACAGAAATGGGGTCGGGCCGCGGTAATACTTCAGAATTCTTATTCGCCTTCGCCGGAATACCCCGCAGCTTGTTCAGGGATGAAGGGCAAGGTGAACTACGGCGCAATTCCGCCTTGATACCCCGCAGCTTGCTGCAGGGCGCTTCATTAAAAGGCTTTAAAATGATGCCTATTTTGCCCTTATAAGCATGTTTTTGATGCCAAAATCAGCAACTCGGACTTCTTTAGGGCAACGATTTTACCCTTAAAAATAAAGATAGTGGCTTAAGGGCTTAAAAGGAAAACAGAGGGGGCATAAAAGTCTTGACAGATACTCAGTGTTTTGAGTAAACTTACTCAAGACATTGAGTAAACTGTTAACTATTGGATAATACGCATGTTTAAAAGACCCTTTTATAAGGTTATCTTCAAGAGGATATCCGAACCAAGGCGTTTCATGCAGATACTGTCAGGTCCCCGGCAAACGGGCAAGACGACCCTCGCGCGGCAGCTTATTGATGGCATTAAAATGCCGGGCCATTATGCTTCGGCAGATGAACCGACCTTGAAAAGCGCCTCCTGGATTGAGCAGCAATGGGAAGCGGCGCGCGCAAAAGCACGAACCAACAAGGCGCTTTTGGTTCTCGATGAGGTTCAGAAGATCACCGGATGGTCTGAAACTGTAAAGCGTTTGTGGGATGAAGATTCTTCGGGGGGGCTTTCACTCTATGTGATTTTGCTTGGTTCGTCGCCCCTCCTCGTGCAGAGCGGATTGACTGAAAGTCTTGCCGGCCGGTTCGAGGTTATCCCGATTACGCACTGGTCTTTTTCGGAAATGCGAGAAGCTTTTGGATGGAACATAGAGCAATATATTTTCTATGGCGGATATCCCGGCTCCGCGGATTTGATCAATGATCCCCGGCGATGGTCTCAATATATTATGGATTCTCTTATAGAGACCACGGTCTCACGGGATATCCTGCTTATGAAACGGGTGGATAAACCTGCCCTCCTTCGCCGTCTCTTTGATCTCGGGTGCGCCTATTCAGGACAGATTATCTCATATCAGAAAATGCTTGGCCAGCTTCAGGATGCCGGCAATACCACGACTCTTGCACATTACCTGAATCTGCTTCAAGGCGCGGGATTGCTGATGGGTTTGCCTAAATATGCGGGGCAGATAATTCGCCGGCGGGCCTCAAGCCCGAAACTCCAGGTACTCAATACGGCCCTCATGACAGCGCCGTCGCAACTTACCCTTGAGGAAGCTAAAATTGATTCTGAGTACTGGGGACGATTGGTTGAGTCGGCGGTCGGCGCCGCATTGGTCAATGGGCTTAAAGGCACACAGGCAGAGGTTTTCTACTGGTCAAGCCGCAACCGCGAAGTGGATTTCGTTTTGCAGCGTGGAGATAATTTAGTCGCCATCGAAGTAAAAAGCAACCTCCGAAAAACGAATCTTCCGGGTATAGAGGCTTTTTCAAAAGAGTTCCGGGTAAAAAGAAAATTGCTCGTAGGTGCCCAGGGAATCCCTTTGCAGGAGTTTTTGCTCACACCACCGGAGGAATGGCTGGGTTAGATCCTAGGCCGGGGTTGGGAGACAAGAGAAAGTCTCATAAATTGCACCAAACGAGGCCTTAAAATAGCCTTTTTGGAGCTGAAATCATCCTTTTAAGAAAAGTATGGATCTGGGGTCACCCGTTCGCCTCGCCCAAGAACTGGCCCCAAGCCCCCCAGAAAATATTCAAATTTCTCTTCCAACCGTAACCGCATCTGTCACACTTCCATAATATGATGCAAAATGCTCGTGCATGAACAGTTACTTGAGGTTGCCTGAAGATGAACCCGAGAAAAATCCCCAAATTGTCAAAATTCCGATTTGTTGCGGGGCTCCAGTGCCCTCTGCGGTTGTGGCATCTATGCTACAACCCTGAGCTGGCTACACAGGTGTCTCCTGTGCAGCAGGCGATCTTCGACATCGGCCACGAAGTGGGAAGGCTGGCAACGCGTCTTTATCCTGGAGGCGTTCTCATTGAGGAGGACCACCTCCATCACGACGAAGCAACAAAAAGCACGCTGGCCGCCTTGAAAGACCAGAGCGTGCGGGCAATTTTTGAAGGGGCATTTCTTTATGACGGCGTGCGGGTTCGGGCGGACATACTGGAAAGGCTCGATGACGGCAGATGGAACCTCATTGAGGTCAAATCATCCACTTCAGTCAAAGATTATCACCTGCCGGACGTTGCAGTTCAGTACCATGTGCTGAAAGGTTCGGGCTTGAGGATCGCCAAGGCCGGTATCATGCACCTGAACAACCAGTATATCTTTGACGGCAAGGACCTTGACCTGGAGTCTCTCTTTTCGTTTGTTGACCTGACCGAGGAAGTTCTTGATATTCAAAACGAGATTCCCTCAAGGATTGCTGAACTCAAAGAAGTACTGGCCGGGACTGTGCCGCCTGAGATTGCCCCGTGCCGGGCTTGCAACAGCCCTTACAGCTGTGACTTCTGGGAGCACTGCACAGCGAAAAAGCCCGAGTTTTGGGTCATACAGCTTTCAGGAATTACGCAGAAAAAATTGGATCAACTGGAAGAGCTGGGAATTGAAGACATTCGGAACATCCCGGGTTCCTTTCCCCTGAGCGAGATTCAAGAGCGCATAAGGAACTGTGTGGCAAGCGGTGCAGACTTTATTGCTCCAGAGATCACGGGTGAACTGATGGATGTGCAGTACCCGGTTCACTTTCTGGACTTTGAAACAATCAGTCCTGCAATTCCCCGCTACACCGGCACCCGGCCGTATCAGACCATACCATTTCAGTGGTCAGACCACATCCTTTCCAAGGATGGAACCCTCAAGCAACGGGAATATCTTTGTGAAGAAGACAAGGATCCCAGGGAGGAGTTTGCAGGAACACTCCTTGAAACCCTTGGAAACAGGGGAACCATCATTGTCTACACCAGTTATGAGAAGAGAATTATCGAAGACCTTGCCGAGCTTCTTCCTCAATACCATACAGAACTACTGGCAGTCTTGGATCGTTTCAAGGATTTGCACGCATTGGTGCGGAAACACGTGTACCACCCGGAGTTTCACGGATCGTTTTCACTCAAGTCCGTGTGCTTCCGGCACTGGTTCCGTCCATGAGCTATGATGATTTGGCCATCCAGGACGGCAACCTTGCTTCCATTGAATACCTGTGTATGC
The DNA here is from genome assembly GCA_003647275.1 of Deltaproteobacteria bacterium. Classification (GTDB taxonomy): domain Bacteria; phylum Desulfobacterota; class Desulfobacteria; order Desulfobacterales. The sequence goes on from QMMN01000055.1 coordinate 5,554, forward strand.
TTGACGGTGACACAGCTCCAGAGGAAAGAGAAAAGATAAATGAAAACTTGCTGGAGTACTGTGGGATCGACACCCTGGGGATGGTCAAGATCCGGGAGGAACTACTCAAACGAGGATGAAGCGGCAGCTTGTATGGCTTGCAATGACCGAGAGAAACAATCATTACTATTTTGCATACGGCTCGAACATGGACAAGGAAGATCTGAATAGGTGGTGCCAAGACATGGGACGACCTGAAGTAACATTTACAGACGTATCGCCAGCGCAACTGCAAGGATACAAATTGTGCTTTAACTACTTCTCATAATCATGAAAAATGCAAAGAAGTACAACTTCCCTTCGGATTATCTTGCCTTTCTCGAATCCATCACGACGAAAGACTGAGTGGACCTGGAGCATAATATTAAGAAAAGAATAGTTACAATAGGTCGGAGAATTGTTCGATTGAGAGGTTGGCGTCATGTAAAATGCTTCGTAGTAGCCCTGGCTTTAGTATACTGTATGTTTAGGAATAGTGATAGGTCTGCATTCGGGGCGGCGATAGTTTCGCAGGCGGATATGGCTCCCTTTTTGGCGGACAATTTCATAGCCGATTTTTTGCAGTGCCTTAATTGCCTTCTGGCCGGATACTTTAGGTAGTTTGGGACTCATGCAGCTACCAGCACGCTACCCACCAGGGTCTTAGAAGGATCAGGGATTCGTTCATTATGTGCCTTCATATCTTCCAGGCAAAGCTCGATAGCCTCTTTAATATTGGCCAAGGCCTCATCGATGGTTTCACCCTGACTGTAGCAACCGGGAAGAGACGGGCACTTCACGACATAGCCCCCGCTTTCAGCATCTGGCTCTAGAACCACCTTAAAATCGTAGTTTGTCATGGCTACCCCCATAAGTATATGAAATCATAAAATTACACGATGATTTTTCCCAAAGGCTTATAAAAGTAACATACGGGAATAGTTCAACATAGTCAAGACTTGGGTTGCCCCTACTCATATTATCCCCAATTGTGCGTGGCTGTGGCCGGAAGCAGATAATAGGGAGACGCAAAGCGCAAAGCGGGACAAGGCGATAATAATTTTTCTTTATCTGTGACACCCCTGTGATATCACATTAAAGCATGACTTTTCTGGAATTCATCATCACTGCCTTGTTGGCCGATCACCTGGCCTCACAGCAAGAAGAGGCCAAAGGATTGGATCGGCTCAAAGAGGAGATTGAGGATCTAAGGTGGGAAATCGATCGTCTCAAGCATCAAGAGGAAGATTGAAAGAGATTAGCCACAGACCCACGCAGACGGCCACGATGATGATCAGAATGACCTTCATATAAGATGAGCGGCGAGGCGTGTGTGAAAAAAACTTTCCAAAATGTGCCAAAGTATGATATTTTTGCAAAAAGCTTGATAAACTGATATGATAATAATGTCAGCCCTTTAGTGTGATTTGAGGCGTTTAGGAAGCTCAGGGGTACTGACTACGAATCCGTAGGTCGGGTGTTCGAATCACTCTGGGCACCCCAGTCATTTCAGGGGGTTACCCTGTTGCTTGATATGGGGTAACCCCTTTATTCTACTTTACGTCTAAACAGGGTGTAAAGCGCCAATCATCTTCCACTATAATTTTAAGCGTTTTTGGAATAAGTAATCCAGCTAAATATTCGTGACTACCCTGAAATATTTTTCGTAAGGGTATATATCATATGTTATGTTACGTGGTTTGTAATGTGGTAGACAGACATGCTGGATACCTGTGTATCGGCCAAGGCGCCATCCTCAAGCGTATGACCTCTGACGAAAAGGTTGTCTACCCTTTGGACGGCAAGGTTTATGGATGAGAAATAGGCTTTATATCATATCCGGGGCCAAGGGCACGGAAAGGGACCAAAAAAGCTTAAAACCCGTGAGGCTCAGGCGGCATGGGGATGAGCCAAACCTTGATATTCTTAAGGAGAGCCCGTGCTTGCGGTGCGAGCTGTTTGTACAAAGTAAGGTATGTCCTCATGTGGTGGGATGCAGTAAGATTGACCAGTTTCAGCAGGTGGCAGCCGGTCACTGCACGTTATATAAGGACCATGACGTGTTTTCGATTCTCAAGATCTGATATTTAAGGGAAGATCACACGCCTGCCAAAGCACAAGGTGCAAATGAGTTTCAATCGACAAACTTGAAGCCTCCTCCGGCAAGCTGCCTGGAATCTTCAAATGTAAGGAGTTGTACAGTTTTTTTATTATTGCTCTTTCTTTGTCTAATTTTGCCAACCGTATCAGGCCCACTGATCAACCAACTTCTCTTGTTTGGTCATCTTTTGCGCTTTTCCGGTTTTGTCATATTGTTGTTGGGGTTTTTCCTCTTTGTTGGTTTCACCAATTTTCTCAATATGGTATTTCGCCCCAGCATCAGAATCAAATAGCTTCGGGAAATCGGATTTTATTGTCTCCTTTTCCCAAGTAACAATCTTTTCGTTATTCACATAAACAGAACGTTCTTTTAGTTCCGCCCTATCCAGCTTTTGGTCATTCACATGAGCAAATGGCTTTTTACCGTCTTCGGGCCTCCTGAATTGACCGGCCTGTTGTTGCCGGATATAATCGGTCGTATCGGTAATGTTCATGTTTCCTTCCTTATCCCAAAGAAAAAACCCATCCTCCTCACGAAAGGATGGGTTTCAGTATCAGATTCTTCGCCGGGCAACCCCGCTACCCTATTGTCGGGCCGGAGGCTTTGCGTCCCACTCTTTCGAGAGGTTTGCCTTTTTCACAACATTTTTCCTGATTATACTTATCGGTATGGAAGTAGAGGATCTTTAGCATAATTTTCATATGAAGCCTCCCCGTGCTTTCGCACGGGGCCTCCCGGTAAGGAAAAGAAACATTTCATGATAGCTCCCCTCGCCCCCGCCCTCACGGACGGGGGTTCTGCCTTACGGCAGCACTTCGCGTTCGGGGAGCAAGCCGGTCAGCGAAAAAAAGATGCTAAGATACATAACTATTTGACCTTTCAAGTTTAATTACGGATAAACACGGCAGGGAATGCGCTCGCTGTGCATTTTCAAGCCAGGGGCGTTTGGTGAACATGGCAACCGACTTCCGTGAAGACCGGATTTCGCTATTTATCTGTTCGGTGTGGGTAAGGTTATGTAATTCTGGTTACCCTAAGAATGTTATGATATAATTTTATATCTGGGATCCGATTACAAACGATCCAAGGGGGTTTTTGAGGGGATTTTTAGGGTTTACGAATCCCGAAATTCATATCCCATTCGTGATCTTAAAGGAGATGGGCATGTACGAGGCAGATTCTCTGGGTGATGAGCAGTTGGCTGGCTTGCGCCTTATGGTGGGTTTCAGGGGTCAGGCATTGGACGATGACTTGCGATTGATGATCACAAAAATGCATGTGGGCGGGCTGATCCTGTTTAAGCGGAATGTCTCTGATCCTTCCCAGGTGGCCGAGCTTTGTCAAGCCGCACAGGCCTGTGCCGTGGAAGGTGGTAACCCGCGCCTTATGATCGCCATTGATCAGGAAGGCGGTCCGGTGGCCCGGCTGGGACCACCATTCACGGTCTTTCCGGGCAACCGGGCCATCGGGGCAGCCAGATCCGACACGGCCGCCAGGGAGTTTGGCACAATAACGGCACGCGAACTCAAGGGGGTGGGGATCACCATGAACCTTGCACCGGTCCTGGACGTGGCGCCGGTGGGGCTTGATTCGGTGATGGCGGATCGGGCCTTTGGAAGCGAGCCGGAACTGGTGGCCCGGCTCGGCAAGACCGTTATTGAAACCCTTCAGGGTAACGGGATCCCTGCCACGGCCAAACATTTCCCCGGTATCGGTCGCACAACTCTTGATTCCCACGTTGATCTCCCATCCCTTGATACCGCGCGCGAGGTCCTTGATTCGACCGACCTGGTCCCTTTCCGTGCTGCCATTGAAAGCGGTGTGGAAGCCGTGATGCTTTCGCATGTGATCTATCGAGATCTTGATGGGCAATGGCCGGCAAGTCTTTCCACGGTCATTGCAAGCGATCTGCTGCGAAACACCATGGGCTTTAAGGGAGTCACTATGACCGATGACCTTGATATGGGGGCGATCAATAAGCACTTTGACGTTGAAACCACGGTCAGAAGAATCCTGGATGCTGACATTGATATTGCATTGATCTGCCATGATCAATTAAAGGTGGCCAAGGCCTATGAGGTCCTGTTAAAGGCGGTGAGGGCATCAAGGGATGCCAGGCAGAAGGCAATGGCATCGGCTCGACGGATCTTGAACATGAAACAAAAATATCTACCTTGAGTGACCTAAACAAATCCCTGGGATCTCCTATACCCATTTATCAGGAAGTAAGAACGGAGAGCACCTAATGCATCTTATAAGAGAAAATGGATTTGATTTTAGCTTTGATCCCAAAGCCTGTGAGAACTGCCACAGAAACTGCTGTATAGGAGAATCGGGCTATATTTGGGTGACCGAAGAAGAGATTCACAAAATTTCCAATTTTTTGGGCTTAGGTATTAACGACTTTATCAGTCATTATCTGGTGCAAATCGGCAACAGATTTTCCTTAAAAGAATGCAAAATAAACGGCAGTTTTGAGTGTGTATTTTTCGATGATCAAAATAGACGATGTTCGATTTACAGTGTCAGACCTACACAGTGCAGGAGATTTCCTTTTTGGGACCACTTCAAAAGCAATGTAGACGAAGCAATAAAAGAATGTCCTGGTGTTACAATTGTCTTGCATCTTACCGGCCAGCCCTCAGGAAGCAGAACTTAGCAAATGCGTGATAGGTGAAGAAGATTGGGCGTCCAAATGGCTGCCTTTTTTCAGCCTCTTAAGATAGGACCTGTTTGGGTCAGGCCAGAAAAGCGTCCGGCTATCAGCCGGGGAGCAATAGATTATCCTTGATCCCGGCCAGGCCTTTGGCACGGATCATCACGAATCCACTCGGCTATGCCTATAATCTATTTTGTGGCTTCGGCCATCCTTGGAAGATGAGGCATCTCTTCTTGACGTGGGCACAGAAAGCAGCATCCTGGCCATGTTCGCTGCCAAAGAGGGTTTTAGAAATATAATGGCTCTGGACACAGATCCTGTGGCCGTGGAGGCAGCTTTAAGGAATATATCTATTAACAGGCTGGAAACCTTCATAAAGGCAAGTAGCGCGCCCCTTAAATCTACAAGAAATCGGTTCAGGCTTATCTTGGCTAATCTTTCAACCCCTCTTCTCCACACAACCTTGCCGAGGAGTTCAGGCTCCACCTGGAGAGGGACGGGTGGCTTGTGGTAGACGGATGGCAAACATCTCTGCATGATTTGTTGCAAACAATATTATGCTCTCCAACAATTTAATATTGTATAATAAATGGCTGAAAAAGTTCTTGCCAAGATTAGAAAATTCAAGATAGAAGATATCAATAAAATACTTGAGATTGAGGAGCAGTCATTTCCAAAGACAGCTTATCCAAAAGAGACCTTTCTAAACTATGCAAACAGTTTCACAGATAATTTTGTTGTTATAGAAACCGGTAAAGATATTGCGGGATACATAATCTTTGATATGGACGGTCATATCCGTTCCGCCGCTATTAAATCCGCATACAGAAGAAAGGGTTTTGGGAAGATGTTGTTCATGCATGCTTTAAAGTGTGCTAAGAAAAGATTATGGCTTGAAGTCAGATCAAAGAACAGTGCAGCAATAGAGGTTTACAAAAAACTGGGTATGAAAATAATTGGAAAAATTCCAAACTACTATGAATGCGATGATGCCCTGATTATGGTATTAAGTCAGAAAGAATGGACAAAAATGAGGACATCCATGAAATGTTGAATAGCCTTTTTTGTCTCTCCGCAAGGCTTACTTGAATATAGCAGGCTCGAACGAGCAAAGCGAGTGGGCGGTTAACAGATAGATCTTAAAATTACAAATGGAAGCATATTGCATAACTCGCTCCCAATGCAAACAATAAGATGTTCCCCTAAAATGATCTAAAAGCGTATTCTGGAGGCACGCATGTCGGGTTTTAACACCAGTAAGTTTGGCAAAAACCGGGTCATTTTTAAAGAGGGCTCAACTGGCAATGTCGCCTATATCTTGAAAAAGGGTTGTGTTGAAATATCTGTCAAGGCTCGCGGTAACAAGGTCGTTTTGACAACATTGAAACCAGTCACCGTTTTTGGAGAGATGGCCCTTATGTTAAAGGAACACAAGAGAACGGCAACGGCGACAACACTGGAAGATTCAGAGTTGGTGGAGATTCACAAGAGCGCTTTTGATCAATACATAAAGAGTTCTCCTCAAGTCATTGCGACTGTGTTAAAGGCCTTTACGGATCGTCTTCAGAAGACCACGGAAAGAGCATCAAGGGCCCCTGATATATTTATTGGTACTTCCCAGATATTGAACCTGCTAGCCATTCACGAAAAACGGGAACTGTCATACCACAAAACCATCGAGGCGATATCTTCCGCCCTTGTGGTAGATATTCCAATGATAAAAGAGATGCTTTCAATGATGGAGAGCTTTAAGCTCCTTGAATTAAAGCAGAATGCACTTGGACAATTGATGATTCACCTGCCCGATGATGATTTTTTGGAAAGGGCCATGCAGATACACGAAGCCCTCGAAAGTTATTCATTGAAGCAGAAGACATAAAATGAGGTGTTTGTCATAAAAACAGGGGAACAGGCCATAAAATGATGAGATTCGGCTATATCCCCGGCAATAACTGCCATATTTAAAACGGAGGCGCTATGATGAAATTTTCCAGGCGCTTTATCGGTCTGTTTTTAATCATCCCTTTTCTTTTGTTGTCCTGCAGCACGGTTCCTGTGACCGGTAGAAAACAATTCAATGTGATTCCAAGTGCCACCATTCTCTCGATGAGCTTTCAGCATTACGATGAATTCCTGAAATCCCATAAAATCAGCACCAACAAGGCGCAAACCGAACTAGTTAAAAGGGTGGGCCACCGGATTCAAAAAGCGGTGGAACAATATTTTGCCGAAAATAATATGTCCCATGAATTGAAGCATTACGCTTGGGAATTCAATCTTGTGGAAAGCTCAGAAGTGAATGCATGGTGTATGCCGGGAGGAAAAGTTGTGGTTTATACGGGCATTTTGCCAATAACCAAAGATGAAGCCGGGCTGGCGGTCGTGATGGGGCACGAAATTGCTCATGCAGTTGCCAAGCACGGTAATGAGCGGATGAGCCAGGCGTTAGCCGTTCAAATGAGCGGTATGGCGCTTTCAACAGCCCTGGCACAAAAACCGGAAAAAACCCGACAACTCTGGATGAGCGTTTTCGGCCTTGGTGCCCAGTTTGGCGTTATGCTGCCTTATAGCCGCCTTCATGAAAATGAAGCCGACCATCTTGGGTTGATATTTATGGCGATGGCTGGCTACGACCCCAATCATGCAGTCAAATTCTGGGAAAGAATGGCACAAGAAAAAGGCGGACAGGCACCACCGGAATTTCTGAGCACTCATCCTTCCGATAAAACGAGAATTCGAAGAATCAAGGCGTTAATCCCAGAAGTGATGCCATATTACAAAAGATCATGGTAGGGATTAATGAAGCATACCACACAATAAAAAGGGTGGGGGGTCAACAAGCCTTTACATACTGTTTGATTGTCTAGGGACGGTTCATAACCTTTCTCTCGCTTGTTTGACCATTTTGAGAAGTTCTAAGCTCGCTTTGCTAAAATTGTAGCACGTAGTGCCTCTGTCCAAGGCGTTAGCCGCAACCCATGCACTAACTCGGGTTAACACCCTCAAACAGTTACAATTTTTTAGCTCCACTTCGCTAAGAACTTTTTACAAAATGGTCAAAATTGGCTCGAAAAAAGGTTTTGAAACCAGTTGTAAGGAGTTGATTGAGGCATGAACAAGTATCAAGAAATTACCGAGGCAAGGAAACTACTGGGATTGCCCGAACGGGCAACCATGGAAGAGATTAAGGCGAACTATAGAAACCTCATCAGGGAATGGCATCCGGACAGATGTAAAGAAACCAAACAAGAATGCACAGAAATGACAGCCAAGATTGTTGCTGCATACAGGCTCATTATTGATTACTGCAATAATTACAAATTCTCCTTTTCCAAAGAAGAAATCAGACATTATCTCTCAGAGGAGGAGTGGTGGCTTGAACGTTTTGGAAACGATCCCTTATGGGGAAAAGGATAGCGGCCAAGAGAAATGGCGCGTGTGAAGCTCCCCGCAACCCGCGAAGCACTGCCGTCAGGCAGAACCTGCGGGGTTAGCGCTCGCTTTTGCAGTTCAATCGCTCAATATCAGGCGGGGATTAACGTGGCCTTTAGCTTGCTGAGAGAAGGACCGGTAGAGCTTTCTATCCCTGCTGGTCTCCTTTTTTATGTATGAATGCTGACGCTTTATGTCGACACCGTTAAAAAAGGATCAAATAATGAAACAGGTTAAGGCACTTAACGTCACCATTGTAGGTGGTGGTCCCGGGTGCAAGGCAATTATGGATATGATATTTGCCGAAAAGCTCAGCCAGCTCCGCATGAAACTTATCGGGGTCGCCTGTACCAATCCTAAAGAGGTAGGCTATCGCTACGCTCAGGAAAAAGGGATTTATACAACAAGGGATTACCGTGATCTGTACAAGCTAAAAGATCTCAATATGATTATCGAGCTAACAGGTCGTGAAGAGGTGGCTAATGAAATCGCCCGAACCAAGCCAGAGTATGTCCGATTAATGGACCATGTGGCTGCCCGGCTTTTCTGGGATGTCTTTCAAATTGAAGAAGAAAGGATTGCCGAGCGCGAGCGGATAGAGGCGGCTCTGCGGGAGAGCGAGGAGAGATATCGCACATTTTTGGAGGCATCTCCAGATCCTATTGTCGTCTATGACATGGATGGGAAGGCTGTCTACTTAAATCCGGCTTTCA
>QMMN01000056.1 GCA_003647275.1 Deltaproteobacteria bacterium
AAAACTACATCTTGACCAACCCTTCAACCATCCAATCATGCCTTGTCTGAGAAACAGAGAAAGGCCTTGGCTTTTCCTCATATGTCTCGGTGAAGAGCAAAGAACAACACTCCTTAAATCTTCATACTGTGCGCTCAACATGTCTTTGCTTAAATTGAAACTCATCGATTTTCTATCTCTTTTTTTTCCCTCTTTCCGCCAAGGCCCTTTCTATGCTCCTGGGATGGACCTTCAAATCAAATCGTTTCTCTAGTAATGAACATATGTTAGGAGCCCGAAGCGTGCTATCCTCTAAAATGGCCTGTTCTACAAATTTCATGACCTCATCAGAAAGTTTATGGGCCCTTTTTGGTCCTCTTTGTCGGGGAATCAATCCGAGTATCCCTTTGCGGTTAAACTCTTTTTGGGCTTGATAAAAAGATGGCCTTGAAAAACCATATAACTTTGAGGCCTTGGCTACCGGCCATCTATCTTTTCGTACCCGGCGTATCATCTCGTACTTAACTTGGAGTAAATCTTGAGGGTCAAAAAAATCGTACTCCTTAAAAAGCTCATCCTTTACCTGCCAGGCCTTAGGGTTTAGGACTCCCTCTTCTTTGAGCATTTGGATTTTTGAGCCATCATTATTATCCATCATATCCCCCTTAGCATAACAAATTATGAAATAACATATACTGTTAAGCTAATTATGCCATAACAATTTGTTTGTCAAGAGAAATATGAACAGAAAAATAAAATAATCAACTCGTTATACCCAATAAATAGAAATACATGCCTGATAAAAAGATATTCATATGGCATATTTAACTTTACATTAAACGGCATAATTTCCTTTACATATCATCGTTGCACTGCACTGTGCACACCCTTGAGTCCCCTTTGATATCTTCAATTAAATTGCAAAGGTCAATAAGATCATCAATATGAAAAAAAGAACGCCCAGCTGCTATCTTGACAAACGGATCCTCAGGGATAATGCTTGTCCAGGAAGCGGGAACTGAAGCCAGATGACCCTCATGGTCGTGAAAATATACTCTATTTTCTCCCCAATTATGACGATAGGTAACAAGATCAAATTGCTGATTATATAAGGGATGAAATGGATGAGTGATTATGAATTTTGTTTCTTTATGATGCGCATTGGGTGTATTTGAATACCTTTTCCAATGGCTGGATTGAGTCCTGGTTTCGGATTCTTAAACACGACTGCCTCAAGTACAAGGACTATGTGAGTTTCGATCAACTCAAGGCGATTATTGAGAGATTTGTCGTTGTCTACAACACCGAGCGCTATCACAGCGCTATTGGCTATGTGACCCCGGAGCAGAGGCACAATGGCCAGGCCCAACAGATCCTGCAGCAGAGGGCGGAAAGGAGGCGCCAAGCCCAGCTGCTCCGGCTAGAGGTAAACCGTCAATGCGTAAGTCAAATCGAGTGGAGAGAGGCCGCATGAAAAACCTGCTTCGACCTACTCCAATTTTGGGCTTGACAATTCAGAAACAGGGCAGCATTTTTAGCATCAAGGGGTTTTTCAACTGCTCCAATCGGTAGACAATTTCATTTAGGTTTACTTTTCCGATTGCAAGATCGAACTGGAGTGTAATATGAATTTGTTGTTCCATCACGGTCTCCCTTCGTTCAGGTTCATATTTGCCGATATAAACCTATGAAGGAGACCGTGACCTTTTTGCAAGGAAAATTTCGGCTGCGCACCCAAAGACAACGCCGATGGGTCAACCGCCGCAGGAGGCGCCATGTGCTCCGACGAGCTACCTGGGGGCCCATTCTCGCACATGACGCCCCCCTGCTCACGCCGTGCCGAAAAGGACCGCTCGGTTCCGGGGCCTGAAATAATACTGCCCATCAGGGCCGTGCCACAACTTTTGAACGTTACGAAAGAATTGGAACAAAAGGTTCAAAAATTAGAGGAGAAGACCGACTCGTTAGCCTGGAGCGGGGAGGAGTCCCTACGGACAAAACTCGAACAACGTTTAAGATTTGAGAAACTGCTTACCGATCTTTCAGCGATTTTTGTCAATATCCCTGCCAGCGAGGTTGACGCCCAGATCCAGGGAGTGCTGCAGCGTGTAGGGGAAATATTGGGAATCGATCGCACTGCTTTTATGCAATACTCAAAAGATCTGGGGCAAATTCAGGTTACACACTGGTGGGCGGCAGAAGGGGTCGAGGCTTTGTCTAGACTCATTACGGATGGCAATCTCCTTATGACTGAGCACATCCCCTGGTGTAGTGAAAAAACAATGCTCGGAGAAATAGTTGTCTTTTCAAGCCGCGACGAGCTACCTGAAGAAGCTGCAAAAGATAAACGGACCTTTGAAAGAATAGGCGTTGAATCTGGAGTTATAATCCCCTATTTTGTTGAAGGCGCGTTTCTGTTTACGATGACATTCGGCACGGTTCGTTCCAGACGGTCCTGGCCTGAAGAGCTGATTCAGCGACTCAAGTTGCTTGGAGAGATCGTTTCTAACGCACTACTCCGCAAGCAGGCAGATCTGAAGCTTCAGGCAGTGCATAAAGAACGTCTAAGATTTGAGAAACTGCTAGCCGAACTTTCAGCGACGTTTGTCAAAACACCTGCAAGTGAGGTTGACGAAAGGGTAGAGGGAGTACTCCAGTGTATCGGAGAAATGTTAGGGGTTGATCGGACTGATTTTGTACAGTTAAATAGTGGATCAGGGCAACTTGAGATCACACACTCGTGGACAGCCAAAGGGATCGAACCCTACAGTCGTATTGTTACCGATGTGCATTATCCTTGGTTCTCTGAGCAAATAAGAAGCGGAGAAAACTATATTCTTTTTTCTAGCCCTGACGATCTGCCGAGGGAAGCCCTTCAGGATAAAGAAAGCCTAAAAAAAATGGGTATAAAATCTGGAATGATTATCCCTTATGCTGTTGAAGGATCCTTTTTAGGTGCCATCGCATTTGGTACCCATAGAGATTACAGAGATTCGTGGCCTGAAGCGTATATTCAGCGGCTCAGGATCCTTGGAGAAGTAATCTTTAATGCAATTCTCCGCAAGCAGGCAGACCTCGAGCTGCGCAAGGCATTTTCCGAAATCCAGGATTTAAAAGACCGTTTGGAGCGAGAAAATATCTGTCTCCGGGAAGAAATAAAGACAATCGAGAAGCATCCCGAAATCATCGGTGAAAGCGATGGAATCAAAGAAGTGCTCAGGAAGATCGAACAGGTGGCCGATACAGATTCTACCGTGCTCATTCTTGGAGAGACAGGGGTAGGTAAGGAGTTGGTCGCCCGGGCCATTCATAATATGAGTTCGCGCAAGAACCGTCCAATGGTAACGGTAAACTGTGCCGCCCTGCCCCCCACTTTAGTGGAAGCTGAACTTTTCGGTCGAGAAAAAGGGGCTTATACCGGAGCCATGTCAAAACAAGTCGGCCGATTTGAAATCGCTGACGGGTCAACAATTTTTTTAGATGAAATCGGTGAATTGCCAATGGAGGTGCAGGTCAAATTGCTTCGCGTGCTGGAGCAAGGCCAGTTCGAAAGATTAGGAAGTTCCAAAACCATAAGCGTCGATGTGCGGGTGATTGCCGCCACCAACCGTGACCTGGTAAAAGCCCTTCGGGATGGCAAATTCAGGGAAGACCTCTACTACCGTTTGAATGTGTTTCCCATACAGGTTCCTCCTCTAAGAGAGCGTTCAGAGGACATTCTGCCGCTCACATGGGCCTTCATCAAAGAATTTGGTGATACCATGGGTAAACGGGTTAAGGCGATATCGCGAAACAGCCTTGACGCGATGAGACGCTACCACTGGCCCGGCAATGTCAGAGAGCTTAGAAATGTGATCGAGCGGGCTATGATCACGAGTAAAGGAAGAACCCTCAGTGTGGAACTTCCCGTAACCTTCAGCGGTGGGATACCTTCTGATCTTACGCTTGAAGAGTCCGAACGCAGGCATATCCTAAATGTATTGGAGAATACCGGATGGCGAATCAGAGGCAGAAACGGGGCTGCGGAAATATTGGGGCTAAAGCCGACCACTCTCTATTCGAAAATGAAGAAGCTGGGTATCCACCGCCCGGATAAGTCATCCTACATTTTGACGTCGCGTCTGAATATCGACCGTTAGCCGTACTTGCCAGTTTTCATCACAAAACCTGCCCTCATCATAAAACCTCCCATATAATAAAGGTTAGCGGTGTTCCCGAAAGGGTCTTCCGTTTCGGCATAGGCTTTGCTTTTTCTGAAAGTAACCCAGAGTATGATGCGCCCCACGGGTATTAAAGAAGTTGAAAAGGGGTAGAATTTTGCGAAGCGGAAGGGAGTCGTCTATGGTCAGTGGAGCCAGCAAAGAAAGGATTGTTAACACCATATGCAATAACTGCGCGCAGGCCTGCGGATTAGAAATCCACGTTGCCGGGGACAGGGTAACCAGGGTGAACCCGATCGAGGGCCATGTAGTCCAAAACACGTCAGGGTGTCCAAAAGCCGCTCCGGAAGCCCTTATGGAAATGATACATTCAGACAAGAGACTACGGAAACTGTTACGTAGGGTAAACGGCGAACTCAGGGAAATCACCTGGGAGGACGCCCTCGATTTCATTGCGGAAAAGCTACACCAACTTAAAGAGAAAAACGGAGCACGAGCGCTGACTTACCAAACGGGCAACGCCTTCCTGGCTACGGAATCGGAAAAGGTGGCCAGAGGATTCTGTGATTTGTACGGTACACCCAACTTCAGCTCTGTCGGAAGTCTCTGCTTCTATACCCGAAGGTTTGCTCATACCGTTACACTGAACCACGGTGCTCCCATATATGCATTTCCCAATTGGTAAGGCACGTCCGCCAGCAATTATCTGGGGTGTTAATCCCCATGAAAGTGAACGTGTCGTACTCCCCGAAATCAGCGCTATCAAGGCAAGAGCAGGCAAACTCATAGTCATTGACCCACGTCTCATCCCTCTAGCCAAAGAGGCGGATATCTACACCGCGATAAGACCTGGTACCGATGCTGCCCTTGCCCTGGGGCTGCTCAACGTCATTATAGAAGAGCAGCTATATGACAAGGACTTTGTGGAGAAATGGACGGTGGGTTTTGAACAACTGGCACAACACGTCAAGCAGTACGCCCTGGACAGAGTTGCCGAAATCACTTGGATTCCAGCGAATAGGATCCGGGCTATTTCCCGAACCTATACTCAAAGCAAGCCGGCCAACATCTATCAAGGCGTGGCCGCAGACCATAGCATTAATGGCTTCCAGGCGCACAGAGCGATAGTCATGCTGATGACCATTACAGGGAATCTTGATGGACCCGGGGGCAACGTCTGGACGACTAAAGGCCCCCCGTTTGCCAACCTGAGGCTGCCAGACAGGGTCTCGTTAGGTGAAGGCATTGGATCGGAGTTTCCCATATTCAATCGCTTTTCCCTGGAAAGGCAAGCTTTGTGCGTTCCCGATGCCATACTCAGTCACACTCCTTATCCCATCATGGCGATGATAGCTCACGGAACCGAACCCATGCGCGAATGGCCTAACACAAAAAAGGTGGAGGCCGCGTTGCGCAAACTGGAACTGCTGGTCGTGATAGACCTGTTCCTCACGGATACCGCCAAACTGGCCCATGTGGTTCTACCAGCAGCCAGTTTTTTAGAAAAACAATGGAAAGAGACTGAGGAACTGGCACAATACCTTCTTGGTCCAACCGATATTACCTTTGAGCAACTTAAAGAGAATCCAAACGGCGTCTTCTATTCCAAGTGGGAGCCCAAAAGACACCTCAGAGAAGGGTTTAACACACCTTCTGGCAGGCCAGAGTTATATTCGGAGTTGCTAAGGCAGTACGGCTACGACCCTTTACTGGTCTTCGTAGAACCGGCTGAGAGCCCAATAAGTAGGCCGGACCTGGCCCAAACCTATCCACTTATCCTCGTTACAGGCCCCAAGACCCGATTCTACACCCACTCTCGATTCCGGGATCTCACCTATTTACGCGGCTTTGCCCCGTGGGCCACGGTGGAGATCAATTCCGAGACGGCGAGAGGCTTAGGAGTGGGGCAATGTGATATGGTGAGCGTGGAGTCGCCCAGGGGGAAGATTAGAGTTAGGGCGGCAGTGACAGAAGATATTCATCCCAAAGTGGTCAGTATCCAAAACGGTTGGGGGGGAAGAGCCAATGTTAATCTGTTAGTTGACGACAGTGCTCGAGACCCAGTTTCTGGTTACCCATCCTTCAAAGCCAGCCTTTGTAAAATATACAGATAGAGGTTATAAGTTCTGAAAGATCGAACATAGCTGCTCCCGTTCTGCGAGGAGCTTGTAAAATAATGAAGCCGGGTCACCACCGCCCGGATAAAGATCCAATATTTCGACGTCCCGTCTAAATATCGACCCCTAGCAGCACTTACCAAATCCCTTTAAAAGTCGTCCCTCTATCAAAAAACTTCCTATTTGAAGATAGTTAGCCCTGTTTCTGGACTGGTTCCATGTCGTGGCACGGTCATTGCTTTATACATGAACAAGAAAGAGCAACTGGTGCAAAAGGAAGCAGCCGCCGATTAAACAATGATTATCTCAACTCTAAGAATTGTAGCAGAACCCGATAAGAACGACGAAATACTGGAAATCCTGTTCTCTGTAAAGGGACCCACAGAAGGGGAAGCGGGATGCATCAGTTGCCGCATATTCCAGGACTTACGAAACGAGCGCGTCATTACCTATGAGGAGGTGTGGCAAAGTGAGGAGAAACTCTACCAGCACATCCGCTCGGACCTCTACCGTAACATCCTTGCTGTCATGGACATGTCTAATGGACCTCCGGAAGTTAAATTTAGCACAATCTCAAATATCGCGGGAATGGAGCTTATAAAAAAAGCTCTTGGATATTTCGATACAGAGGGAAACAGCCAAAGAAACACGGGAGTGAGGTGAGAGGAATAGATATTCACAATTAATAAGACCAGTTATGGGGGAGAACAATGTCTATTCAGACTAAAAACGTGATTCTTCTAACAATAGACGCATTAAGAAAAGACATGCTCGGTTGTTACGGTAACGACAAACACTTAGCCCCTTTTCTTGATTCTATCCAGGACAAATGCATTCGGTTCCTCCGGGCTCAGGCAACCGGGCCGTACACCCAGGCCTCCTTTCCGGGGATACTTACGTCTTCTTATTACCTGGAGTACGGCAAGCCTACCACCAGGCTCTCAACCAAGAGGACGATGGTTTCGGAAGTCCTCAAGAAAGGCGGAATCACGACTGCTGGGTTCCACTCAAACCCTTATCTAAGTGCAAATGCGGGTTGGGGGCGTGGATGGGATATCTTCTATGACTCCATGGAAGATGAGGTCGAGCCGATGCTACCCTATATCAAGGGAGACAAGGTGAACGAAAAAGTGATCAATTGGCTCTCCTCCCATGTTGGCGCGGGAGATTACAAGCCCTTTTTCTTGTGGGTCCATTATATGGATGTCCACGAGCCCTATGTCCCGGAAAGGCAATTCGTGGACATGGTCTATCCGTCGCTAGATCTGAGCAAAGAGGCCATGTTTGAGTTATTTAAGAACTACGTAATAAGGCAGAATGTTTCCAATCCAGAAAAGGTTCAGCTCTTGAAGCAGCTCTATGAAATCCAGGTGAAGGAAGTAGACACATACGTGGAGACCCTCTTTAAAGCTCTGGAGGATCAGGGGGTCCTTAAAGATTCTATCGTAATTATTACCTCCGATCATGGAGATGAATTTAACGAACATGGCGGTCTTTCCCACCAAGACAAAATGTATTCAGAGCTGATTGATACGCCTTTGTTTATCTATGGAGCCGGCCAAACCGGGGTTTGTGACACTTTAGTGAGCAACGTGGACATCTCACCAACCATCGCCTATCTCTTTGGGACCAAACAAGCAGACAACTGGGAAGGCCATTCCTTGCTTCCTCTTGAAGAATTTCCTCAGAAAGGATGTTTTGGGGAAGCACTCTTCCATATAAGGAGAAAAGGCCCGGATTTGGAAAGGGATGTCTATTTCTACCGGGAAGACGATCTGAAGACCATTTATCGGGCTGGCCTTGACAGCTGGGAGATGTACAACCTCAAGGACGACCCTCATGAAATAACCAATATTGTCGATACTGATCCCAAGGCGGAAGAAATGAAGGCCATATTGAAGCGCCGCGCTCGGAGGTGGCTGAACTCATAAAAGAAGATTGGAAACGGAGGGGACCCCAATCTGATCTAAAAAGAGCAAATGCGAACTCTTTGAAGAATGGGAAGTCGCAATCGAGCGGTTAATAAAGACGAGGGAGGTTGAGAAGATGCCCATTAAGAAGGAAATCAGTGAGAAGAGAAAAAGACAGTGTGCCAAGCTCGTGGAACTCTCCAAAGAGGTGGTGAGAAAGGCCTTTGAGAACTTTAAGCCTGATGAGCTGGGAGTCACGTGGACTGGGGGCAAGGACAGCACCCTAACCCTCTGGATTATCCGGCAGGTCTGCGAGGAGAAGGGGATTTCTCTTCTTAAGACCATGATCATCGGCGAAGGGGACGAGTTCGAGGAGATTGAGGCGTTCGTCGGGAAGTATGAGAAGGAGTGGCAGGTTCCTCTTGAGTGGTGTCGCAATGATGATGTGCTCAAAGCGGCAAACCACACTTTGGGCGCACCCGTCAGGGTAAAAGACCTGAATGAGCGCAATCAGGAGGAGCTGAAGCGTATTGGATTTGAAGAGGAGGAGTTTCCCTTTGAAGCCGAGTCATATGTGGGAAACCACCTGATGAAGACGGTGGTCTTCAACCAGTGGTTGGAGCGTCACAATATCAAGGGAGTTTTCCAGGGGCTTCGTTGGGATGAACACCCCTCCCGTTTTGATGACGAGTACTTTGAAGATAAAGAGGCAGAGTATCTGGTTCCTGAACATACCCGGATACGTCCGATCCTGCACTTCACAGAGAAGGATCTTTGGGACACTTATGCTTGGTTGAGCATTCCCTACTGTTCGCTTTACGAAAAGGGATACCGTTCCTTGGGTGCTAAGACCACGAGCAAGAAGTTTTCGGACATTCCAGCCTGGGAGCAGGACATTGAAAATACCGAAGAGCGCGCAGGAAGGCACCAGGATAAGGAGAAAGCAATGGAACGCTTGAGGATGCTTGGGTACATGTAAAATAGGACAATCTTGTAGATCTCTAGAAAGGAGGGGATAGAAGCAGTCAGCATTTCAAAGTAGCTTAATGTGTGTTACGTAAGACACTTGAGAATCCAGACTGGGGAGGATGAGAAATGACAATTAGAAATAAGCAGCTTGGTCTCATTTATTATGATCCGACCAAGGCTTACAACGGTTACACGTTGTTTACTCCGGCTTGTCCAGGTGGTGGTGACAAGACCTATCTGATTGACATGGAAGGTCGGATCGTCCATTTGTGGGATCTTGGCGGATGGGTTCGATACCATGTGGAGCTCCTGCCAAACGGAAATATCTTCGGCGGTCGGTATGATCGCAACAAACCGGTTGCGACGATGATTTTTCTCGGCGGAGAGTTATTCGAAATGGACTGGGACGGCAAGGTGGTATGGAGGTATGACGACCCTGAAATGGACCTTCATGACCGGGCTCTTCTCGCCAATGGCAACATCATGATCCTGAAGCATGCTGACGTGCCGAAAGTTATTGAAAAGAAAGTCAAGGGCGGCATTCCAGGTAGTGAGAACGATTACGGGTTTGGGAAGATGCACGGCTTCGTCATGGTGGAGATTGACCGCAAAGGGAAGGTCGTTAATAAGTTTGAGTTGTTCAAGAAACTCGATCCTGAGGTTGACATCATTCCCCCTTACGGCACCCGTGGGGTCTGGCCCGGCATGAACTCTCTGGAGGAGCTGTCCAATGGGGACATGATTACCACGTCTTATAATCTGAATAATATTTACATATGGGACAGGCAGACCGGGGATGTGAAGTGGCGGTGGGGCGACGGTATCTTGGCCTTTCCCCATGATCCGACGGAGCTTGATAATGGTAATATCCTGGTTCATGACAACCAGAGGTTCCCCACCGCCTGGATGCCGCCCGACGGCAGCCGGGTTATTGAGGTCAACCCGAAGACCGACCAGATCGAGTGGCAGTTCCGGGCGGAAAACCCAACTGACTTCCATAACACTTACATTGGAGGGAATCAGCGACTGCCCAATGGCAATACTCTTATCTGTTCCGGGGCCAGAGGGCATTTCTTCGAGGTTACTCCTGAAGGTGAAACCGTATGGGAGTTCGTGAGTCCTTTTTTCTATACGTATCGTACTGCATCGATAGATATGGGGCGTGCTAACTCGGTCTACCGTTGCTATCGTTTTGGTCCAGATTATCCTGGCCTGCAAGGAAGAGATCTGGATCCCGGGAGGTATGCAAACTTGAACAATTTGTATGGCCTGACTGGGATGAGCTGGCGCAGCGGTTCTGTATCTGCAACTGGATTCCAGGCAGTCTTGGCGGCCACCGAGACAGCGGCTCCCAGTGTAGGGCAGCCCGGCGGCAAGGATAGGGTGTCCGCTCGCGCCGAGTTGCTCGGTTATTAACCGATCATTTTATTAGGATGAGGGCCAGATTACTCTCCAGAGAATCCGTTTGGCCTCAGATCTTAATAATGTCGAACCGGCCCAGGGGGGGCGGCAGTACCACGTGAATGTTGAAAATTAGTAACGACCAATGGGCTGCCGCATCTCTATGAACAGTCTGGGAGAAAAAGTTTCGTCTTCAAAAACCACATTCATGAAAGGAATGCAAAAATGTCAAAAAATAGAGTATCTGGATTCATGTATTTTTCAATTGGCTTGATTTTTCTAGTACTGAGTCTTGTGATGATTCCCTCTGCGAAAGCTAAAACAATAAACCTGAAGGCCTCCACCATATTCCCTGTGAAACACCCACTAGTAGTGGATGCATTTGATCTCTATGATAAGGAGATAACAAAGCGCACCAATGGCCAAGTCAAGATTACCTGGTACCACGCTTCCACTCTGGTCAAGGCGCATCAGGCCTATGACGCTTTGAAGGGTGGGGTAGTGGACATGGCCTTCATACCTGTATCCGGGATGCCTCAGCATTTCCCCGTTAGTATGGGTTATGGTCTTCCCTTCATGTCAGAAAGCCCCAGGCACTCTGTGGAAATTGGATTCAAGATGTATGAGCAGATACCGGAGATGAAGAAAGAATGGTCAAAGGTAAAGCTCCTTGCCCTCTGTTCTTCTGACGTAAGCAACCTGGCACTAGGCGAAAAAGAAGTGAAGAAGCTTGGGGATTTGGTAGGCTTGCGAATTGGGACTGTTTGGGCCACTGTGCTGAAAATCCTTAAGCTTTTGCCCTGTGCGGCGGTGCAGATGCGTCCCGAAGATGTGTATATGAGTCTTCAAAAAAAAATGGCGGATGGCATTATGCTCCCGAACGCCGCATTATGGCCATGGAAGATTACAGAGGTGACAAAATATCATACCATCGGGAACTTTGCTGTCATGCCAACGGCATGGGCCATGTCCAAGCGTACTTATGAGAAAAAACTTCCTGGAACCGTTAGGAAAGTGTTCGACGAAATCAGCCCCAGCTTCGCACGCCTGTTTGGGCTCACTTCTCATAATACTGGCCAATGGGTCCTGAAGGCACTCAAGAAAAGGGGAGATGTCTTTCACTATCTCTCCGCGGAAGAGATCGAGGTATGGAAGCTGGCAATGAAACCTCTATACAAGGAATATATTGAGACATTGAACGCCAAGGGATTAAACGGGCAGGACATCTTCGATAAATTGCAAGCTATTTCAGAAGAAACGAAAAAGAATCCCTATGACAAGATCGATGAATGGTGGAAACAAGGGAGGATAGGCAAGCCAAGGCAAAAGGCCAAATAACCTGGCCTTAAAGTCGTGTCCCTTTCAATCTTCTTGCCCACTGACCAAGAGGAAAGCCTTGGAGTTCGTCTCCGCCTGAAGACTTCATCCCCGGTGTATAACGCTCAGGCAGGGGATCACGGTCTATGTCCCAACCGGACGCGGGCATTTTTGCGGTGGTGAAGTCGCCCTTTTTTTTTCTGTGGAGAAATAGCCATGTCGAGTCCTGAAAAGGCAAGCGCTGCTTTGGAGTCGGTAGCCCAATCTTTTAACAGAGTAGTTTCCCCGATTTCTAATATCAGCGTTTGGATAAGCGGCGCTCTGGTCTTCTTGATGGCCGCCCTCACGATGGTGGATGTCTTGTCACGGACTCTCTTCAACAAACCTTTTGCGGGGGTGATGGAGATCGAACAGTTCATGCTCGCAATGGTGGTTTTTTTGGCGACAGCTCACACAGCAATGAAAAATGGTCACGTCAGTGTGGATGTATTGAGAAGAAAGTATCCCAAGAAAATGTCCTTGTTCGTCTCAAGCGTTTCAGATATTATCTTCATGTTCTTTGCGGTTATGATGGGGTGGTCTCAGGCCCGAAAATCAATAGAATCCATTCGCATGAATGAGGTAGGTTTAATAACCGGGATCCCCCACTATCCTATCTTGCTACTTACTGCTTTCGGCTGTATTTTACTTTTCCTGGTTGTCCTTGTAAAGTTCCTTAAATATCAATCCGACGCCCTAAAAGAATTTGCCAGGCCCTGGCTTTGGATATTCTGGATGCTCCTTACTGGTGCGGGGTTAATCCTCGCCCCAGAAACTCTGAAGATCATATCCATAGATATAGATCCCTTAGTAGTGGGTATTCTGGGAACAGTGCTACTGATGGTATTTCTTTTTGCTGGCGTCCCCATCGCAGTGGCAATAGGGTTCACTGGAATGGTAGGCATTTGGTACCTCCAGGATTGGGAAAGTGTGGACTCAATACTGAAGATGACCGTGTATTCAAGTGTCTCGGAATACTTGTTTACGGTTCTTCCACTGTTTGTCGGGATGGGCTTGCTATCATTTGCCGCAGGGCTGAGTAAGAATCTATACAATTGTTTCCATCGGATTTTCGGAGGGCTCAAGGGGAGTCTGGCTATGGCGAGCGTGGTGGGAAGTGCTGCCTTTGCCTCTCTATGCGGCGACAGCATGGCCACAGCTGCGACCATGGGCAGCGTTGCCCTGCCAGAGATGAGAAGGCACAACTACGACACTTCTATGGCTACGGGCTGCCTAGCCGCGGGAGGCACCCTGGGTATACTCATTCCGCCGAGCATCGGGTTTATCATCTACGCAATGATCACCGAGCAGTCCGTGGGCAAGCTCTTTATGGCAGGTATTCTTCCAGGCATCCTTTTGGCCACAGCTTTCTGTGCAGTGATCTGCGTTCAGTGCAAAATGAACCCTGCTGCAGGCCCACCCGGTCCCAGGACTCCAATAATTGAAAAGGTCGTGGCATTAAAGGGGATATGGCCTATTCTGCTCATGTTTTTGGTGGTCATGGGCGGCCTTTATGCAGGGTTCTTCACAGCGACTGAGGCCGGTGCCGTAGGCCTCTGCTCCGCAGTAGTCATAGGTTTCCTTCTTCGTAGATTTACGAGACAGTCTTTTATCGAAGCCTTGATAACCACGGCGAATGTGACAGCGATGGTCTTCACCGTTCTGATTGGAGTTAACGTACTTAACTACTTCATAGGCTTGAGCGAGTTGTCCCAGAGGATGACAGAGTTCGTTGCGGCCTTGGCCCTGTCGCGCTATTGGGTCCTCACTATGATTCTGATCATATACATCATTTTGGGCTGTTTGATGGCCATCATTCCCATGATGATGCTCACCCTTCCCATGATTTTCCCGATCATTACCGATCTAGGATTCAATCCCATATGGTTTGGCGTTATCATGGTGCTCGTAATGGAGATGGGGATGATCACCCCGCCCATAGGGATAAATGTCTTTGTGATTGCTGGGGTGGCTAGGGACATTCCCATGAGCACGATTTTTAAAGGCGTGACTTTGTTCTTGATCGCCATGATCCTAGTCATTGTGGTTCTCATAATATTTCCAGACATCGCCCTGGTTTTACCCAATTCGATGGAGACCCTGGCGGCCTTAGAGTGACACTTTCCGACCTGCCACTATACTCAGGGGATAACATCTCCGTAATATCCAACCATTGAAAGGAGGGATATTTTGTTCAAATTCATAAGGCATCGGAAGGAAACATTGTAGAGAAAGCGACGGATGAACTCTGCGGCATGCAAGCTCATCAGCTTGATGGAGGCATTTTGTTTGCGATCTCGATATCGGAAGGTGACCTGATCTTCTTGCATCCTGATGAGTCTGTCATTGGAGATGGCCACCCGGTGGGTGTATCGCCCCAGATAATCCATTACGGTCTCAGCGCTGGAGAAGGGCGGTTTGCAGTAGACCACCCACTGCCGCTCATAGAGATCATGGATTATGGTCTTGAAGGAGTGGTCCTCTTTCAGATGGGCGA
>QMMN01000057.1 GCA_003647275.1 Deltaproteobacteria bacterium
CCGGGGATAATGTTACGATCCAGGCGGAGCTGATCACGCCGATCGCCATGGAAAAGGAGCTCAGGTTTGCCATTCGTGAGGGAGGCCGTACCGTAGGTGCTGGCGTCATCAGTGAAATCCTGGGTTAAGATGCGTGAAGCTTGATTTATGATAGCTGGTGCCGGATATAAGGTTGCCAGTGGTGTGGTTTTCATTTATCCGGAATCCTGGATCCGGAATCATTCATAGGGAGTAAGAGCGTGAGAATTATTGTTACATTGGCCTGTAGCCAGTGCAAACGCCGGAATTATACAACGACCAAGAATAAGCGCACGACACCGGACAAGCTGGCGTTCAAGAAATACTGCAGATTCTGTCGAACGCATACTTTGCACAAGGAGACCAAGTAGGCTTTTTGATTTTTTCAGTTCTAAGGTGCCCAAAAGGGAAAACACGGTGAGCGGGATACCCCCTTTTTTGCAGGCCAGTAGCTCTAACGGTTAGAGCACCGGACTCCAAATCCGGGTGATGGGGGTTCGAATCCCTCCTGGCCTGCCAAAAGTTACTTAAAGTGAGCTAAAGTGCCTAAAGTGAGCTAAAGTGCCTAAAGTGAGCTAAAGTGCACTAAAGTTTGCGGTAAGATTAAGATAATTTCTTTAACTTTAGGCACTTTAGCTCACTTTAGGCACTTCTATACAACTATGGGACGTCTAAGACGAAAAAAACCAGGATCAACAAAGAAGAAAAAACAAAAGGACGCGAGAAAGCCGGACAACCGGAAACTGGCCCTGAGGCAAGAAAAAGCCACTGCATCAGTTCAGGAAATGCCTGTCCGAAACCGGGAGGCTTTGTCTAGGAATGAGACTCCCAAGGCGATTACGCCCTCAGGGCGTACGTTTCAACCAGCCTTTTGGATAAAGACGACCCAGTTTCTCCGTGAGGTTAAGGTAGAGCTTAAAAAAGTTACCTGGCCTTCAAGAAAAGAGACCTTGGCATCTACGGCGGTGGTCATCATTCTCGTCGTCATTATTTCTGTGTTCCTTGGTCTTGTAGATGTGGGCCTGTCCAGCCTGATTCGTTTTGTGCTTAGATAAGGGCTTTAGGGAGAATCGACCGTGGCTTTAAAGTGGTATGTGGTTCATACTTACTCAGGGTACGAGAACAAGGTTAAGGCTGCCTTAGAGGAGCGTATAGCGTCGTTTGCACACCCTGAGAGGTTTGGCAAGATCTTGATTCCTACTGAACAAGTGGTCGAACTGGCAAAGGGGAAAAGAAAGACCTCATCGAGAAAATTTTACCCTGGCTATATCTTGGTGCAAATGGAGTTGACCGATGAGACTTGGCATGTGGTGCAAGAGACCCCGAAGGTGACAGGGTTCTTGGGTGGCAGAGATTCGCCAGCCTCCCTCACCGATGAGGAAGCGGAAAAGATCATAAACCAGGTGGAAGCCGGAAAGCTCAAACCCCAACCAAAATATTTGTTTGAGCCAGGAGATGAGGTTCGAGTGATCGATGGCCCCTTTACAAACTTTACGGGTACCGTGGAAGATGTGAAACCAGACAAGGGAAAGATCCGGGTCCTGGTAAGCATCTTCGGACGTGCCACACCTGTAGAGCTCGAATTTGTTCAGGTAACCAAGGTATGATCCTAACCCGGACGAACTGGAATCCAGGAATTGCGAATTGAGGAATTCCTAAATTCTTGAATTTGATTGTCAGGGGAGGAAAACAGGATATAGAAAAAATTTTCTGCCAGAAAAAACACGGATTTTAGAACTAGGGTACTAACAGGAGTAAATGGTATGGCTAAAAAAGTGATTGGCTCCATTAAGCTGCAAGTTCCAGCGGGGCAAGCGAATCCTTCGCCGCCTATCGGTCCAGCCTTGGGCCAGCAAGGTGTCAATATCATGGAATTTTGCAAGGCCTTCAATGCCAAAACGGCTGGTCAGGAGGGGATGATCATACCTGTGGTCATCACAGTTTATCAGGATCGTTCTTTCTCGTTTATCACAAAGACGCCCCCTGCCTCGGTCCTGCTTAAGAAGGCCGCCAAGATTGCCAAGGGCTCTGGTGATCCCAAACGTGAGAAGGTCGGAAAGGTCACAAGAGCGCAGGTTGAGGAGATTGCCAAGATGAAGCTGGTTGATTTGAATACGAATGACATAGAAGGCGCTTGCAAGATAATCGCAGGGACCGCCCGGAGCATGGGTATCGAAGTCGTTTGATCGCAAGAGGAGTTTTCAGGGAAGCCATGAAAAAAAGAGGGAAGAAATACACGGCAACCAGAGAGAAGATAGATCCCAAGAAAGGATATGATTTCTCAGAGGCCTTGACGTTGGCCCTGGCCATGTCTTACGCAAAATTCGATGAAAGCGTGGATGTGGCGGTACGATTGGGAGTTGATCCGCGGCATGCCGATCAGATGGTTCGAGGCACGGTGGTGCTGCCGCATGGTACCGGCAAAGATATCAAGGTTTTGGTATTTGCCAAGGGCGAAAAAGAGAAAGAGGCTGAAGAAGCTGGTGGAGATTTTGTCGGAAATGACGATCTCATCGAAAAAATCAAGGGTGGATGGTTCGGGTTTGACAAGGCCGTGGCAACGCCGGATATGATGGGCGCGGTTGGTCGTATCGGGAAGATTCTGGGCCCCAGAGGGCTGATGCCGAATGCAAAGATTGGAACAGTGACCTTTGATGTGGCGCGCGCCGTGCAGGAGTTAAAGGCAGGCAAGATCGATTTTAGAGTGGAGCGTGCGGGCATCGTCCATGCCCCTATGGGGAAGGTTTCCTTTGGTGTAGACAGGCTTTTGGAAAACCTTGCTTCGTTTTTCGAGACGATCATCCGTCTCAAACCGGCTAGCAGTAAGGGAACATATTTGAAGAGTATAGCCATTTCGACAACCATGGGGCCGGGGATAAAGGTTGATCCTGCATATGTAAAGACGATTTTCAGATAGGGTCCAGGTGGTGCAGTTTTGGCAACCAAGAAAGGAGGGGTAACAAACTCTTGAAGCGATCCGAAAAAGAAAAAGTTGTTGAGGCCCTGCATGAGAAGTTTTCAAGGGCCAAAGCAGTGCTACTCACGGACTTCAGGGGCCTGAACATGTCAGCTATGAATGAGTTGCGGAGTCAACTCAGAGAGGCCTCGGTTGACTACCGAGTAGTGAAAAACACTCTCATGTCAAGGGCTGCAGACGGAACCGACATGGCGCTGTTGAAGGAACATTTCTTTGGCCCGTGTGCGGTGGCTTTAAGCTATGAAGATCCAGTGGCTTCGGCCAAGATTCTCGTTAAGTTTAGCGAAGATAATGCTGCCCTGGAAGTTAAGGCTGGGGTCGTAGAAGGCCAGGTCATTGATTTTGCTGGTATTAAGAGGCTCTCGAAGCTTCCGCCGCATGAAGTCTTGCTGGCGCAGCTACTTTCAGTGATGAACGCACCAGTCACTGGCTTGGTGATGGTTCTAAATGGTATGATGAGGAATTTCTTGAATGTTTTGGAGGCTGTCAAGGCACAAAAAGAACAGGCCTAGACAAGTCATTGAAATCGATTAGACGAGGAGGATGCATAGAATGGCTGCTGTTACCAAAGAAGATGTCATTGAATTCATTTCCAGTATGTCCGTGCTTGAGCTTTCCGAGTTGATTAAGGACCTGGAAGAAAAATTTGGTGTCTCGGCTGCCGCCCCAGTTGCCGTGGCCGCTGCCCCTGCTGCAGAGGTTCCCAAGGCTGAGGCTGAGACGAAGACCGAGTTTGATGTCATACTTAGTCAGGTAGGGGACAAAAAGATTCAGGTCATCAAGGTGATCAGGGCTATCACTGGGCTTGGTCTAAAGGAGGCCAAGGCATTGGTGGATGAGGCCCCTAAACCAGTCAAAGAAGGGATCTCAAAGGAAGACGCTGAAGATATCAAAAAACAGCTCGAAGAGGCGGGTGCAACCGTTGAAGTCAAGTAAGAAGTTATTGCTAGTTCGTTTCACGATCAGGTGGCGTCATATGACGTTGCTCGGCGACAACGATGGAGTCATCGGTTCGGTTGTGAACGTGACCCGTGAATCTGAGAAGTGCGTGTTTTGAAGCTTTCCGCCTATAGGATGGTGGTTCGCTTCGGGGGCTCACGCACCCAGTAAGTAAGGAAGATAAATATTTTTGTATAGCTCCTTGTATAGCTCCCTTTGGCTCCACCCACAAGGGCGGGGCCTGCAGGAAGCAGGCCGGTCAAGCCGTCAGGCGCAGCCCTGCGATAATCGCAAATCGAGTAACGAACAACGAATAACAGACACGGAGACGTCATGCCTAAGAGATTTTTAGCAAGTAAGCGGATAAGAAGAGATTTCGGCAAGATTCCGAAGGTTGTCGCATTTCCCAATTTGGTGGAGATGCAAAAGGAATCCTATGCCCGGTTTTTACAACAGGATGTTTCGCCGGAGAAGAGAAAAGACGAGGGTCTTCAAGCCGCTTTTAAGAGTGTCTTTCCCATAAGAGACTTTACAGGTACCGCCTCTCTGGAGTTTGTTTCTTATGGCTTTGGAGAGGTCAAATATGATGAGTACGAGTGCATCCACAAGGGGATGACTTATGAGATTCCAGTTCGTATTACGGTTCGACTGGTGGTTTATGAAACAGACAAAGAGACCGGGGTTCAGAATATTCGAGATATTAAGGAACAGGAGATCTATTTTGGTACCATCCCACTCATGACCAAAAGGGGTACATTCATCATCAATGGAACCGAGCGAGTTGTTGTTAGTCAACTTCACAGATCGCCCGGGGTGTTCTTTGACCATGACAAAGGCAAGACGCATTCGAGTGGCAAGGTCCTGTATACAGCCAGGATAATGCCTGTACGGGGGTCTTGGATCGACTTGGAAATCGATCCCAAAGATATCGTTTATGTCCGGATCGACCGCCGCCGCAAGTTCCCCGCCACGTTACTTCTGAAGGCCTTTGGATATTCAGGTGAGGAGATTTTGTCCTATTTTTACCGGACAGAAAAGATCCAGGTAGAGGGCAAGCGCCTCTACAAAGTGGTTGATAAGGACTTACTGGTGGGACAACGTGCCTCCAAATTGATAAAGCACCCACAGACCGGTGAGACCATTATCAAAAAGGGGTACCGCATCACGAAAAGGACCATTAAACAGCTTCTGGCCGGAAATGTTGAGCGTATACCCATAGGGTTTGAAGATATCGAAAACAAGGTTTTGGCCCACACTTTGGTAGACCCGGGTGGAGAAGTGGTCGCCGCGTATAACGACGTCATTGATGAAGAGGTATTTGAGAGGATCCTGAATGCCCGGATATCTAGTTTTGAGATACTCTATATTGATAACGTCACGACCAGTGATTCCATCAGAAAGACCTTACTCCTTGACAAGGTGGAGACCCAGGAGGATGCCCTGCTGGAGATCTATCGAAGGCTCCGACCGAGCAACCCACCCACCTTAGAGGTGGCTCAGGAGCTTTGTCATCAGCTCTTTTTTAGCCCGTCTCATTATGATCTTTCGCCAGTAGGCCGTTTAAAAACGAACATTCGGTTGGGCCAGGATGTGCCCCTTGATGTGCGTACGCTCCGGAAAGAGGATGTCTTGCTCACCGCGAAGATCCTGGTCGAATTAAAAGACAGGCAAGGCCCGATTGATGATATCGACCATCTGGGGAACCGACGGGTGCGGGCCGTGGGGGAACTCTTGGAAAACCAATACCGTATAGGGCTGGTGAGGATGGAACGTGCCATCAAGGAACGGATGAGCCTTCAGGAGATTGAGGCACTGATGCCGCATGACCTGATTAATTCCAAGCCGGTTTCTGCCGTGATCAAGGAGTTCTTTGGCACCAGCCAGCTTTCACAGTTCATGGATCAAACGAATCCGCTTTCAGAAATCACCCATAAACGGCGCTTAAGTGCCTTGGGCCCGGGGGGACTTACCCGTGAACGTGCAGGCTTTGAGGTCCGGGACGTGCATCCCACACACTATGGACGTATCTGTCCCATTGAGACGCCAGAGGGGCCTAATATTGGTCTCATTGTCTCGTTGAGCACCTATGCCCGGGTGAACAAGTTTGGTTTTATTGAGACGCCTTACCGGGTGGTTAAGGACGGCCAGGTCACAGACACGGTCAAATTCTTGACCGCTTTGGACGAAGAAAAACACCCCATTGCTCAAGCGAATGCGCCCTTAGATGAAGAGGGCCGATTTGCGAATCCGCTGGTCTCGGCCCGCATTGGTGGCGAATTCTTGATGGTCAAACGAGAAGAAATTGAGCTCATGGACATCTCCCCTGATCAGTTGGTGAGTGTCTCGGCATCACTGATTCCATTTCTGGAAAATGACGATGCCAACAGGGCCCTCATGGGTTCTAACATGCAGCGCCAAGCTGTCCCCCTGCTTGTAAGCAGCGCCCCACTCGTCGGCACCGGGGTGGAAGGCGTGGTGGCGAAAGATTCAGGGGTCACCGTTGTCGCTGAGTGCGACGGTGAAGTGGTAGATGTGGATGCAAAGCGCATTGTGGTCAAGCACAGCGGAGACGGGAATGGCTCTGGCAGGCAGGTAACGATTTATAACCTAACAAAATTCTCGCGCTCCAACCAGAATACCTGTTTTAATCAACGGCCTATTGTCAATAAGGGTGATCGTGTAAAGAGAGGGGATGTGATCGCAGATGGCCCAGCTACAAAAAGAGGAGAGCTTGCGCTGGGCAAAAACGTGATGGTCGCGTTTATGCCTTGGGGGGGATATAACTTTGAGGATTCTATTCTGGTGAGTGAGCGCCTGGTACGAGACGGGGTTTTCACATCGATTCATATTGAAGAGCTTGAGACGGTGGCTCGTGATACCAAGCTGGGTAAAGAGGAGATCACACGTGACATACCGAACGTAGGAGAGGAGGCATTAAAAAACCTGGACGACAGCGGCATCATTCGGCTTGGGGCAGAGGTCAAGCCGGGGGATATCTTGGTAGGGAAAATTACCCCCAAGGGTGAGACCCAGCTATCCCCAGAGGAGAAGCTCCTCAGGGCCATCTTTGGAGAGAAGGCAGGCGATGTAAAGGATACCTCTCTCAGTGTGCCCCCTGGTGTAAACGGTGTTGTGATTGATGCCAAGGTCTTTTCCAGGAGAGGTGTGGACAAGGATGCACGTACCCAAAGTATTGAGAAACACGAGATTGAAGCCCTTGAGAGGGATCGAGATGACGAGCTGGCCATCATTGAGGAAGTCGCCAGAGAAAGCCTCAGAGAGCTTTTGGTGGACCAGACCTGTGCGGCCCCTTTCAAGAAAGGGAAGGTTCAGCTTATTAAGAAGGGCGAGCGTATTTCGGCTGAGGCCCTTTCGAAAATTCCTGTATCTCAAATGGCCGCGCTGGAGCTGAAGGATGCCAATGTGGCTGCTCAAATGAATGACATCGTGGAACGGTACCGGCAGCAATGCGATCAGGTCCGCAAACGTTTTGAGAACCAGACGAGTCGATACGAAAGGGGTGATGAGCTTCCACCCGGTGTGATCAAAATGGTCAAGATCTATGTGGCCATGAAACGAAGGCTTTCAGTGGGCGACAAGATGGCAGGCCGGCATGGGAACAAAGGGGTCGTTTCTTGCATTCTGCCACAGGAGGACATGCCTTATTTTGAAGATGGCACACCTTTGGATATTGTACTCAACCCCCTAGGCGTACCATCCCGTATGAATGTTGGCCAGATCCTCGAAACCCATTTGGGATGGGCAGCCAAAGGTTTGGGGGATCAAATCAATGAATTGGTTCGTTCAGAGAATCACAAGGCCTTAAGGAAGAAGCTAAAATCGGTTTTTCCTTCGACCGAGGAGAAGAAACAAATCGCCCGCTTAGACGACCGAGATCTGATAAATTTTGCTAAGCGTTACCGGGAGGGGGCCTATATGGCTACCCCGGTCTTTGATGGCGCTAAAGAGAGCGAGATCAAGGACTTACTGGCTGAGGCCGGCTGTCCCGTGAAGGGCCAGGCTACGCTCTATGACGGACGTACTGGGGAGCCCTTTGCCACCAAGGTGACAGTTGGCATTATGTACATGATGAAACTTCACCACCTGGTGGACGACAAGATCCATGCCCGTTCCATTGGACCTTATTCCCTGGTAACCCAGCAACCCCTGGGAGGAAAGGCACAGTTTGGCGGGCAGCGACTTGGCGAGATGGAAGTCTGGGCCATGGAGGCCTACGGCGCGGCCTATGCCCTTCAGGAGTTTTTGACAGTGAAATCAGATGACATGGCCGGCAGGACCCGCATGTATGAAAAAATCGTCAAGGGGGAGAATGTGCTTGAGGCCGGTCTCCCCGAATCATTTAATGTCCTGGTTAAGGAATTAGAGGCTTTGGGTTTAGATGTCGAGCTTCTGGAAAAGAAAAATTGAGCATAGGAAAGAAATAGGAAAAGGAGTACATCTTGGAAGACTTATACAGTTTCTTTGCCAGACCCAAAGACCCGCTGAGCTATACAGCGGTTCGCATCGCGCTGGCATCGCCTGACAAGATCAGAGAGTGGTCCTACGGGGAGATCAAAAAGCCTGAAACGATAAACTACCGAACCTTTAAGCCGGAGCGAGACGGGCTTTTCTGTGCGAAGATCTTCGGCCCCACCAAGGATTATGAATGTAACTGCGGCAAATATAAAAGGATGAAACACCGGGGTGTGGTCTGTGAAAAGTGCGGGGTCGAGGTCATTCAATCAAAGGTCCGCCGTGAACGCATGGGCCACATTGAGCTGGCTACACCGGTAGCCCATATATGGTTTTTGAGAAGCCTGCCCAGCAAGATCGGAAACCTGCTGGATATCACGCTGAAGGAACTCGAAAAGGTCCTCTACTTTGATGCTTATATTGTTATAGATCCTAAGGAGACCGGTCTTGCCCCGCGCCAGCTTCTTACCGAGGAGAGATACCGGGAGGCAGTAGAAAAATACGGCCATACATTTGAAGTTGGCATCGGGGCTGAAGCCATCAAGGTCCTTCTCGAAGGGCTCGATTTGGACAAGGAATACAATAGGCTACGGACGGAAATCCTGAGTACAGGTTCGGAAGCCAAGCGAAAAAAACTGGCCAAGCAGCTCAGGGTCGTTGAGGCGTTTCGGAACTCTGGGAATCGGCCCGAGTGGATGATAATGGATGTCATTCCTGTACTGCCCCCCGACCTGCGGCCACTGGTCCCCTTGGAAGGAGGGAGATTTGCCACATCTGATCTAAATGACCTGTATCGGAGGGTGATCAACCGCAACAACCGCCTGAAGCGGCTTAAAGATCTCCGGGCACCTGACATCATCATACGGAACGAAAAAAGAATGCTGCAAGAGTCCGTGGACGTGCTGTTTGACAATGGCCGATACGGCAGGGTTGTTACAGGGCCGAACAGGCGTCCACTCAAGTCTTTGAGTGATGCATTGAGGGGAAAACAGGGTCGCTTTCGACAAAACCTGTTGGGCAAGCGGGTTGACTATTCAGGGCGCACCGTCATTGCCATAGGGCCGGAATTGCGCCTCCATCAGTGTGGCCTTCCCAAGAAGATGGCTCTGGAACTCTTTAAGCCTTTTGTCTTTTACAGACTTGAGGAAAAGGGGTTGGTCACCACAGTTAAGAGTGCCAAAAAGCTTGTCGAACGGGAAACCCCCGAGGTGTGGGATACCCTGGACGAAGTGGTGAAGGAGTATCCAGTTATCCTGAACCGCGCTCCAACACTGCACCGGCTGGGGATGCAGGCCTTTGAACCGATCCTGATTGAAGGCAAGGCGATTCAGCTTCACCCGTTAGTCTGCACTGCTTTTAATGCTGATTTTGACGGGGACCAAATGGCAGTTCATGTCCCGCTTTCAATAGAATCTCAAATTGAATCCCGGGTCCTTATGCTGTCTTCTAACAACATCCTTTCCCCGGCCAATGGCGATCCTATCATTGTACCGACCCAGGATATTGTGTTGGGGATTTATTACATGAGCCGTGCGGTTTCTGGTTCAAAGGGAGAGGGCAAGATTTTTGCCAACCCTGAAGAAGTGCGCTCTGCTTACGATGCGGGCGAGGTAGACCTTCATGCCAAGATCGTGGTTCGCCTTAGTGGCCAGCGCGTGGAGACCACGGTGGGGCGTGTAATCCTTTGGGAGGTCCTTCCTCATGAACCGATTGTGCAGTTGTATCATATCATGGTCTTTTCAGAGGAGGAGGCTAAAGCAGCCGTTGCTGATCTCAAAAATGGTGAGGATTTTGGCCAGTTGGCACAAAGGATCTCAAAGAGCACGGATCGCGCCCGGGATGGTAACATGGGATTTGTGCGGTGTGAGCAGCTTGAAGAGGTTTACGGGATAAGTCGATCGGATATCGAGGCCATCTTTGCCCTTGACGTTGGGCAGTCCAGCCATGTGATCGAGGCGGATGGGTGCTATCACCTATTCAAAGTTATGGAAAAGAGGATGGAGATCCCCTTTGAGCTTATCAATAAGGTCATGAATAAAAAGGCCCTGAGCCAGCTGATCAACCACTGCTATCGAATCTTAGGGGGTAAAGCCACGGTTGTCCTTGCAGACCGCTTGAAGGACATTGGCTATCGATATGCTACCGAGGCAGGCGTCTCTATATGCGTGGATGACATGGTCACACCTAAAAAGAAATGGGACATCATCAAGAAGGCCCAACAACAGGTTGCCGAAATCAATGAGCAGTATACCGAGGGCCTGATAACCCGAGGGGAAAAATATAATAAGGTTGTTGATATTTGGGCCAAGGCGACCACTGATGTTGCCAATGAGATGATGGAAGAGATGAAGATTGCTCCTGTTGAGGACTCTGAGGGTCGGCCGGTTTTGGACGAAAGAGGCCAACCAATCAAGGAAGCGAGCTTTAATCCTATATATATGATGGCCGATTCAGGATCAAGGGGGAGCAAGGACCAGATGCGACAGCTGGCAGGGATGCGAGGCCTGATGGCCAAACCCTCTGGTGAGATCATCGAGACCCCTATTACGGCCAACTTTCGGGAGGGGCTCACCGTGCTTCAGTACTTTAGCTCAACCCACGGTGCGCGGAAAGGCCTGGCCGATACTGCCCTTAAAACGGCAAATTCAGGATATCTGACCCGTCGGCTGGTAGACGTTGCCCAGGATTGTGTGACGACCGAAGAAGATTGTGGCACCCTCATGGGGATTGAGGTGGAACCCCTTGTAGAGGGCGGCGAAATTATTCAAAAGGTTGGTGAGCGCGTACTGGGACGGGTGGCCTTAGAGGATATTCGAGATCCTTACACGGATGAGGTGCTGGTCCGTGCCAACGAAGAGATTGACGAAGACAAGGTTGCCAAGATTGACAACGCAGGTCTCACAAAGGTTAAAATCCGTTCGGTACTGACATGTAAATCCCGAGATGGGGTGTGTTGCAAGTGTTATGGCCGTGATTTGGGTTATGGCGATTCCGTGGAGGTTGGCATACCAATCGGAATCTTGGCAGCCCAATCTATCGGTGAACCCGGTACACAGCTCACGATGCGGACCTTCCATATTGGGGGTACAGCCCGTCGGGCGGCAGAGCAAGCCGATTTCAGGGCTGTAAATGCCGGTCGTGTTAAGTACATCGGCCTGAATACAGTCGAGAATGCCGAGGGAGAATTTGTCGTTATGAATCGCCAGGGCGGGGAGTTCGCCATTGTGGATAGTCAGGACCGCGAGCGGGAGCGATATCCGGTTATCTACGGTGCCCATTTTAGGGTCAAAGACGGTCAAAAGGTCAAGCCTGGTGAACTGCTCGTCACGTGGGATCCTTACACGACCCCAATTCTTACCGAGACAGGTGGCACTGTTAAATTCGGGGACATCTTACCGGGGTCGACCATGCAGGAGAAGGTTGACCCTGTAACAGGCAAGGCGAGTCAAGTGATTGTCCAACACAAAGACGCAGACGTTCGTCCCAGAATCTCCATAAAGGATAAAGATGGTAAGACTGCCAAGCTCCCCTCTGGGGGTAGGGCCCGGTACTTTCTCCCGGTGGGCGCCATTCTCATGGTCGATGAGGGGGATACCGTCAATGCCGGGAGTGTTATTGCCAAGCTTCCCAGGGAGACCACCAAAACCAAGGATATTACGGGTGGTCTTCCCCGTGTGGCCGAGCTGTTTGAGTGTCGAAAACCCAAAGAGGCTGCGATTCTTAGCGAGATTGACGGGTACGTGAGTATTTCCAAGGGAGCCAAGGGGAGGCAGAAGATTACTGTAACACCCCCTGATGTTGGTGAGAAAAAAGAATACCTGATTCCAAAAGGAAAACACATTAACGTGTTGGAGGGGGATTACCTGAAGGCGGGCGACCCCGTGATGGGAGGATCGGCCAATCCCCACGACATCTTGAATATCCGAGGGGAGCTTCCCCTGGCCCGGTATCTGGTAGACGAAGTCCAAGAGGTGTACCGTCTGCAGGGTGTTAGAATTAACGACAAGCATATCGAGGTCATCGTGCGCCAGATGTTAAAGCGGGTAAAGATCGTGGATCCAGGGGATACAGACTTTATCCTGGAAGAACATGTTGAAAAGACGCGTTTTGAAGAGGTCAACCAGGAGGTGGTCGCCAAGGGTGGTAAGCCTGCTGTTGCCAAACCTCTCCTTTTGGGAATTACCAAGGCGTCGCTAAGTACCGAGAGTTTCATCTCTGCAGCATCATTTCAAGAAACCACCAAGGTGCTGACCGAGGCGGCTATTGCAGGGAGGGTTGATCACTTAAAGGGCCTAAAAGAGAATGTGATTATGGGGCGTATTATACCGGCTGGCACCGGAATGAGGCAGTACAGAGGGGCCCATGTTGTGCTAGAGGGTGAGGAATCAGTTGAGGAACCTGAGGGTTTTGGGGACTCAGGGGTTGCTCTCGGGGATGAGGCGGCGCGGGCCTGAGAAAATGGCAGAAAAAGTTATTGACAAAACCAAATTCTGGTGCTAGATAAAAAAATTTTTGCGTCCATATTATTTCAGGCCTGTCCGGGGCCGTTAGTTCACCCCAATCGGGCGCGATTGTGACTCATGAGGTAAAGCGTATGCCTACCATCAATCAGTTGATAAGAAAAGGGCGAGAGCGTGTGAGGAAAAAGTCTAACACGCCTGCCCTTAAACAGTGTCCCCAAAAACGTGGTGTATGTACGCGTGTATATACGACCACGCCCAAAAAACCGAATTCAGCTTTGAGAAAGGTGGCCAGGGTTCGTTTGACCAATGGTATTGAGGTAACGACCTATATCCCTGGCATGGGGCACAACCTTCAGGAACATTCGGTTGTACTCGTTCGAGGAGGGCGGGTTAAAGATCTCCCTGGGGTCCGCTATCATATCGTCCGAGGCACACTCGATTCCGTCGGTGTTCAGGACCGAAGACAGGGGCGATCAAAATATGGCACCAAGCGGCCAAAGTGAATCGTGGATCGGATAATGGATAACGAATAGGGGAAGAAACCACAAGCAGGAGCAATATATGCCCAGAAAACGAGAGGTCCAAAAACGGCCTATTCTGCCTGACCCGAAATATAAGAGTAAGTTGGTAGCTAAGTTTATCAACTCTCTGATGAAGGATGGCAAAAAGAGTGTGGCGGAGTCTATATTGTACGATGCCCTTGGGATTATCGAAAAGAGAGCTAAGGAGCCGCCCCTGAAGGTTTTTGAAAGGGCTATGGAGAATGCCAAACCCCTCATTGAGGTCAAATCACGCCGTGTAGGCGGCTCCACCTATCAGGTGCCGGTAGAGGTTCGAGCGACTCGCCAGACCGCACTGGGGATTAGGTGGTTGATTTCCTTTGCACGAAAACGTTCAGAAAAAAATATGCCTGAAAAGCTGGCTGCTGAGTTGATGGATGCTGCCAATCGGCGGGGTTCGACCATTAAGAAAAGGGAGGATACACACCGAATGGCCGAGGCCAACAAGGCCTTTGCTCATTATAGATGGTAAGAAGAAGGCAGTTGTGGGTTACCAGTTCCGCGTTAGGCGTTAGTTACAGGGGTCAAACTCGTAACCCGCACCAGGCAGCCCTCAATGGGTTGTCTGGTTATTTTGTCTTTTTTTTGGGGGAAATGACCCTGTTTCATTAGAGCGGAAAAAATAAAGACATAAACCATGCCAAGGTTGATTCCAATACATAAGATCAGAAACATTGACGATGCCAAGATCTGAGGTCCATGACCCAATGGCGGGCAACCTAATTATTATGCAGTTTTTTGGTTATAAGCCAGTTTCACAATCGATTGCCCTGGTCATTAAGGGGAAAAAGGGGTTTAGAGGTCTTGTAAGGATTGACTATGATTATCCTATAACCGCAGGGAGGGACGCAAGATGGCGAAGAAGAAGTTTGAGCGCGTGAAGCCGCATGTGAATGTTGGGACGATTGGTCACATTGATCATGGGAAGACCACACTGACGTCGGCGATCACGAAG
>QMMN01000058.1 GCA_003647275.1 Deltaproteobacteria bacterium
CATCGCCAGCTCAACAGCGGAGTAAGCACCAGTCTTCAGTGTGATTCTCTTGAACCCAATTCTCTTTAGCCTATCTACTTCTTCCATGAAGGATTCCTTACTAACAAACCCAAGCCTTGAATGTCTCTCAAATTCCTTGATCCCTCCTCCCTTATAGGCTTCTCTAATTGCTGGATTTTCGGGATCAGGCAAAACAATATATCCTCTTTTCTTAAGTTCAATCGCTCTCTCTATCGTTTT
Organism: Deltaproteobacteria bacterium; assembly: GCA_003647275.1. GTDB lineage: Bacteria > Desulfobacterota > Desulfobacteria > Desulfobacterales. Next base: position 241 of record QMMN01000058.1, read on the forward strand.
TACTTTTATCTCGCCACCTATGCTTTTGGCTCCCTGCCCCCATTTGAGTTCGATTGTCTCAAGGTTATGTTTGTTTGCAATATATTCAGCAACACCAAGCCTTCTGTCTTCAACATTCATCTGAACGAGTATCTCTCCATATCCTTCATGAAACCTTCTGTATATCTCTATTCTACGATCCATCTCCGGCGATTTCTTTACTTTTCCTTTTGAATCAAGCTCAAGTTCGGGGTCTACACCACATACATTTTCACCACACACGATTGTAATGCCTGAAATAGCAGCACCTACTGCAAAATGTTCCCAGTTTCTGCGAGCTATCTTGGTAGAGCCCAATGCTCCTGTGAAAATGGGAAGGAGCATCTTCACTTTCTTCTCCCATCCGTATTCTGTCGTAGTATCAACATTCGAAAAGATAGCCTTATCAGGACCAGCTTCACCTTCCAAGCCCTTTGCTCCTCTTGCATAGCCCTGAATATTCAAGTGGGAGTAGTCCACAGGATAGTCCTTATCTGCTCCTGCAGTTATCTTCCCAAAGGGCTGGGGATACAACACTTCCCTTCCTCTAAACGATGCCAACCAAACCTCACATCCCCCTTTACATCCGTCAATGCACCTTGTGCAAAGCCCAGACATTGGAACAGCGTTCCTGGAACGATTGAATGTCCCTGTTGCATCATTAGCATTCGGTCTTCTTAGATTTCTCACCTTATTCACCTCCTTAACTTTCTTTATGAATTTGCTTTAAACATTTCGCCTAACGTTCTGCGGATAAAAGGAGTTGCCGAAGGCAATTTGGGGAAATCTTTGATTTCCCTTTTATCCGCTGTTGGCTGTCACATTCTTTACTCTATAGTTGCATAAAAAACTAGTACTTCTAGTCAAAAAGATACTTGCGATGCCCATGGATACTGGGTTAGAATGCTTTTAACTACAAAAACAAAACCCGATCCAGGAGGGCACCGCAAGTGAAATCCAGTAAAGCACAAATTCATGCTAAATTCCACAAAATTCCGACCATTCGTTTCGAAGACCAAAAACTCACTTCCTTTTCAGGCTTATTGATATTCCAGGCGCTTTTTATGAAAATGAATCTGAAGCGCCGGTTGAAAAAATGTTTCAGCCACTTGAAGATATCGCCTATCTTCGGACGTCATCTCGTTGTACTGCTACTCATTGTTCATCTTCTGCTTGGTTTTTGGCGTCTACGCGAACTCGATTACTATCGTGATGATCCTTTGGTTCTTCGTCTATTGGGTTTGCGCAAGCTACCGGATGTTTCGACCGTTTCCCGTGCGCTTTCACAAATGCAATGTGAGGAAGCCGACAAGGTTCGGGACCTGTTATGTTCGCTCGTTGTCGAGGGGCTTAAACGCGAGCAACTGCCCCGCTTAACCTTTGATTTTGACGGCTCAGTGCTCACGACCAAGGCCCATGCAGAAGGCACGGCTGTCGGATACAACAAAAGGAAAAAGGGGGACCGCAGTTACTATCCATTGTTTTGCACCGTGGCGCAAACGAGCCAATTTTTTGACATTCATCACAGGCCTGGAAATGTTCACGACTCCAATGGCGCCCCTGAGTTTATTATGCGCTGTTTTGACAAAGCACGAAACGAGTTTAAAAATACCACTTTTGAGTCGCGGTTGGATTCTGCCTTCTTCAGCAAGAAAGTGCTACCAGTGCTCGATAGTCGTAATGTCAGGTTTACGGCCTCTGCTCCATTCGAAAGATTCCCAATGCTCAAAGACATGATCGAACAGCGAAAACGCTGGAGGCGCATCGACAACGACTGGTCATGCTTTGAGGCCAAGTGGAAACCCAAGTCTTGGGATACAACATACCGATTCATATTCACTCGCAAGAAAAGGAAAAAACAATACAAAGGCCCACTGCAACTGCATCTGTTCGAACCCCGGGACTTCGATTACGACTACAAAGTCATCGTTACAAACAAGAGCGAATCGGCAAAGAGCGTGGTTGTGTTCCACAATGGGCGTGGCTCGCAGGAAGGCATCTTCGGTGATGCCAAGAACGATGCCGGCCTCGACGTCATTGCTACGAGACGATTGGCAGGCAACCAGATATTTACACTGTGTGCCATGATGGCTCACAACTTGTCCCGCGAAATACAAATGCTGGCTAACCCTGCATCGCCCCGGGCTCTTCCCAAACGACCCGCGGCTTGGACCTTCCAGACTTTGGATACCCTCAGGCATCGGATCATTCAACGCGCTGGGCGTCTCACACGTCCCCAAGGCGAGCTCACCCTCACCATGAGCGCAAACCCTCAAAAAATTTATGCAACGTTAGGGTTAATTCCTGAATATAAAAGGACTTATAGCGAGCGAAGCCGAGCGGAAGCGAGGCTGAGCGAGTCTTCATTTTCCACCCGAAAATCGCAAAGTTTCGTTTGGTCGGGGCGAGAGGATTTGAACCTCCGACCCCCTGAACCCCATTCAGGTGCGCTTCCAGACTGCGCCACGCCCCGACATCCATGTGCCAAAATGGTGCCAATTTAGGTAACACTTTGTGCTTCCTCTGTCAACAATGATAAACACAACCCTCAATTCCAATCACAAACCTTTACAATCCAATAGGTTCCGTGTTAGTTTTGATTTGTGGAACAAGCTCTTATCAAACCCCCAACGCTACGCCCTGGCGATACCATTGGTATTTCAGCGCCGGCCTCCCCCTTTGATCAGCAGGCCTTTGAGCGCGGGATCTCTGCGCTCGAATTGATGGGCTTTCAGGTGAAGATTCCCGGGAATCTATTCAGGCGGCATGGATACCTTGCTGGCTCAGACACTGAACGGGCAGCTTTGTTCATGAAGCTGTTTGAAGATGAATCAGTCAAGGCCATCTTCTGTGCCCGGGGTGGATTCGGCTCCATGAAGCTTCTTTCTTTGCTCAACTTTGAGACGATCTCTGCCCAACCAAAAATCTTGGTCGGATTTAGCGACATTACCGGCCTCCTTGTGACGATTTATGGCAGATGTGGACTTGTTACGTTTCATGGGCCGGTGGTGACCACCCTGGGAAAAGGTTCTGAAAAGAGTCGCTTGGCCTTGCTGGATGCCATTGCCTCCAATCGGCCCCTTGAGTTTAAGCCGTCCAGGGCCGTTGTCTTACATCCGGGTAAAGCCTCAGGCCCCTTGTTGGGTGGCAATTTGACCACCCTGTGCCATCTCATAGGCACACCCTTTGAGCCCCGGTTTGAAGGCCACCTCATTTTTTTGGAAGATCGGGGAGAGGCTCCCTACCGCATCGATCGGATGCTTTCTCAACTGAAACTGGGGGGCTACCTGGACGAGGTTGCCGGGGTCATGCTGGGTTCTTTTCAAGACTGTGGTTCTCTTGAGCACATATACGGTATTGTCAAAGAGACCTTTGGCTACACGGGTGTCCCTATCCTGGCCGGATTTGACCTGGGACACGGCCCGGGAAATCTGACAGTGCCTATTGGGCTGAAGGCGACCCTGGACACCCAGACCTGCACCCTCCAATTCAGGGAGCCGGCCACCTCCGAGGGGAGAAGGTATGAAGGCCGCGCGTGAATTAATGCAGCAGGGCGTTGATGAGCGTGTATTCCCGGGTGGCGTGCTTCTTATTGCCAGGGAGGGGCGGGTGCTATTTTTCGAGGCATTCGGCCGAGCCCGGCTCATACCTGAAAGGCCCATGACAACCCATACGGTGTTTGACCTGGCATCTTTGACCAAGCCGCTTGCAACCACAGTCGGCCTGATGCGCCTGGTTCAGCAGAAAAAACTGAATCTGGATCAGACATTGGGTACCGCAATAACCGCTTTTTCAGAGACCAACAAAAAAGAGGTCACCATCCGTCAACTCCTTTCCCACACCTCTGGCTTTCCTGACTACCGGCCCTATTACAAGACGCTGATTAAGCTTCCGCCTGCTGATCGAAAAAGCAAGCTCAGGGACCTCCTTATTGATGAAGACGTCATTCATGAACCTGGCCGGGCTTCTGTGTACAGTGATCTCGGATACATGGTCCTGGAATGGGCCGTAGAGGTTGCTTCCGAAGAAAAACTTGATGCTTTTGTGGAGAGATCCATATATCGCCCGTTAGGACTCGAGCATCTTTTTTTTATCCCTTTAAATCAGAGCCAACCCAAAGAAAATCACCACTTTGCGGCAACAGAGGACTGCCCCTGGCGGGGTAAGATCCTGGAAGGCGAAGTGCATGATGAAAATGCCTATGCCCTGGGAGGGGTGGCAGGCCATGCCGGGCTATTTGGTACAGCCCAAGACGTATGCCAGCTTCTTGAAGCGCTCTTAAATGCCTATACCGGAAAATCAAATACCGGATTATTTGACAGGGGTGTGGTTCAAACCTTTTTTGAGCGCCAGTCCGACCTGGGGAGTTGGGCCCTGGGGTTTGATACCCCTTCGGAAACCAATTCCAGCAGCGGACATTATTTTTCTAATGAAAGTGTGGGCCACCTTGGTTTTACCGGGACCTCCTTTTGGATGGACCTTCGGAAAGGTGTGATTGTGATTCTCCTGACCAACCGCATTCATCCCACCCGGGAAAATGAACGAATCAAGGCCTTTCGACCACTGCTTCATGATACGGTCATGGGCGCAATTCTCTAAATTTTGGCAAAGCTATTTTGGCCTTTCAGCACATCATTTTCCAACTTCTCCCTTGAACTTTTTACAATTCGTGGTATTTTTCTTTTATGGATTCCTTTTGTTGATATGTTCTTTAATCTTTGATTCTTAATATATTTCGGAATGGCGCCCTTTGCGACCAAGAGAGACAAGTAAAAGCAAGTGATCCAAATACCGCGGAATCCATATCTAGATCTAGAGGGCGAAATTTGGTGAAAAAATAAGACTGTTTTCATTGACGAAGAGCTTATATAAAATGGTTTTTTTCTTACCGGGCGCGTAAGCCCGCGAAGCAAACCCCCACCCGGGAGGGCAGGGAGCTTCAATTTAGGGATTAAGGAATTTTCCAGTGTCTGAATTCCGGCTTGTCCGGGTTAGGAGAGAAGAAAATGTTAGTGATCGAGGATTTACAGGTCAAGCTTGGGGATAAGGAAATCTTGAAGCACATTGATCTAGAAATTCATCCGGGTGAAACCCACGTGTTATTTGGCCCGAACGGGTCGGGCAAAACATCGTTACTGATGACGATTATGGGTTATCCCCAGTACAGGGTCACTGGTGGAAAGATTTTCTTTAAAGGTGAAGACATCACCAATATGCCGGTGAACGAGCGGGCAAAGTTGGGTATTGGCATGTCTTACCAGCGGCCGCCCACGATTCATGGCGTGAAGACCAGACAGATGGTTCAGATCTGCACAAAAGGCGAGGTGGATGTGGAGGCCCTGGCCGAAAAGGTGAACTTTTCCGAGTTTCTTGAGCGTGACATCAATGCGGGCTTTTCGGGTGGTGAGATCAAACGCTCGGAACTGCTGCAGTTGATGGCGCAGGATGCAGATCTGTTGCTTTTTGATGAGCCAGAGTCAGGTGTTGACTTAGAAAATATTTCCCTCATAGGGGGCACGATCAGCCGACTGCTGCAGCGGGATTTTAAGGTGAATGCTGGTAAAACCCAGAAACAGCGACGTAATGAACGAACCAAGATGGGGCTGATCATTACTCACACCGGGTTTATCCTGGATTACGTGACCGCAGACAAAGGACAAGTGCTCTATGAGGGCGTGTTGACCTGCACGAGCAACCCGCGGGAAATTTTCAGGTGTATCAGTGAAGTAGGATATGGGGAGTGTGTAAGATGCGCGATTTAGATGAAAAGGCTGCCCAGGCCAAAGAGAAGAAGGCGACGATTGGACCGGACATTGATCTTGACGCATACGAGTCGGAACCTGTTCCCCATGATTATGTAGAGGATCTGAGTACCTTATCTGAAGCTGATAAGAAACGGATGCTGCTGGCAGGGGTTGATGCCGAGGAATCGGAGAGGTCGGGGACCTATGTGCAAAAGGATACTGCAGTGCTCTACGCCCATTCCAAGCAGGAAGGGCTGGAAGTGATGCCGATCAAGGAAGCGCTGAAACAATATGACTGGGTGGAGGATTACTACTGGAAATTGATGGCTGTGGACACAGACAAGTATACGGCCAGAGCGCAGCTCGACTTACATGACGGCTATGTCATCAGGGCCCTTCCGGGTACCAAGGTCATCTATCCTGTGCAGGCGTGTTTGTATTTGGAAAAGGAAGGCTTAAGCCAGAATGTACATAACATTATTATTGCCGAAGAAGGCTCGGAGCTGCATATCATTACGGGTTGTGCGACGGCAGCCCATTTGCGACGAGGACTCCACGTGGGGATCTCCGAGTTTTACGTCAAAAAGGACGCCAAACTCAGCTTCACGATGATACACCACTGGGCCGAGGAGATGATGGTGCGGCCCAGGTCAGTAGGAAGAGTTGAGGCGGGCGGTCTTTTTCTGAACAATTACATTTGTATGAGACCAGTGAAGTCCCTTCAGATGTATCCTACCACCCACCTCGTGGGGAAGGGGGCTGTGGCCCGTTTTTATAGCCTGCTTGTGGGAAGCCCTGGTTCTGAAATGGACGTGGGCGGTCGCATCTTCTTGAAAGAGGCGGAGACGCGAGCCGAGATCGTTTCCCGCGCCATCACCAATGGCGGAAATATTATTGCCCGGGGGGACCTGGTGGGTGAGGTGCCCAGGGTAAAGGCCCATCTGGAGTGCCGGGGCCTGATTCTGAACGGTGGGTCCATTCATGCCATACCGGAATTGGAGGGCAAGGTAGATGGGGTGGAAATGTCTCACGAAGCAGCCGTGGGCAAGATCGCTCAAGAAGAGATTCTTTATCTGATGTCTCGTGGTCTGAGCGAAGATGAGGCCACAGCAACGATTGTGCGAGGGTTTCTAAGTGTAGATATTCCTGGCCTGCCGCCTCAACTCAAGGCTGAGATTGATCGCGCCGTAGAGCAGAGTGACAAGGATATGATGTAAATCTGCGGGCACCATGACGATCTTGGTCTCCGAAATCTTTGCATAATCATCACTGCATGCCGCCGAGTTTTTTACGCATAGCTTGCCTCATTCCCTTTCAATCAATAAACCAGCCTTTCGGCCCCAACCTGAGTGTGATGCTTTACCATTGACTCTTAACGTCATTCTTCTATACTGACCATAAGCAAATGACCTGTCCGTTTCATGCCCTTGTCCGGCTTACTCCCCGGACGCGAAGTGCTGCCGCAAGGCAGAAACCCCTACCCGGAAGGGTTGGGGGGCTTCACACCATCCAAGGCTTTTTCTGTATGAGCCAGAAGGGTTGTGAGAAAGCAAAACGGCAGAAGACCAGGAAAGTAGACCTATGCCAAGGACTAAGATTGTCTGTACCATCGGTCCGGCCAGCGAATCGCCGGAGGTCATCCGTGCGTTAATCCAAAATGGGATGAATGTGGCCAGATTAAACTTTTCCCATGGAAGCCGCCGTGAGCATAAGGACAAGATCCGCCTCATCCGAAGTGTCTCCGATGAATTGGATCAACCAGTAGCCATCGTACAGGATCTGGCCGGGCCGAAGATCCGGGTGGGACGCTTGCCTGACCCTGGCGTCAGGCTTGAGACAGGACAAACCTTTATCTTGACGAACCAAGATGTTGAAGGGACCAGCGAAAGGGTGTCTGTATCTTACCCAAATCTGCCGGCGGAAGTCAGAGAGGGTGACCACATCCTTTTGGCTGACGGCTTCATGGAGCTGATTGTCAAGGGAGCAGACCGTTTTAATGTCTACTGTGAGGTCATAACAGGCGGAGTGCTCACCTCCCACAAAGGTCTCAATCTGCCCACGCGAACGATCCAGGCCCCTTCCCTGACCGAGAAGGACCTCAAAGACCTCCTGTTTGGTCTGGAGAACGAGGTGGATTATGTAGCCCTGTCCTTTGTCAGGAAAGCTGAGGAGATCGTGACAGCCAAAGAGGTTATTCGGAAGAGCAAAAAAGATACGCCGGTTATAGCGAAGATCGAGAAACACGAAGCTGTCCAGCGCATTGACGAGATCTTGGAGGCGGCTGACGGTATCATGGTGGCCCGTGGTGATCTAGGCGTTGAGATCCCCCTTGAAAGCGTCCCAATTGTCCAGAAGATGTTGATCCGCAAGGCCAATGCTTTGGGGAAACCGGTCATCACGGCTACGCAGATGCTCCGCTCCATGGTGGATTCTCCCCGCCCCACGAGGGCGGAGGCCACGGATGTGGCCAATGCCGTCCTGGATGGTACGGATGCGGTCATGCTCTCCGAGGAGACAGCCAATGGCAACTACCCGGTCAGGGCGGTTCAGTTTATGAGTCGCATCATCGAGAGCGCTGAACAGGGGGGCCTCTATGAGGGACCTGCGAAATTAACGCCCAAGAACGATATTCCAGAGTCCGTGGCTCATGCCTCCTGCGTGGTGGCGGATTGCCTTGACGCCTCTGCCATCGTTGCACCCACGCAGTCGGGCCAGACGGCCAGACAGATCTCACGTTTCAGGCCTGCACGCCCCATCATTGCACTGTCTCCTAACCAGAACACGGTCCGGAGGCTCACCCTTGTCTGGGGTTGCCTGCCGCGTTTGGTGGCTGATCCCAAGGATACGGATGATATGTTTGATAAGGCGGCCCAGTCTGCCCTGGAAACAGGACAAGTCTCAAAAGGAGAATTGGTGGTCATCACTGCAGGCCATCCTGTGGCAGAGCCAGGTTCTACCAACATGATACGTGTAAAAAGACTTTAAATGGAAAGGGGACCAATGACTGTTGCTAATCAAGAGACATTCATTTTAGCGGGAGATATTGGGGGAACTAAAACCAACTTGGGTCTGTTCATCAGGGGGAAAAGGCGACCCATTCTGAAGGTCGCGGCGACCTATTCAAGCTTGGAGGCGCCAAGTTTGTCGCATATCATTCATCGCTTTCTGGAAAAGCACGATGTTTCAATTTCCAGTGCCTGCTTTGGTATAGCCGGTCCGGTCATGAATGGCCGATGCAAAACCACCAATCTCCCTTGGGATGTGTCCGAGAGAAGCCTCAAGCGTCGTTTTGGTTGGGACCAGGTGATGCTGGTCAATGATCTGGCGGCGACCGCTTGTGCTGTTCCGCTTTTGACCAAGCGAGAACTATTTTCATTGAATCAGGTAAGGGCGGCCAAGGGAGCGGCCAAGGGGATCATCGCTCCCGGCACCGGTCTGGGCATGGCCCTGCTGATCTGGAGAGACGGCCAGTATGTTCCCGTGGCTTCCGAGGGGAGTCATGCAGATTTCGCACCCAAGAATAAAATGGAAATCCAGTTATGGCAATATCTCCACCAGCGTGTGGGGCACGTTAGCGTGGAGAGGGTTTTATCAGGACCCGGGCTATTTATTATTTACTGCTGGCTGAAATATACTGGCCAAGAGACAGAGCCGACGTGGCTGGCCGAGAAAATGGATGAAGGCGATCCCTCAGAGATCATCTCAGAGGCTGCTCTTGTCGAAAAGCAGCCCCTGTGCGTGAAGGCCCTAGATATGTTTGTTTCCATATTCGGAGCAGCAGCCGGGAACCTGGCCTTAACAGGATTGACTCGGGGCGGCATCTACCTGGGGGGCGGTATTGCCCCTAAGATCTTGCCTAAACTTCGGGAAGGCCTTTTTATGAAAGCTTTTGTGAATAAAGGAAGGTTCAGTGGCGTGCTCTCCCAGATACCGGTCCAGGTCATCTTGAACGAGCGGGCGGCTTTGCTCGGTGCTGCTGTTTACGCCTTACGGCAGGCTAAACGTGGATGATGGTTGACCATATCTTTGGTCTAACAGCCTGTCGAAAGGAAAAGGAGTATAAAGGATGCAAAAGCCTGTTAAGATCTATACTCTCAGCACCTGCAGCCATTGTAAGGCGACCAAAAAGCTTCTCGACGATTGCGGGGTGACATACGATTTCACGGATGTGGATTTACTTGATATTGAGGAGCGGGCCGCTGTTCTTGAAGATGTGAAAAAGTGGAATCCACAGTGCTCCTTTCCCACAATCATTATTGGAGATAAGGTCATCGTTGGGTACAAAGAAGATGAGATCAAGGAGGCGCTGGGATGATAAATGAGGTGGAAAAACTCTACGAGATGCTAAAGAAAGTTCAAGAACCCAAAGGTTACTCCTTTAATAAGGACAAAAAAAGGGTCTTCGAACTTCTTGAGGCCCTTCTTATCAATAAAAGACGTTATGGCTACATGTGCTGTCCATGCAGGCTGGCATCCGGGGACCGGGAACTGGACAAAGACATCATTTGTCCTTGCATATATAGAGCGCCTGACGTGGAAGCATACGGCAGTTGTTATTGCAATCTTTATGTCTCAACAGCTTGGAATGAGGAGAAAATTCCTCACGTCTATGTGCCCGAGAGGCGGCCGCCGGAAAAGATACCTTATTAGTTTCCGTCCAGCTTCGGAAACTTTATCCTGTTCACCGGAACTTTTCGAATGGGCGATAGATAGACGAGACGATGAGAACCGACCGGAAAAGACCATTTCGACTAAAAACATATCTCAAAGCAATTACGAGTTTACCAGATCTCTCCCCACCAAAATGTGTTTGGCTATTGATGACGACTTTTTTAGCGGTCATATTTTCTCCCGGCAGTGCCGCTCTGGCCGGTCCTGTGGCGGGCACAGACAGATCAATACAGGGTGGCCTTCAGAAAACAACAGTTTTAGTCGGTGGCATGACCTGTGCGGCTTGTGTCCGGCGTGTGGAATCGGCCTTAACATCGGTTGACGGTGTCACAGAGGCTGCAGTCAACCTGGCCACAGGAAGGGCGACGGTTATTCACCAGCCAGATTGGGCTGGTGTGGAAGGGTTGAAAAGCATTGTCTCTGAGGCGGGGTATGAGTCCCTAGGCCTCTTTGAACCGGCCCTTGAAGATCCTATCGAGGCAGAGCGGGAAAGAGAACTACGAGCATTAAGAATCAAGTTTATGGTTGGCGCGGCCATGATCATAACCCTCATTCTGCTGGGACGTTTGTTAGAGACCAAGGCCAGGGGAAAGACCTCCATGGCCATCAAGCGGCTCATGGGGCTTAAGCCAAAGACGGCACGTGTGATCAGGAATGGTCAGGAGGTCGACATCCCGGTGGAGGCCGTGATGAAGGGCGACCTGATCGTGGTGCGGCCCGGGGAAAAGATTCCTACCGATGGGGTGATCGCTTCGGGGGCATCTTCGGTCGACGAGTCCATGCTCACCGGAGAAAGTGTTCCTGTGGCCAAGAAAGCGGGAAGCGAGGTATTTGCAGCCACCCTGAACAAAAGCGGCAGCTTTACCTTTCGGGCAACTAAAGTTGGGGCCGAGACCGCCCTGGCCCCCACTGCTGTGACCGACTTTGAGGCATTGTCGGGCCTTGGCGCGAAGGCTCTCCTGGATGGCAACAAATGCCTGCTGGGAAACCTCCGGCTCATGGAACAAGAGGGCATAGAGATAAATGGCCTGGGTGAGAAGGCAAAAAGGCTTGCCGGTCAAGGGAAGACATGTGTTTTTGTGGCCAAAGCAGGACGGGCGATAGGCCTTGTTGCCCTTTCAGATGTGCCAAAGGCGTCTGCAGCAGACGCCTTTGCGACCCTGAAGGCGATGGGGTTGCAGATAGCCATGCTGATTCTGGGCGTTTTTCTATAACAGCCTCGGCATTCCCATCGCAGCCGGTGTCTTATATCCATTTTTTGGCATCCTGTTGAATCCCGTGTTTGCGGCAGCTGCTATGGCCATGAGTTCGGTTTCCGTTGTGAGCAATTCACTGCGTCTGAGGTGGTCATGGTCCAACAGGCTGTTGCCCCAGTAGCCGGGCACACGGCATGAAGAGATTCCCTTTGACGGCTGACAAACGTCTCTGCATGATTTATTGCAAGCAATATTATGCTTTCCTTAGTATATCTTGGAATCAGGGTTGATGTGCTGAAAGGGCGATTTGAACGCAATGAACATCCTGGGTATTTCAGCCTATTATCATGACAGTGCGGCTTGCTTGATTCGAGATGGCAAAATCATAAGTGCTGTACAAGAGGAGCGGTTTAGCCGGAAAAAACACGACTCCCGCTTTCCGGAACTGGCCATCAAATCCTGTCTGGAGCAGGCCGGGATCACTGCTGACAAACTCGATTATGTGGCATTCTACGACAAGCCGTTCATCAAGTTTGAACGGCTTCTTGAGACCTACCTTGCCTATGCCCCTGTGGGTATCCGGTCATTTGTCAAGGCCATGCCCCTGTGGATCAAGCAGAAGCTCTGGATCCCGGACTTGATCAGAAAGAAACTCGGTTATGAAGGCCCTATCATATTTCCCGAACACCATGAATCCCATGCGGCCAGCGCCTTTTTCCCGTCTCCCTTCCAGCGAGCGGCCTTCCTCACACTAGATGGTGTGGGCGAGTGGACCACCACCAGTTTTGGTGTGGGTGCGGACAATCGCCTTGAGATTGACTATGAGATCCATTTCCCGCACTCGCTTGGCCTGCTATACTCTGCTTTTACCTATTACACAGGCTTTAAAGTCAATTCCGGTGAATACAAGATGATGGGTCTGGCCCCATATGGCGCGCCCAAGTATGTGGACCTGATCCTGGAGCACCTCATTGATTTGAAGGAAGATGGTTCCTACAAGTTAAATATGCATTATTTTAATTACTGCTCAGGTTTGACCATGACCAATGATCGGTTCCACGAACTTTTCGGCGGGCCGCCTAGAAAACCGGAATCAAAAGTGAGTCAAAAGGAGATGGACATTGCCCGTTCCATCCAGGTAGTGACTGAGGAGGTCATCTTAAGGACTGTTCACCATGTCCACAGGATGACCAAGGAACCCTGTTTGTGCTTGGCCGGTGGTGTGGCCTTGAACTGCGTGGCCAATGGTCGGGTCCTTCGAGAAGGTCCTTTTGAAAAAATCTGGGTTCAGCCTGCAGCAGGGGATGCAGGCGGGGCACTCGGGGCAGCCCTTTTTGTCTGGTATCAGTACTTGGAAAATGAGCGAAAGGCGGATAACAAGCATGACTTCCAGGAAGGATCTTACTGGGGTCCCGCTTATGATAATGGTTATATAGAGGCCTATTTGGATGCCCGAAAGATTCCGTACAAGCGCCTCTCCGATGAGGAGATCCCGGATGTGGTTGCCGGGCTCATTGCTAAGGAGAAGGTGATCGGATGGTTTCAGGGGCGCGTGGAGTTTGGTCCCCGGGCCCTGGGTTCTCGAAGCATAATCGGGGATGCACGGTCATCCCAAATGCAGACCACGATGAACCTGAAGATAAAATTCCGGGAGAGTTTTCGACCCTTTGCACCCTCGGTCTTGGCGGAACATGCAGACGAGTGGTTCGAGCTGACACCGCCTGGAAAGGAACCGATCTCTTCGCCGTACATGCTTCTGGTAGCCCCGGTAAAAGCGGAAAAACGGCTGGCGGTTCCCCCACAAGGGCAAGCCCTGAAGGGCATTGAAAAGTTGAAAGTATGCCGCTCTGAAGTCCCTGCCATTACTCATGTGGATTACACTGCAAGGATTCAGACGGTTCATCCAGAGACCAACCCTAGATATTACGCCATCATCAAGCGCTTTTATGAGAAGACAGGTTGCCCTCTCATTGTGAATACCTCATTTAACGTGCGGGGAGAACCCATTGTGTGCACCCCGGAGGATGCCTATCAATGCTTCATGCGGACCCAGATGGATTATCTCATCATGGGAAACTGCCTGCTGGACAAAAAAGAACAACCTTCCTGGTACGAGGAAGAGGATTGGCAAAAGACCTTTGAGTTGGATTGATATGCTAAGTGCACCCTCAGCAAGTAAATAATCCCGAATTTCGCAAGTATCAAAGATACGAACCTTAGAACAAGTGGCTGTTAGTTGTATAAGCCCTTATAAATAAAGCTCCTGCTGTGGTATGAGAACATTAGCTCGCAAAATCAAGACACC
>QMMN01000059.1 GCA_003647275.1 Deltaproteobacteria bacterium
CCGCCTCCTTGAGCCCCTCCTTAAGGGTGAGCGCATATGTGGCATGATGCCCCATACGCATTATCATACGGGACAGCATGTCGCATATCATCTTGTCGTCATCAATGATCAGAATGTTGGCCATGATCGAGCTATCCGTCCAGCACGTTCCTGATGGTCGCGGCAATCTTGTCTATGACAATCGGCTTTAGCACAAACTCCCGGATACCCATGGCGCGTGCCTTTTCTGCCGTGATTGTCTCGCTAAATCCGGTACAAAGAATAATCGGAATATCGGGCCGGATTCGCATGAGTCCTTTGGCCAGCTCCGTGCCTGTCATATTTGGCATGGTCTGGTCGGTGATCACCAGATCGAATTTGTCCGGATTCGCATGGAAGATTTCCAGGGCCTCGATACTGTTTGTACTGGCAATGACTTTATAGCCAAGGCGCTCCAGCATCCGTTCGCCAACGTCAACCAGGACTTCCTCATCGTCAACGAAAAGTATTCGCTCGTTGCCCTTCGGCAGAGGGGCTAACACCTCGGCTTCCATTATTGCATCACGCTCAAGCCTGGGTAAAAATATATGAAAGGTCGTACCCTTTCCCAACTCACTGTGGACATTGATGGCTCCGCCATGGCTCTTGACGATCCCGTGAACCAAGGCAAGCCCCAAACCGGTTCCCTCGCCTTTGCCCTTGGTGGTAAAATATGGATCGAAGATTCGTTCCATGACCGCACGGTCCATACCATGGCCCGTGTCCCGCACAGTAAGCCTCAAGCATGGTCCAGGCTTCAGATCTGGATGCCCCACTACAGCCTCCGCATCAAGGTCAACATTGACCAGGCTCACTTCCAACACCCCGCCATTCTCGCGCATAGCATGGGCTGCATTGGTGCAAAGATTCATCAGGACCTGATGGATTTGGGTTGGATCGGCAAACACCACTCCTGCATCACTCTGAATGTTTTGGCGAATATTAATGGTCGAGGGCAACGAGGCGCGCAACAGTTTGAGGGTTTCCTTGACAATAGAGTTGAGTTGGACGGGTCTTCGCTCATGTTCATGCTGGCGGCTGAAGGCAAGGATCTGCTTTACCAGTTTTGTTGCGCGGTAACTGGCCTCAAGTATTTGTTCGAAGCTGTACCGCACTGAACTCGGCCCCGAAAGATCATCCAGTGCCAGTTGCGCGTTGCCTATTATGGCCGAAAGGATATTGTTAAAGTCATGGGCAATGCCGCCCGCCAACGTGCCAATGGCCTCCATCCTTTGGGCATGTTGCAGTTGGGTCTCCAGTCTCTTTTGTGCTGTTATATCTCTGAGAAAATTAAGGGTCCCTGGCCGACCCTCCCATGTGATAAGAACTGCGTTGATCTCCACCCATAATTCTTCACCAGCCCTGTTTATGATTCTGAAAGAATAAGTACTTGGGAGGTTATCTCCTATTAGCCTTCTCCCATGCCTCTTAAGGACCATATCCCTGTCTTCAGGGTGAATAAGATTAACGAAAGGGATTTTGGCTAATTCTTCCGAAGAATATCCGGTTAGAGACTCAGTCCTTGGGTTGGAGAATTTTATTACGCTGTCCTGGACAACAAAAATGGCATCGTTGGCATTGTCCACCAAAAGTCGATACTTTTCTTCCGATTCCCGCAGCGCCTCCACCGCCTGTTTTTCCTTGGTAATATCGATTCCTACACCTTCGATATAACCTTCTTCTGGACAGATGTATCCAGAATAGCGTACCCAAATGATTGAGCCATCTCTGCGCGAAACACGGGCCTCGATATTTCTCACCTCACCGGCCTGTTGGATCTTAGCCAACATCTGTTCGCGAGTTCCAGGATCAACGTAATGTTGTGAGACGACATACTCTCTGATACACGTCTCGCGGTTGTCATAGCCAAATATCTGGGCGAATCGGTCATTACATTCTAATAATTTGCCGTCGCTGATCCTCGTCCGAAATAACCCTACCTGTGCATTATTAAAAATGCTCCGGTACTTCTCTTCGCTCTTCCGTAGCGCCTCCTCTGCCTGCTTGCGCTCAATGGCATAGCGAATGGCGCGCACCAGCAAGTTGCTGTCTATCTGCCCCTTGACCAGATAATCCTGCGAACCCTCCCGTACTGCGTCCACAGCCACCTCTTCATCATCAAGACCGGTCAACACGATAATCGGCACTTGTGGCACTTGAGCGTGCGCCTCAGCAAACGTGTTTAACCCGCTGCTCTCAGGCAACGATAGATCCAGGAGGGCCACGTCGATGCCTCCTTCGGCCAAACGCTCCAGCCCTGTAGAGAGCCGGTCGACGCACGCCAGATCAAACGGAGGGTGCGTCCATTCGGCCAGCATCTCCCGTATCAAGCGGGCGTCGCCAGGATTATCCTCAACCAACAAAACTCTGATAGGCTTATCGGTCATCTCTTTCGCTCCGACGGTAATTTCACAATGGTAAATTAAAAATTTTTCAAAGGTATCCAGAACCGTGATAAACTGGTCCACGTGAAGCCTCCCCGTGCTTCCGCACGGGGGTTTGCTTCGCGGACTTACGCGCCTGGTAAGGAAAACATCATTTTAGATAGCTTCCCTCGACCCCACCTACCCCGTATAGCTACCGCAACAGGGCAGGCAAGGCGGAGGTTCTGCCTTACGGCAGCGCTTCGCGTGGCGGGAAGCGGGCCGGTCAAATCACCACGTATCGTTCTACCAGTCAACCGCTTTACATGCTGATAATCAACCCATTGTGGTTGCTTTAGAAATTGGTATTACTTTTAGCAAAAAACATACCCTAATAGATTAAAGGGCCATTTTTTCTAATAATATCAGCTTGTTAATGATCTATAGCGGTACCCGAACCCACGCAGATTAACCGAAAAGTGTAACCTTTCTACACACTAATATCGCGTGGAATAAAGCCTGGCTGTGTAATTTTGATGCAGCCGACCAATCGATCTATAGCAGGATTCATCGGCAGCTCGGCTGATGGACAATCGATCAACTGTGCCAATATGGAACGGTTGGTAGTTTACAGGCTGTTGCCAAAATCACGACAATTGAAGCTCCCCGCCTACAAGGCGGGGATTGCTTCGTGTCCAGAAGCAGGCCGGTCAAGTTTCAGCCCTCTTTTGGTATTTATGCGCCGTCAAGGGTACGAAAAGCAATAAGTCATTGCAGGATTTGCCTTGTTTGGTTATGCAAAATAAATCGTATACGGTATGAAACGTAGCGGAATGCCAGGTACAATCTTTAACGATATCCGAAAAAAAGCCGTGACATATATCAAACGCCTGTGGATGCAAGAAGTGCAAGGATGATTGCATGCGAACTGGAAACAAACGATTTGTAAAGGCCCTGGTGGCGAATCAGCAAGGGGAATTATTTGAACTTGATGGTTACGCAGCGGTTGGGATGGCTGGCCAGAAGCTGGTTCCGCTCATAGAGGCCGAAACCATCAACATGCCCGTCGGGAGCGAGCACCTGTATCTGCCGGATCGCAGACCTATCCTTTATAATCGTGTGATGGAAGAATTTGAAGTCCTCACTGAGAATCCGTATGCCCCGGGGGAGCCCGTCTTTCCGGTGGCCGCCTTTAATGCGCCCGGCTATGTGGTGACCCTGATAAGTGCCTATGCAGAGGAACAAGGTGCAAGCCCGCTTCCGCTTTTTTCCTACGGTGCGGTTGGGTGGCTCAAGGGCGGGTTTCGGGTCGCAGCGCTTCGGGTGGACAGGGAAAGACGCCAGGACTTGCGCCTGATGCCCCAGGACAAGATCGTGGCGGGAATCGCCAGGCTTCGCAGGATCATGCCTTCAAATCGCCTCAGGGCTCACCTTGAGGTCTGCGCCCTCACCTATGGTTGTCCAGCAGCCAAAAACCTCTTTCTGGGCCGCTATGAGGCACCCCTTCCCACGTCCACGCATTGCAACGCAAGGTGCCTGGGCTGTCTTTCTCTGCAGAAAGACAGCGGCATTGTCAGTACCCAGGAGCGTATTGATTTTACGCCAACACCAGAGGAGATTGCCGAGATCGCCACTTATCATATCAAGCACACAAAACGGCCTGTGGTCAGTTTCGGCCAGGGATGTGAGGGCGAACCGCTCCTGGCAGCACACGTGATTGAGCCCGCCATCCGGTTGATTCGAAAAACGACCGCGCGCGGTACCATCAACATGAACACCAACGCCAGCCTTCCGTCAGTCCTTGAGAGGCTTTTTGAGGCAGGCCTAGATAGCATCCGCGTAAGCATGAACAGTGTCAGAAAGCCTTACTATGAGGCCTATTTCCGCCCAAGGGGCTATCGTTTCAAGCAGGTGATTGAAAGTCTTGATCTGGCCAGGCGCAAGCACAAGTTTGCTTCCATCAATTACCTAAACCTGCCCGGCTTTACGGACGCAAAGCCAGAAGTTGAGGCCCTTTTGTCTTTTCTGGCCCGCCATCCTGTTCAGATGATCCAATGGCGGAACTTGAATTTTGACCCGGTGCGCTATTGGCAGATCATGGGAAAAAACAGGCAGGAACCTGAACTGATGGGCATGCGGACGCTCATTAAAAGGGTGCGTCATGCCTTTCCAGGGCTCAAATTCGGGTACTTCAATCCGCCAAAAGAGACATTCCAAACCTGAACCCGCCATGCATGAGACCGAACAAAGCTGTCCGAGCGTTCCATCCGAAAGGTCATACCCCGCCCCCCATGTGAGAGGCGGGGTCTTACACACTTTTGCAAAGGACGGGTTTAATGATAATCGTGCGTGCCAAGGACGACCTCAATGCCGGTCTTGTTCTTTAACATATTGGCCAATTCTTCAGCCGTTCTGTACGGACAATCCGGCTTGGCATTCGCCAGACAGGAACTTAAATAGATCTTATCTGGCTTGATTTCCGACAGCTTGATGGCCATACTGGCATTGGATACAGTAGACCGGCTCGGGCATTGACACTTGAGGAACCAAACCACCTGGCACGGCTCGTCAAACTTCCCATCACCAAGTGCCGCAGCCTTGAGGCATCGCCATTCACCTGGACAGCCATATCCGCTATCCATGTAAGAACCACACCCGACAACTGCCACCTTTTTCATAGGCAACCTCCTTTCTGCTCATGAAAGGTTATAGGTATATGCTCATATCAGGGATGTGAATACCTCTGTTCACGAATACTGTCAAGTCATTTTTTGGGACCATATCGCTTAAAAGAATCTGTGGGGCTCCAGGAAAAGATCAGGGAAAACTGAAGATTTTAAAACCAAAGGTCAGCTTTTATTACTTTTTGTTTTGCTCCTTCTTTCCTTGTAGGTGAGGAGGGGGGGTAAAGGTCTCAAACGCATAACTTAGGTCGATGCGTCAACCGCATGCACCTGCAATGGGCCTGCAGCAACTTGGGCAATGAACGAGTCTAACCCACAATAACCTCTTCAAGCGAGCGCTTGGGCACGTGGTGTACACCCTGGCTATCACGCCAGTACTTGATATCTCCGTCCGACCCTACAGTCTCGATAACCACGGTCTCTTTTGGCTTTCCAAGGGCAATGACAAGCAGAATCTCCAAGTGCCCTGGTATGGAGAGGGCCTGGCGGAGCTCCTTGCGTTTGACTGAGCCTACCATGCATCCTCCGAGGCCCTTTTCGACCGCCCCAAGCAGGATCGTCTGGCTGGCAATGCCATGATCACAGCCAAACGACCTGGCAATGGTAGTATCGCCCAGCACAATGATATAGGCAGATGGGCGCTCACCCTCTGGCGGTCCTGCCCAGTCCTTTAAATACCCTGCCCACCCAAGGTGGGCGAATATCAAGGCATTCTTTTCAGGTTCACAGGAAAGGATATACTTTAAGGGCTGCAGGTTGGCAGCTGAGGCACAATAACGGGAAAGGTCAACCAGTTCTTTCAAGGTTTCAAGCGCTATGGGAACTTCCTGATAAAACCTGCGATAACTTCGATTGTTGCGCACCAGTTTGGTGATCATTTTGCCCTCCTTTTGGTCCATATTGGCGCCTGTTAAGTTTCATATACCCGCAGGTTGATATATTTTCAATCTTAATGTATAAGTTTCCTTGTGCCTTAACCGGCCCGCTCCCTGCAAGCCGGTCAGGCCAAATACTCAGCCCCTGCCGGGTTAAACTTCCAGCGATAGCTGGGTTGAAGCTTGATTGGATTGCCCTCTCAGCAATCCAGATCAAGCTTCTGTGTCCTCAGCGCGCTCTGAGAGAGAAAAAATCTTTGGTTACTTACGCAAATCAGACAGTTGGTAGAAATATTAAAAATAGGTGATACTTATGAGGAAGATGGCATGAGAGAGATCTTTGGGCACCGGGCAGGACGGATTTTCCTACTGGTGCTGTTTCTATCTGTTGTGGGGCTATTTGCAGTCACCCCTCTGTTTTCCAAGCCAGTGATTATTATGGGATGGATCAGTCTGCCATTTGCAGCTGGGATCATCTTCCTGCTGGTCTGGCTCTGTGCCTACCTTGTCTATTATTTTAAGTACTGGCCTTTTCGTTGATTCCGAGGTCTGGCGTGAGACGTGATGAGGCGATGATCATCGTTTAGGCCGAATAGATACAACCTAAATGGAGTGAGCTAAAATGCCTAAAGTGAGCTAAAGTTGAGGACTTCAAGAAACCTTTTGTATGTCGGAAACACTACCCGAAGCTAAAAATTGCTTTTATCCTTTTAACTTTAGGCACTTTAGTTCACTTTAGGCACTTTAGTTCACTTTAGTTCACTTTAGGCACTTTAGTTCACTTTAGGCACTCAATACCCCAAGAAACAGCACTTGAATAAATACTTCAAATACTTTGGTTGAAAGCAGGATCAAGGCCTATGATGATAATCATTGTTTTAGCCGCCTTTGGCGTGCTGGTCTTGCTGCTGGCCGTGTATGGTTACAAGGTTTCTGCCAAGACGGCCGAAGACTATATGCTCGCAGGCAGAGGGATTGGCATTGCGGTCATGTTCTTTTTTGCCCTCTTTGCCATCTCCAGTGTGTGGACCTTTTACGCCTACCCGAGCATCCTGTACCGACACGGACCCGGATTTGTTTATTTTATATGGGGCTGTGTTGCGGGCTTTGTCATCCTGTACATGTTTATTGGTCCACGGCTTTGGGCCGTGTGTCGGCTGAACCGGTTCTTATCGCCCATCGAGGCCCTGGCTGCAAGGTATGAGTCACCGGTGTTACGGCTTATCGTGGCCATTGTGCTTCTTGGTTCGATTATCCCCTACATTGCAGATCAGTCTCTGGGTGTAGGCCTGGGGCTGAAGGCTATGCTGGGGTTTCCGCCTGTGGTGGGCATCCTTTACATTTCTTTACTCCTTATCCTTATTGTTATGCTGGGAGGCATGCGGATTACAGCCTGGGTCAACGTGCTGCTCGGCTCGATCTACACGCTTGCCTTCCTGGGGTCTCTTGTATTTATCATATCCAAGGTCTTTCCGGGCGGCCTTTCAGAGGCTGTGACCATTCTCAAGACCAAGCAGCCCGCCCTTCTCACCACACCCGGTCCTGAGGGGCTGTTCAGACCGGCTGTGACCTCTATTGTGTTTTTGGTGGGGGCATTGGCTTTCACCTGGCCTCACATCGTGATCAGCACCATGACTGCCCAGGATAAAACCATCTTCAAGTGGATGCCTGCACTGGCCCTTATCGTGGCCGGTCTGCTCTTTTATACGATTCCCTTTATCTGGGGTTCTTTGGTGGCACCTGCCATCAGTCACATGTCCGGCACCCTGGTCCCTCCTGTTTCAGGCAAGGATGCAGACAACATTGTTCAAATGATTATAAGTGCTTATCTCCCCCCCTGGTTTTCGATTTTTGTGCTTATGGGAGTCATTGCAGCGGCCATTTCCACGGCCGCAGTCCAGCTCATGACGGCCAGTATCATCGTGGCCAGGGACGTCATCCACGGTCTCTTTGTCCCCCAGAGCAGCGACCAGTTTCTCATCCGGACAACCAAACTTTCCGTGATTGCCATTTTGTTGCTCAGCATGGGCATTGCCTTCTGGTATCCGGTTGAGCTGGCTCAATACCTGGTGGGGATTGCCATCCCGGGGTTTGCTCAGTGGGCGCCTTGTCTGGTAGGGGGCATTCTCTGGAAAAGGGCGACCAAGGAGGGAGCAGTAAGCGGGATTGTGGCGGGCTCGGTCTATTTGGTCGTGGGGTTTATCTATCGACCTGCATTGTTCGGCCTGCATCCGGCCATTCCCACGCTATTCATCAATGTGACACTCTTTGTTGTGGTTAGCTTGCTCACCAGTGCACCTGGTGACACGGTAATTCGGATGTTTTTTGATGAAGTGGAAGATTTTCTCTCGAAAAAAGCGTAAGGAGCAATGGCGGCTCATCTTTCAACCTGACGGAGATATGGCTGATGTCATGGCTCTGCCAGGAGCTGTTGTAGAGGGCCAGATCGCCGGACGTTACCTGCTCGCCTCTGGAGGGACAGCAGGCACCGTGATCATCCAAGGGGTACGTCGCAAGGGGATTCTGGCGGGCGTGGACGTTGCAATAGACCACCAAGCAGCGTCCGAGCATGACGTGGATGTGGCCTATCAGCCCAGGGGAGGCAGGGCGAGCCTTCGGCCAGCTGAAACAGTTAACTTTGAAGAGATGATGCTCAATGCTAGCGACAAGTTTGTCTCCACTCCCACAGACCCCGAAGACCTGGCGTGCTTGCTTTATACTTCAGGTACGACTGGACGACCCAAAGGGGTCAGGCTGACCGTGAAGAATTTCTTGTGCGAGCAGCAAGCCACCCAAAAACTGCTGGAGATAACCCCGCAAGACAAAATTATCGGGGTTCTCCCGTTCTTTCATGTGTTCGGGCTTTCAAACGTGCTCCTAATAGGATTGGCTCACGGCGCAAGCATTGTTCTGATCCCACAATATAGTCCCGGCAACTTGCTGAAAGCTATCATAGAGCATCACCCGACTCTGGTGATTGCTATCCCAACCATGTTTGGGCACCTCCTCATGCTGCTGGAGCGGAAAAAGGTGCGTCTGCCTCAAAACATCCGATTGTGTGTTTCAGGTGCTGCCCCTTTGCCCAAAGAGATGATTGGGGCCTTTGAAACATGTTCAGGGGCCCGAGTCCTTGAGGGGTACGGCCTGACTGAGACCGTAGCTGCCTGTTGTGTCAACCCGCCGGATGGCGTTTGCAAGGCAGGCTCTATTGGTCTACCTCTTTCCGGTTTTGAAATGAAGATCGTGGATGCCGATGGCAAAGAACTTCCGGCAGAGGAGGTGGGAGAGATTGCTGTCAGAGGCGAAGGGGTCACCCCAGGCTATTACAATCTTCCGCAGGATACTGAAGAGGCCTTCAGGGACGGCTGGTTTCTCACCGGTGACACAGGCTATAAAGACCAGGATGGTTATTTCTTTGTCACAGATCGAAAGAAAGAGATCATCATCAAGGGGGGGCTGAATATTTCTCCAAGGGAGGTGGAGGATGTCCTCCTGAGCCACCCCGTGGTCAAGGAGGCTGCGGTCATTGGAAGGAAAAAGGGAGAGCGGGAAGAGATTGTCGCCTTTGTCACAACCAGGGGAGAAGTTTCAGCAAAGGAACTTGTCAGCCATTGCAAACAGGCCTTGTCAAGCTTCAAGGTGCCGGATGAGATCTGTTTCATGGAGACCCTTCCCATGAGTGTAACAGGGAAAGTACTGAAAAAGGAACTCACAGGCGATTATCAGGATGAGCGTAGAATCGAACGGAAAGAGACTGGGTCTGGTTCAATCGATTGAAAGGTGGGCAGCATCCTCTCCTGACCTCATTGCCTTCCATTTTGACGGGGAGTCCATCACATACAGAGACCTGAACTTACGGGCCAATCGGGTTGCGAATGGTCTGGAGGCGTTGGGCGTGGAAAAAGGAGACCGGGTCGCCATCATGCTTCCCAACATCCCGGAGTTTGTTTATGCCCTTCTTGGCATCTTAAAGCTTGGGGCTGTTGCTGTGCCATTTAATACCCTGTACAAAGGCGGAGAGATCTTGCATATCCTTAAAGACTCTGGCGCCAAAGTCCTTATTGCCCTGACCAACTTCGCCCCCATGATCAATGAGATCCGGCCAGAGTTGCCAGCGCTGGAACAGGTCATCCTGACTGGGGAGCGGAATCTGCTTTTTGCACATCCTGAAAGCACGGCCTTCATACAATTGATCCTGCAAAGGGATCTTATCAGAGACGTAGATGGGGCCTACCAGAAAATGGGTCATATTCTATTGAAGATTATGGAGGACCTGGGAGTCAAGGAGGCCTGGTACAAGCACCGTGGAAGCATCCGGGTGCGGGGAACCAAAATCGCGACTTTTGTCATCTTTGAGGTGGAAGGCATTG
The DNA here is from genome assembly GCA_003647275.1 of Deltaproteobacteria bacterium. Taxonomy (GTDB): domain Bacteria; phylum Desulfobacterota; class Desulfobacteria; order Desulfobacterales. Next base: position 10,311 of record QMMN01000059.1, read on the forward strand.
CGCTGGTCAATGCCGTGGTCTTTTTGGGGCCTATGGATACAAAAGCCTTTCTGCGGGTCGTATGGGTACCGCCTGAGATTAGGGATAAGGTGATCGAGCCCCTAACGTCTGTGGAACAGGAGACCGGACAAAGACCTTCCTGGGATCAAGTCAAGGAGACCGTGGTGGCAGCTATCCAGCAGGCGTTTCAAGTGGAAATCAAGGAGGGCTCAATGGTCAGAGACGAGCGTTTCGGCTATGAGAAGCTCCGCTCTTTGGCCTATAAAGCGCGGTAAGATCACACCATAGCGGATTGCGAGTCGCGAGTTCAACCCAGGGAACTCACAATGAATCGTTGAAAAACTACAATTAGGCGAGTAGGGGAAACTATTTTACGATAATGATCTCATCGCCTTTGATCTTTGCCCACTCTATGTTCTTTTTGTGCTCCTCACGGTATTCTCGATTTTTCTCTTGGATATGTGCAATCTCAACTTCGTTTTTGCATTGGGGGCAATGGTACCTGAAGGAGGAGGTTATTTTCATGTCGCACCCACATGCCTCACATGTGACTTTCATCTTCTGCCTCCTGGGTTTGGTATCACCTATATACTAAGACGAGCATGATACTGTTTGCAATAAATCATGCAGAGATATTTCGATGTGCGGCTGTTTGGGCAACAGCCTGTTTAGATGTAAACTCTTTGACGCTCCACTTAGTAACCTGACTGCCTGGGTCCTTAGCATTATTGACGTATTTTGTCAAAGCAAGTGTGAGCCATTGGTCCTTGGAATTGTTGTAACGGTTCAAGGCATATGGGAGACCGTTGAACATAGGCCCCAGCCCTTTCCGCCAAGAATCACGGTATGCCGGTTAAAGGTATTGGAGGCTGAAGAGAAGGGGTTTTCTCCGCGCCGCTGAACCACAACAAAGCGCTTCTAAGGAAACAGCAAGGCGCTTCATTGGAGTGAAGATGTGCCATGAAACCGTCCAAACCTTATGGCACCTACCGGCCCTTCAAAAACCTTAAATATCTCCTTGAGAAAAAGTCGTTTGTGTTGGCGCCCCAAAACAAAGAAAAGCCTTTGGCCAATGGATTTAAACACGGGCAGTCAAATCTTGAAGAGGAAAAAAGGCTTTTTCAGGAGGCGATGGCGGGCGTTGCACCCATTCCCTGTGAGAACGCTTCGATCGATATGCATAGAGCGAACCCTGCGAAGGTCTCAGACGAGGATCCAGAGGTTGAAGCCTTGGCACAGCTAGAAAACCTTGTGAGGGATGGCAAGGGGTTCGTTGTCTCTGACACCCCAGAATATATGGAGGGGATCGGGTATGGCGTCAACCCTGATGTGGCGAAACGTCTCCACCGGGGTGATTTTTCCATTCAAGCCCATATTGATTTGCACGGGCTCGGAGTGGGGCACGCACAAGAGGCCTTTGAAGGGTTTCTCAAATGGGCCATGTTATCCGGTAAAAGAGCGGTGTTGGTGGTACACGGCCGCGGGCTCTCTTCTCCTGAAGAGCCTGTGCTCAAAGCCAAAGTTAAGGAATGGCTTACATGCGGGCGTTGGCGTAAATGGGTCATAGCCTTTACCAGCGCAAGGGCTTGTGATGGGGGTGCTGGGGCCACTTATGTATTGTTGCGTCAGCGGCCTGCGACAAAACGCTACCGAAGGGCGTACCATAAGAAGCGTATGGGTTAAGGGATCAATGATTTTATTAGAAGCGGTTTCGGTCACAACAGATCAATATCGGACTCCCGGGAAAAATTAGCAGGAAGAAAATAATTGACAGACATTCTTTTTTTGTAATAATATAATAATAACGCACCAAGAAGTTGCGCTTTCGTTTTTTTTACACAACCAAATTTATAGAAAGCAATAGAAAAGCCAGGAAGGCTCACAGGCAGAAAGCCTGTCATGTCTACCTGGCTTTTTTTATTCCTGCCCACAAGGCATTTTTTATGAACTGTTTTATCTCCTTTCTTATCATGGTCACGGTGGTTGCCCCATTTTTGGCTGAATCAGTGTGGGCAAAAGAAGATATTGTGACGCGGGACACGAACAAAGATGGGAAAATAGACCAAATAGCCCATTTGAATAACAAGGGAAAGATCACCAAGCTGGAAATCGACAGCAATGCAGACGGCGTCATGGACCTATTCCAGTATTATGAGGATGAGGAGGTCATCAGGGTCGAACGAGACACGAATCATGACCAACAGATTGATAGATGGGACTATTTTAAAGCAGGAAAAAGAATCCGACATGAACGAGCGTCGACCGAGACCGGACGGGTGAATCAAATTATATCCTTTGACTCACAGGAACGTCCTTTGAAGATCCAAAAAGACACCACAGGAGACGACCTATTTGACACCATTTTCCATTTTAAGGAGGGAGAACTGTCTTATTCCACAAAAGATACGGATGGTGATGGCAAGGCAAATATCTGGCAAACTTACCGGAATGATAAACCCCTTGAAAGGCAAATCGATGACAACGGGGACGGCCAAGTGGAAAGGATTGTGTTTTATGATGCCGACGGCCTTCCCAAAGAGAGCCATCACGATCTAGACAGGGATGGGAAGATGGAAGAGATCTGCCTTTATCGCCAGGGAATGCTATGGGAGCAGAAAAAGGATCTGGATCAGGATGGGAGGTTTGAGGTCGTTACGCGATATAAGGATTCTGAACCGATTGAGCAGCGAAAAGATGCAAATGGGGATGGCCACTTCGATATCGTAACCCGTTTTAGGGGTGGCAGACTGTTCTACCAGGAGAAGGACACGAACTTTGATGGAAATAAAGATATTTTTATCTATTTTGACGCCAGAGAAAAGAGGGAAAGGGTTGAAAGCGACACCGACTTAAACGGGAGAATCGATACCTGGGAATATTATCGAAATGGGCAGTTGGAGAGATTGGAAAAAGATGAAGCAGGAAACGGCAGTGTCAGCTTGAAGGTCTTCTATAAGAACGGGAAAAAGCCCAGGCTCATTAGGGACAAAGACAATAACGGCCGGTTTGAGATCACGCAGTGGTTTAACAAATCGCCGTGGTCTATGGTGATGGAGATAGATGCTGACGGAGATGGAAACCCGGAGGGTCGCTACTGCTATCAAGAAAGCATCTTAAGGCTCAAGGAAATTGATGAAGACAGTGACGGAGACCTAGACTTAAGGGAACATTACAATACTGAAGGGAAACTCGTCAGGAGCGAAGAGGACCACGGGGGTATTGGCCGCCTCAACATTACCTGGTTTTACAACGATGGTGAAGAAGCCATCCGGGCAGAAAAAGACAATAATGGCGATGGCCGTGTGGACACCTGGTATTACTACCACAAAGGACAGCTAACCAAGGTAAAAGAGGATACGAATGCTGACGGAAAGCCCGATCTGTGGGAGGAATATGACGGATCAGAGAAACTGATAAAATGGGCAAAGGACATGAATTTCGACGGGAAACCAGACATTGAGGAAAGCATTTAATCCCTCAATTCCTGAATTCTTAAATTCCGAACTTAGGGGCTTCGCCCCAATTGGAATAGTGGAAGGTTGGAATAATGGAATATTGGGTTTAAAAGGTGTTTTGTTCTTACGCGCAGCGCAGGCGCTTGCGCCGCGTGTTTCTGTTTTTCAC
>QMMN01000060.1 GCA_003647275.1 Deltaproteobacteria bacterium
GACAAGCATGAGTCAACCTCCGTTTCGGGTATTCTGGGAAACACCCTAACTAACGGATTTGGCTCATGCTTTCAAGTTTTAAGCCCCCTTTTTTGAGCACAGATTCTCATGAGGAGCCTATCATTTGTCTCCCACCTTTTTCCCTGTAAGTGAAACAAAGGCATCTTCTAAATTAACCCTTCTTAGGGTAAAGCTACCATTCTTTATTGTGATATAATTTTTTGCTTCCTCCCTATTTTTGAAGTAAATGCTTTTTATATTACCGTCCACCATTTCATCCAGCGCCCATTTACCAATTTTGTCCATGAAGTTTTGTGGTGTATCGATCTTTACGATATTTCCTTCATCAACAAAAGCGACTCGCTCCGCAAGGAACTCCGCCTCCTCTATATAGTGCGTGGTCAAGAAGATGGTTGTGCCATCTTGCTGGATCTTTTTGATCAAAGACCAAATCTTTCGTCTTATGTTAGGGTCTAATCCGACAGTTGGCTCATCAAGGAAAAGGATTTTGGGTGAATGCATCATTGCCCTTGCAATTACAACACGCCTTTTCATACCTCCGGAGAGGTGTTTTATGAGAGTGTATTTCCGGTCCCTCATTTCAATATAATCTAACAATTCATCAATCTTTTTTGCTTTCTCCCTTCTGGACATATGAAAGAGCATTCCGTGAATGTTTAAGTTTTCATAAACACAGAGCTCATTATCAAGATTTATCCTTTGGCTTACAAGCCCGCATTGGAATTTTGCCTTTACCGGTTCTTTTTGGATATGGAAATTATTTAGGTATGCATCTCCACTCGATGGTGCTGTCAGCCCGGTTAGGATATTTATGGTCGTTGTCTTTCCAGAGCCGTTAGGACCAAGATAGGCAAATAACTGGCTCTCAGGAACATGGAGGGTGACCCCCTTTAAGGCTTGGATATCTCTGTAATTTTTTTTGAGATCATCTATTTTTATCAATGCTTCACCTTTTTAAACTTGTACGTTATCTAAAACCTGATTTCCATGCCGAGCCACCAGCGCCACCCGCTAAATAGATCCAGCAGATATTCATCGGCATTTCCTTCAGTGGTTTCACCCGTACTGCTGGTTTTGGAGAAATCAGCGGTATATAAAATAGAGCGAAGTCCGTAATTATAGTCCTTCTTTTTGATCCCGACTTTCCCTCCATACTCTTTGACATTCACTTCGTTGCGGCCTTGAAACGGGATTGTGCTGACATTTCCCTCCTCATCCACTTCATAAATAATGTTTCCTTCTTTGTCCCTGCGCACCCCTGTAGCTTTGTTCTCCTTCCAGTGGTCATTGGTGAAAAGTTCAGTATAAAAATCACCTTGACCAAAATTGATCACCCCCCCATAGGATTCACGCTTCTTTCTGTAGCGGGGTTTGGAGGGATCGGGATAATAGTCGTCGCTCTTGGCAGGGCGCGTCTTTGCCGGCGTGTCATAGCTCCAGATGGCGCTCCCTTTTTTATCTTTGGAATATGAAAATGAACCGTTCAGGGAAAAATTCCTTTCCAGGGCAAACCTGACAAGAGTACTGGTATACTCTTTGTCATTGTTATTGTGGTGATGTTCGCCCTCGGTCTTATAGTTGTGGGCGACACTGAAAAAATAATCTCCGATTCCCTTGCTTAAGGAGACGTTAATCCCTTTGTGATCCCGCTCGCCCCGCCAAGCCATAAGCCGCCCCTCAATCCTGGCGCCTCTTTTTTCAGTAAAGATATTGATTTCTCCGCCCGAGCATCGGCTGGAGATCTTGTGGATTTCGATCCTGGTAATGGAGGAAAAATCGACCTCAGCCCATTTAATATACCTGGCGGTGATGGTCTGATCATTGATGGGGCGGCCGTCAAGGGTCACAATGATGTCGCTGGCATTAAACCCGCCCATGCTCAAAGATCCCACCTCGGAGGTATTAATCCCCGGGAGCAAGTTCAGCAACTCTACTATGGTTGAAGCATCATAGGACGTAATATCCTCCTTGCTCAGGATAATCACATTCGCTCCCGGAACACCTGCGGCCATAGAAAGGCAGGGACCGACAAAGGAGAGGAGCAAAATTCCTCTTATGCATAAGGATAACGATTTCACAACTTGCATCATATCTCTGCCAGCTTGCTTTTAACCTCTTTCATCATCTCCCCCCAGTTTTCCACGTCTTCAGAAGTCAGAACATCTACAGAACCGCCCTGGAAGTCTCCAGAAACGTCTCCCATCTTTTCCTCAATCCAGCCCTCTATCTCTAAATAGATATCCTTCAAGTGCTTTAATACTTCCGGGTCTGCATTCCAGAGGCCTCTGCTTTCCGCTTCAAGCAGTCTTCTCCCTATCTCTTCCAGTGCCCACGGATTATTTTCCTCAAAAAACTTCCGATTTTCCTTGTTCAAGACAAAGGTGCTGGCTATATCGTCAAAGATCCAATCATCCACCTCCTGCGTGGTCGCCTCCCACCCGTACACGCGTCCGATCCGCTTGGATATATCACCCGCCCCCTTGTATCCGTGGCGTTTCATCCCCTCGATCCATTTGGGGTTCAGGAGTTTGGCCCGCACTACGCGTCGGATCTCGTCGGCCATGTCCCGGACTGTTACATGTTCCGGTTCCCGGGTGTCGCCGTAGTAGGCCTTTATTTCCTTTCCGGAGATGCTCCGCGCGGCAGCCGTCATCCCTCCGTGTGTTCCAAAATAGCAGCAACAGCCAAAGAGATCGTATTCGTCAGAAACGACCTTGTTGTAAGTAACATCCACGGTCTTGAGATTGTGGGCCAACTCCCGATGCTTTTCCGCTCCAAATACACCTTTGCCGTATGCATAACCGTTCCAGTAGACAAATATGTCGGAAAGGTCTTTTTCATCCTTCCAGGCAGAGGCATAAACCGCCAACTGCGTGCCGGCCTGATATGTCCCGGGCTTAGAAGCAAACAGGCGAAATGTAGCGTTTCGCCAGGCCTCCTTTGTTGATGGATCTTCCCCCTCCTCGACAATTTGAGCAAGCGTATGTTTCCTGACAAAGTTCATGTCAGTCGGTTCGTCTAAAGAGGCCACTGCCTGAACAGCCTCATCAATCAACTCAATACAGTTAGGAAAGTTGTCTCTGGTGATGCCGGAGACCCGGATGGTCACATCTATCCTCGGACGCCCTATTTTTTCTAATGGTATGACATCAAACCCCTTTAGTCTTCCATTTGAAAGCCAGACCGGTCTGACTCCCAAAAGGTACATGATTTGGGCCATCCCCTCACCATCAGCCCACATGATATCAGAGCACATCCAAAAAATGGCCACATTTTCCGGAATCTTCCCCTCTTCTTTTTCATGCTTTTCGATCATCGTCGTAGCCAGTCTCTTCCCCACCTCCCAGGCAGCTTTAGTCGGAACGCGGTACGGGTCAAGAGAGTAGAAATTTCTCCCGGTTGGGAGAATATCATCCCTGCCTCTGGTAATCAGACCCGATGGGCCAGCAGGAATATAGTTTCCGCTAAAACCTGAAAGTAATGACTCTATCTCTTTTGAGGCATTTATCCTGAAATCTAAATCCAAGATTCTCTTTTTAATCAGGTTAATCTTGTCTAGATGGATCTCATCCCTCAATTGATCACCCAGGATCTCCTTTAGTCTTTTAGCTAAATCTTTATCGTTGCGAGCAAGCACCTCCTTGATAAATATCTTGCTCAACAGATCCATCTCTTCTATCAACTCCCCATGGCTCTTCCGATGGTAAGATGAAATCGCGCCTTGGTCACTCAAAAGACTGCTCAACTCCATTCCCATCAACTTACAAAGCACTTTGCGAAGCGATATCTCCTCACCTGCATCGTATCTCAGGATAGAGTTGATAAAGTCAATACGCTTGTCCCCTTCAGGCAGCTCGCCAAAGATGTGCATTCCATCCTGTATCTGGGTATTCCTGGTCCGGCTCAAAGCCTCATGGGCAGCCCTAGCCCTTTCCTCAAAGGGGGCATCGGGCGAAAGCTTGATCTCTTTTGAAAGGTTGGTTTTCTCCAGGGCCTCATCAATCAAGTGCTCTAAGGCGTGGGCGCGGCCTTTATCTATCCCCTTTATCTGCTCGTATTCCCCAAGGAACCGATTCAATTCTTCCAGCCCCTCATAGAGCCCACCCTGGGTCATCACCGTTTGTATATGGTCGATTAAAGTGGCATAACTCCGGCGTTTTGCTATGGTCCCTTCCGGAGGGTTGTCCGCGTTATAGATATAGAGATGGGGCATATCGCCGATAGCTATATCAGGGAAGCAGGCCTCGGAAAGCGCGGTGGATTTGCCGGGCAGGAACTCAAGGTTGCCATGGGTTCCTATGTGAACAATAACATCCGCACCCCATATATCCTGGAGGTAACGATAAGTAGCTATATACTGGTGGGGTGGCGGCACATCTGGATCATGAAGGATCTTGCAAACCTGGCCGTCACATCTCGATCCGGCGCAACCCCGTTTGGGCTGGACACAGACCACGGCATTGCCGTATTCTACCCCTGTCACTACAATCTTGCCCTCGTAGACCATGGCTGGTGGGATTCCGTTTTTCTTCTCTCCCGGGGGCTTCCCCCATGCTTCTACCATCCGCGATTTTATCTTTTCCGGAAGGGCATCAAACCACTTTCTGTATTCATCAACAGAAACAAAGGAAAGGACACCTCCTTTTTTGACAATCTCATCCACCGTGGTCCAGCGGAACTCGGAAATAGCCTTTCTGTCCATGATCGTGGTAATGAGTTCCTTACCGCTTTTAGGCGGTGTCACCTGGTAGCCTACATCTTTCATCCGCTGCATTACCCTTGCCGCACTCTCCAAGGTGTCCAGATGCGCACCGCCCCCAACGGTCGCCTCCACAGAGGCGCATGGATTGTTGTGCAAGACAAAGGCCACCTTGCGTTTTTGATGAGGCTTGTTCCTTAAGGCCACCCAGTTGGCTATTCGCCGGGCAATCTTGCCACACCGCTCGGCTATGGGCATCCTGCGCTGGAGATCACTTTCGGTGTTACTTGCGCCCCCAACAATAAAAGGCTCGATCACCCCTTCAAATTCGGGCATGGCAATCGACCAGCTAACACCGCTTCCAAGCCCCTCTGGATCGTCCTCCCATTCGTCTATGGTTTTGTAATACGAAGTTACAGGAGAAAATACCGGAACATTAAGCCTCTTTAGAATCTCTACCCCGCCAGCCGCCACATCTTTACTATCAAACCCCTTCTCCCTGCTGCTTCCCAGGGGAAAGTTTTGAAGTTTCACCATGGCATCAATGCGCGAGGTCCCGTCCGGACGCAGGAAAGTCTCGCAGACCACCTGCCCACTTCCTTTGCATCCCCTGTCTGGATCTTTGACCGGATACGAAAAAGCAGGAATGACATTCAGACCAAGCCGTTCCAGTTCCTGGATCAGGGTATCTTCTACCTCCAGGTTCTCGTTCACCCATTGATGCCTGGTAAAAAGTATCCCCACCGTTGACTTCTGACCTCTGACCTCTGACCTCTGACCTCTGTGCCTTTCATACCATTCAAGATATTCATCCACAGCGGCAAAATATCTAACTGGCGCTTCCGGGTGATAGAGACCTTCCCACGGCACTGGTTTCGGGCCCTCCACTGGTATGTCGATCCTGCCCACCTCGCGGGCGATATAGCGAAGCATATTGGTAAAGTTTTCTTCACCGTTGATCATTATGTACGAGTAGACATTCGCAACGATTTCCGGCCGGACCGTGGAAAGGGTCCACAAAGACGGATCGTACCCACAACAGACAATCGGAATACCTTTCCCCAAATCTTTCAGCCTCTCCTCGTTGCTTTCCCAAAACGCCTCGGAGGAGCGATATAGAAAAAGGATGTCGGCTTCAGACGCCTCTTGAAGGATCGCATCGAGCCTGTCCGGCTCTTGTTCGAGAGCCTTTGAGGAATAGGCCGAGACCTGCAGAATGTCGGCCACATTCCTTGCCGCACGAACCAGCATGTTGGCATAAGAGCTCCACATGATTGAGACTATCTTCATAAAAAAATCTCCATAAAAAAATTTCCCTTTGTTGAACTTAGCTCCGCTTCGTTCCGTCCACCTGAGGCAAGACAACAATCCTTTCAACCAAGAATTTTACCCTGATAGATCGATTCTTGGAGTCGGCAAAAGTGACGATCTCACCTACAGTCACCTCACTTGTAGTAGTGAGGGCAAACAGTAGAATCAGAACGCCTGCTGTAAGATGGATTTTCATGATGGTTTATTCATAAACCGTTCACTTAGAAACAAGTTAAGAGGGAGAAACGCTCCTGCCCTGAAACAGTAAAGGCCGGGATGCCTCTCCCACCCAGTACTAGAACTTGATAGAAGCTCCAACCGCTATGTATCGCCCATCCTGTGCAAAATAGCCATTTGTGCCGCCTGTCATTCGGTGAAATGCTCTTCCATCGGAATTGCCAATTTTTTCGTGCTCTTTATCAAAAAGATTTGAGCATAATAAATAAGCTTCAAGATTTTTGTAGGTATAGTTCAATTTACAATCGACCAGATCAACGGCCCCGTACCTGAAATTGTTGTTATAATCTATGTATTTTTTCCCAAATCCATGGACATCGACCGAAAAGATGCAATCTCCGTAACTTGAGTCTTGAAGAAGGTAAAAATCAAGTCCGGCCGTATATTCGTATGCCGGAACCTGAGGGAGTTTTTTGCCCGATATATCGGTTACTTGTGACGAGGCATCGTCAGGATTCCGATATACTTTAGCGCTTGCTTTGTCCCATTCGGCATCAATCGTTGTAAATCCCAATCTGTATCCCAGCAGATCGAAAGGCCTGCCGTCGGCCTCAAGCTCGACCCCCTGATGAATGCTGGTGCCGGCATTTGCGTACCCTTTGAACGATCCAGCCGCATCTCGAACACATATGAACTTATCGTCTATCTCCGTGTAGTAATAGATTACGCTGTAATTAAGATACTTGGACATCCTGTGCTTGAACCCGATCTCGTAGTTCATATATTCCTCCGGCTTTAAGTCCTCGGGCTTATTCTCATCTCCACCATAATCAAACGCGTAGGTGTAATATGCGGCAACAGGATACCAATACGATTTTCCCATAGAAAAAAATAGATTGCTGTTGGGTGTGAAACTGTATGACGGCGCAAAATCCCATCCCAGCTTATCAAAGTCCTTTTCCACGGATTTCGGAGTTTGAGTTTCAACCTTATACTCTACCATGTCATACCGTAGACCGGCCAAGAGACCGAACCTTCCGTATTTAAAATCATTATTGGCAAATATTCCGTGAAAATTTCGATCGTAATCAACACTTGCCTTCTTGATCTTAGTTTCCTTATTCGCATACGTGTCCCACGGATAGGTTCGCCTCTGTTCATATTCATTGAGAGAGTAATCATAGCCGATCAAGATCGTGTCTGTTAACATATCATCATTTGAGGAAAATGTCCGCCCACCTGAAATTTTAGACTCGAATCTGTCTGAATTACGATCATCTTTGTACAGGCCCTTTCTTTTCGTCGGACTATTATAATTATCCAATTTATCATATGTTTCATCAAGATGGCTCAGCGTTACAGACGCATTCAATAGCCAGTCATTGCTGTCATATTTGAACGAAAGTCCACCTGAGATAAGCTCCTGATCCAATTCACTTGGTTTGTAAACGTAGCCTGTACCATCTTCTTTCGAGTTGTGTTCGGTTTTTCTTCTGTCAGCAATAAACTGCCATGGTTTTAGTCCACGGGTATATTGTCTGAAATAGTCATTGTAGCCTGCAAATACGTCAATTCTTCCCCCTTCAAATGAATATCCTGCCTGGCCATCGATTGTCTTTAATTCTGAGTCTACATAACGATATCCTGATGACTCCTGATTCAACACACTCAAACTATAATCAAACATCTCTGCTTTGCCGGTGACAGAGCCTAATTCTTTATGGCTATCCCAGCTTCCATACTCACCCGAAGCGTGTACGGAAAAAGGTTTTGTGGCGGTCTTTCCTGTCTTGGTAATGATGTTTATGACACCTCTGGAAGCATCAGCACCATAAATCGAGGCCGGTGGCGCCTTAATAATTTCTATTCTTTCAACAAGATCCATTGGAATAGAGTCAATCTTACTATAATTATTCGCTCCGAAATTCAAAGGTCGTCCGTCAATGTAAATAACAGGTCCGCAAGACAACGTACTTCTTGTGCCCCGAACACTAAAGTAAGTTAAATTACCAGCACTAACATCAACCAATCCGGGGACATTTGCAATAATACGAGCTACGCTGTTTTGTCCGCTATTCTTAATATCCTCGGCAGTAATAATCGTTATTGCTGTCGGAGTGTTAAGAAGTGTAGTATCTTTTCTTGAGGCTGAGACAATAATGGTATCTAATACGGTTGCACTGCTTGAATCATCCTTTGAAATATGTTCTCGCTCGGCTAAACCTAAACCGGGAATGGTAAGGATTAGTCCAAGCAAAGAGATTACCAACAAAAACTTTCTCATCACTAACGTCTCCTTTCTTCAAAATTTTGGCGTTTTCTGGCTGTCTTTGACACCAAGCCTCCATTCTGATAGAAAGAAGAATAGAGGCTCGGTTTGTTTCATGCAGGCCGGGTTCTTTGCCGGAAGGGGTCCTTTCCATAGCCCGAGGCTCCCTTCCGGTTTTTTTAGTTCTCATCACCTCCTTTTTAAAAAGTGCCTAAAGTACTTAAAGTGCCTAAAGTACTTAAAGTACTTAAAGTGCCTAAAGTGCCTAAAATGTTAACGTTTAGCGGCAATGGAGGTGAAGATGGCCAGCAGTTCACTGCATTCTTCATGCTCTGTTTTTACTTGTTCCCATGTCAACATTGCTGCTTCTACGATTACTTCAAGCCAATATTGCGTTTCGCTCGCTTCACTCTCACAAATACGAATCTTGCTCTTAAAATCTGCCTTACTTCTAGAACGGTTGGCCTCGCGGTAGTTAGCGCCAATAGAGGTCCCCGACTTTGTAATTTGATTCCGTATTACTCTACCTTCAGGAGTATTTGGCAACTTCGAGGACAAATAAATAATTCGCACTGCAAACTTCCGTGTTCGTTTTTCAAGTACTGCCCCAAATTCTTTATTATCCACCCCTTCTTCCTCCAACTTTAGGCACTTTAGCGCACTTTAGGCACTTTAGGCACTTTAAAGATTCCTCCCTATCTCATAGACCCATCTTAGGGCCGATATGTACAGGATTTCTCTGGCATATAAGCCATAAAGGATCTTTATGGTGGCGATACTAAGAGATCCGATTAAAAATATTGCCGTGATCCCGGCATCAAAGGCGTTATAGCGAAGATCTTTTAGATAGGTCCTGATGGGATAGGCACGGAATGCCCTGCTTTCAACCGATGCAGCAAGCACACCCGCCCTCCTTACTGAATTTGCAAGCACTGGTGTCAGGGTATTCATCACTCCTCGAAATAATCCTTTGATCGTCAATGGGTTAAATCCTTTAAGTTTTTGGGCCTCTATCACGGTAAAGATTTCCGCCAGCAGTATTGGCAAAAACCGGATGGCAGTAACAACCATGAAGGCAATCCTGTAAGGGATTCGCAATCTGACCAACCCCAAAAGCATCTTTTGAGGTTCTGTTGTCCAGCACAGAAGAAGCCCTGAGGCTGTCATGGCAGAGAATCTCAATCCCTGGATCAACCCATAGAAAAATCCTTCCTTATATACGTAAAGGCCACCTGTGATCTTTCCCAGGACGGGAAATTCTCGAGGTATGAGGATCAGTACAATGCTGCGGGGCCACTCTTTGTAGAAGAGGGCCTGAGAAAATATTGTACCCCACAGGCCGATTGCCAGAAAAATAAAGGCTATCCAGTACTTATTCCTGGAAAGACCTGCAATGGGATAGGCTAGAAGAGGGACCAGTAACAGAAAAAAGAGTATCTTTTCGTTATCCACACTCACAACCAATACAGCCATGGCAAAAAGGAGGATGATCTTAGCCCTTGGGTCCATATTATGGATAAACGTATGACCTGTATCTGGCTCTGCTATCTCTCTTGCCTTAAACATTTTCTACTATCCGCCCTCCGTTCATAAATAAAATCCTATCGGCATATCGTAACGCCACATCCAGGTTGTGAGTTATAAAGAGGAGGGCAGCCCCCTCGCTTGATTTCATCTTTAAGTAATTCATTAAACTTTCAACATGGACTCTGTCCTGTCCCTGGGTGGGCTCATCTAAAAGAAATATCTCTGGCTGCATGGAGGCAATGGATGCAGTTGCCACTCTTAGACGCTGACCATTGCTTAAGGAAAGGGGAATCTCATCTCTCAGGTTGCTTATCGCCAATGCCTTAAGTGTTTCGGAAACAAGCCCTGAAAGCTTATGTGAAGAGAATTTCAATGCCCGTGGGCCAAATTCCACCTCTTCATTTACAGTATTCCGAAACAACATCAAGTTCGGATTCTGAAATACGACCCCAACTTTTCCGGCCAGCTTAACTGAATTAAGATTTCTTGAATCCTTTCCCAGGATTTCCACCATTCCCTTTTCAGGTTTTAGAATGGCAGCAAAATGAAGAAGGAGGGTCGATTTTCCCGTGCCGTTATCCCCAAGAAGGGCCACTATTTCCCCCCTTCTTATCTGAAGAGATGCACCTTGGAGGACAAAACCGTCCTTTTTTTCATATCTGAAATAGATATCCTTTGCTTCCAGAACTATTGTGGGGTCAGGCTTTGACACTGGACAATTTACTCCATTGCATACGGATTTTTCGTTGTGCTCTTGTTGTCCAATGTCAACGGGCTGTTGCCCAAATAAAGATTTTTTTGAGTCGTCATCAAAACGTTTTTTGCTAATAAATCTTATCGAAGTGGAAGATTTACGATTCCAACTGCTTGAGCCCGGAAGGCGAGTTTTGGAATCGCCTGAAGCGAGCCTTAAATTTATCAAAAAATGTTTTGGACAAGCGAAAAGGAATTTGGGCAACAGCTCGTCAAGACCTGAGCCCTTTGGAAACCACAGCCCAAGCCTTCTAAAGATATCCTGCCGCATGCAGGCCTTTTCTTTGTCTTCATCAAGTACTATCCGGCCACCTTCCATAATGACAATCCGGGAGACAAGTCGAAAAACCGCAGGGATCCTGTGCTCAACCAGAATAATGGTCATCCCATCTCTGTTCAACTTTCGGATGACCTCAAGCACCTCCTTTGTGCCCTTGCCATCCATCTGGCTGAAGGGTTCATCTAGGGCAAGCACCTGAGGATGCATTGCCAGCACTGAGGCTATGGCCAATCTCTGTTTTTCTCCGCCTGAAAGAGAAGCTGTGGCCCGATTTCTGAATTCGCTTAATCCAACAGCCTTCAGGGCATAATCTATGCTCCTTTCAATGTCTTCTTGCTGAAAACAGAGGTTTTCCGGGCCAAAAGCAACCTCATCTTCTACTTTTGTTGAAAATATCTGATCATCAGGACTCTGGAACACCAACCCTACCTTCTGAGTCAGTTCACGCATAGGATACCTTTTAGTATCATTTCCAGCGACAATCACACTTCCTTCCATAATCCCGGTCGATTCATGAGGGATTAGACCATTCAATGCCTTCAGGAGCGTTGTTTTTCCGCACCCTGTCGGCCCCGTAAGGAGGACAAACTCCCTTTTTTTGACCATAAGATTCAAATCTCTCAAGGTTGGCTTATCTCTTCCTTGATAAGCAAAAGTAAGATTTTTTATTTCTATCATTTTTAGTGTACTGACTTCAGTCTCAACCCAAGGCGGATTCCAAATGGGACCGCCAGAACCGTATAGAAGAATCCACTTATCAATAGATACATCGCTATGTACCAGGAGTCGTAATAAAGGCGATAAAGGAACATAACTATATTGAATGAGACAAGGGATATTACAACATCGGCCAGTCCACAAATGATAGCCGTAACAGCTATTCGTTTCCCCTTCAGGCCGGTCTCAGTCCGCGTTATCCCGCAGATATAAAATGCTCCTTCAGACATTATGACAGTAATCCCCACATTGAGTAGAGACATAGGGGAAAACCCGCCAAAGATGATATCTGTCATCAGCATCTTTAAAATAATGGCCAATGCAGCAACCCCGACACGAGGAATCAGTACCACCAAGGCTACAAGGAGGATGTAATAGACTATTTCATAAAAAAAGCCTGTGATCAGGAAACTGAAAGGCCCAAGGACCCCATGGGCAAACCGCCATACAATGGTTCCTGGGAGACTCACAGCAGCGAAGATACAGGCCCCGAAAAGGGCAATAGTAATCAGATCTTTTGTCTTTATGTTTAGAATTTTTTCCCTCTTCCAATACATCCACAAAAGGGTAAAAAGCACTGCACCTGAGGCCAAAATGGTCATAAGGACTGGCGTCAATTTCCGGGACAAGACCTCTATCTTTATCTCCTTGCGGGAAAGTGTCGTATCTGTGCCAAAATGGCGCAGGTCAAACTGTGCCAGGTATCTGCCAGCAAGTGCCACGCCTTCTTCGGCATAGATCGGCAAGACTACCTTTTCACAACTTTCCGGCTTTATCCTGACAAGCCGGTATATCCCCTTCAGGCTCAAACCTCCATGCCCTGGAGGTAAAAGTGGCTCAAAACCTTTAACAGGTGCTCTGGTGTCAGGATCCAGTATCTTAAGAGTTACAAGTATTGATGCATCACACGCAGCTCTATTTTCAATCACGACGGCCGCATAGGCAGCAGGCTCGAAAGTGTCTTTTCCGGGCGATATAAATGAAGTTAGCGGGGTTCGCTTTCTCTTCATTAATATAGAGTTTTTTCTCTCTTTTTCCTGTGGCTCTCCTATTTCGTTAACAGGTATCATCAGCCTTTTTATGGCGAAATAGCGAGAAAGACGCTCTTTGCCTACCACTTCGAGGATATCTTGCTTGTACTTGCAGGTACTTCCTGCCGGGCCAGCAATTTGCACAAGAGACCGGATCTCATATCTGCCTTCAGACATATCTTCAGGCAGATGTATCTCAACTGCCCGGTACCACTTGTCGAATTCTGTGGCCAGAGCAAAAGTGGTAGTAAGCAGGTATGCATCTTTTAATTCTTCCACTTTTATATCCTCAGGAATATCTTGAGGTACTAAAGGTTTTGGTATCCTGATCTCATAGTATAGCGTAAGATCTTTTTCTGTGCGGCTTTCCACTTGAAACAGCGCAGTAAGGGAGCTATCTTTTGCTACCAGGCCTCCATTTTTCTTCCCGTAGGGTATCTCGTTTGCAATCACAACCAATTGGTCGTGGTGGTCCTTTATTTCCGGGAAGGCCAGAGGGGCAAAGGTCAAATCAATGATGATGATGAAAGGGATAAAGAAAGCTATTATCATGATAAAATATATACTCGGTGTTCCCCTACAATCCTTTGATACTCA
>QMMN01000061.1 GCA_003647275.1 Deltaproteobacteria bacterium
GCAGGTCTCTTCGACCGTAAGGAAGCAAGCCATTTTTTTGTTCGCTCGCAATTCAGCTCGCTGTCGCGGTCCCGCGGGCTACGCCTTGCGGCTGCGGCGACCTCGGCTCGTGAAATATCCGGGTTAGGGGGGCAAGTTGGAGAAAAGACCTATGCCCAGATGTCAACCTTTCCGGTGGATAGGGAATAGTAACCCCCGACAATCTTGAGCTTGCCCTTGTCCTGCATCTTTCTCAAGGGTTCGCTTTCGTCGGCAATCTGCTTGACTGTCATCCGCACATTTTCCTTGGCAGCGGCCTCCACGAGTTTCTTGCCATGCAATCCCGTGTCTTTCTGGGCCTTCAAAACCGCAGGCATAAGGCGATTTACAATATCATTAATGCCAGGTGTCTCCTTTGCGCCGGGATGTTCTGCCACATGCACGGCAGCGCCCACAGCCCCGCAAGACTCATGTCCCATGACCATGATTAACCGGCTCGTGGAGTGTAGCGATGCATATTCAATACTGCCCAATAATGCCGGAGCCAGCATGTTACCGGCCACACGTACAATGAAGAGGCGACCCAACCCTTCATCAAAGATCAATTCAGGCGGGACCCGGGAATCCGAGCAGCTTAGAATTGTCGCATAAGGCCACTGTCCCTTGGTGAGCGGCTCACGAGCCTTAGGACCTACGCCTGGATCAGAGAGACGATTCATGGAAACGTACCGCTGATTGCCTGTTCTCAGTCGAGCTATCGCCTCTTGGGGTGAAACAACCTTCCCCTCGCCATGACCGCCGTGTCCGGAGGCCCAGGCCATCGGACCAGTGACCTTGGAAAGCGCAAAGGCAGCCGTGCCCGCAACAACACCCTTAAGTACTTCACGGCGAGAAATCATTTTCATCTCCTCCTTTCCTGTGTGATATGAGGGACTTCTAAAGAGGGGGGACAATACTGTTTAAAATGCCGACACAGACCACCGGTGTCGAATTTTTAAACAGTTTTGTCCGGTATATGACATATGAAAAAAGTCAAGGAATTTTTGTGAGTGCATTCCTGCGAGCTTGGAGGACATTTTGGACATGACCAGAAAAGGGTATTGTGGTAGTAAAAGCCGTGTCTTTTGAAACGCCCTACATAGAAGTGGCGGTTGCCCTGCCTGTTTGGGGGACCTTCACCTACGAGGTGCCAGAACCGCTTCGCTCCTTGGTCGCGGCTGGAAAGCGGGTCCAGATCCCCTTTAAGCACGTTCACACAACAGGATATATCCTCAAGCTGCTGGACAGGGCCGATCAACCCGGGCTCAAACAGATCATAGACATACTCGACGACACCCCCATGTTCCCCCCCTCTATGGTCCCGTTTTTCAGGTGGATAGCAGACTATTATCGCTATCCCATCGGGGAGGTCATCAAGGGCGCGCTCCCCGGCGGGCTGAACATTACCCATGTTGAAACTGTGCGTATAACGGATAAAGGGCGTTCCATGCTCTCAGATCCCTCCCTGAAACCGCTTGATCGCACGGTGCTGGAAGTACTCGAAAAGCGAGGTCCCCTGCGGCTACGCACACGCTATAAAGACATCAAGGAAGGACTTTCTCCAGGGGTGCTTCGCAGCCTGGAACGGGCAGGCTGGATCGTCAGGGAGCGAAAGCTCAAGCCGGGCAGGGTCCGGCCAAAGATGGAACGATACCTAAGGGCCGTGGAGGAAAGGCCTTCTGCTGATGCGCTTTCAAACGTTCGGCGCAACATCCTCAAAATCATCGAAGACCACGGGGAGATTTCCCTAAAAGCCTTAAAGGCTAAGATCCCGTCAGCCGGACGCCTCGTAAAGAAGATGGCCGACGATGGATTCTTGACCATGGTTGAGAGAAGCGTCTATCGGGATCCCTTTGGTGAACCCATCGCACCAGACGCTGGTGGACCCATCCTGACAGGGGACCAGACTTTGGTTGTGGGGCGTGTCTTGGATGCCCTGGGCAAGGGGTTTCAAACCTATCTTCTTTACGGTATTACCGGTAGTGGTAAGACAGAGGTCTACATGCGCGCTGTAGCGGCCACCCTGGAGAAAAACCAGGAGGCCCTCATACTCGTGCCCGAGATTGCGCTGATTTCCCAGATGGAACGGCTCTTTCGGGCCCGCTTTGGTGAGTGCATTGCCCTCCTGCACAGCGGCCTTAGCGAAGGTGAGCGCTTTGACCAGTGGATGCGGATCCTGCGAAAGGAGGCTAAGGTCGCCATCGGCGCCCGCTCTGCCATCTTTGCTCCGTTTGAAGATTTGGGTTTGATCGTGGTGGATGAAGAACACGACGATTCGTACAAGCAGGAAAGCAAGCTTCGGTATCATGCACGTGATCTGGCCGTGGTTCGGGCCAAGGCCCAGGGTGCTTTGGCTCTACTTGGATCTGCCACCCCGTCGGTCGCCTCTTATTATAATGTACACACAGGAAAATTCCGGGAGCTGAATCTCTCAAAGCGGATCGACAACAGGCTCCTCCCGGAGGTAACCATTGTAGACCTGCGGAAGCCAGGGGAGGGCCACCGCGCTAAGCCCTTTATTACAAAAGAGCTCGAAGATGCGATAACCGAGACCCTGTACCGTGGAGAACAAACCCTCCTTTTTTTGAATCGGCGCGGCTTTGCCAATTACCCCACTTGTGTCCTTTGTGGGGCACCTGTGCGTTGCAAAAACTGCGACATCACCATGACGCTCCATCAGGAGGCCAATGCCTTTAAATGTCATTACTGCGGCTACATACAGGCACAGGCGCTCGGCTGCCTCGCCTGTGGCAGCCCAAAGATCAAGCTGCTTGGCCTGGGCACAGAAAGGGTGGAGGCCAAGATCAAGGAGATCTTTCCAGAAGCCAGGGTGGCCCGCATGGACCGGGACACCACAACCCGAAAAGGTGCCCTTGTGAAGATCCTGAAAGACCTTAGGGCAGGTGCCATTGACATCCTCATAGGCACTCAGATCGTGGCCAAGGGGCATGATTATCCCAATATTACCCTGGTAGGGATTATTTGTGCCGACCTTTCACTCAACTTTCCCGACTTCCGGGCTGGGGAACGGACCTTCCAACTCCTGGCCCAGGTGGCTGGACGTGCGGGCCGGGGCACCCGACCCGGTCGCGTCATCCTGCAGACCTTCAACCCCGACCACTTTTGCATCCTGACCGCAAGGGATCAGGATTACACGGCCTTTTACGATCATGAAATCGGCTTTCGAAAGACATTGAAATATCCACCGTTCTCGCGCCTGATACAGATCCTCGTGACAGGGAAGGACAAGGTGAAAACCGCTCAGTCCGCTCAGCACCTGGGGGAGATTTGCCGGGCCCTGCAATCAGAAAATAAGGCATATCAAGAGGAAGTGAAACTCCTCGGTCCGGTTGCCGCCCCTTTGGCCAAACTGCAGAAGCAATACCGATGGCAGCTTCTGCTCAAAGGGCTAAAGCCAGGGCCATTACACGGCTTGACCCGGGCCCTCATGGAAAGGGCGGAACCAACGATTCGAAAAGCGGCAGTCAAGGTGATCGTTGATGTGGATCCGGTAGATATGTTGTAATTTGGTGATGTCGACTCATCGTTGTTCTGCTGTAGGTTTGCCGCAAATACAACCCGCTGTCGCTTCGCTCAGCATAGGGCTTGGCGTTTGGCACGGGGTATTCAAGCGATTGAGCTTTTTTGTGACACGTGTTAGGATATTGATAATTCCGAATTTTTCAGGTATCGCAGACCAGTTATTACCAGCGATACCCATCCCAGGAATGGGGAACCGCAAAAGCGAGCGCATCCCCTGCAACTTGCTGCAGGGGGCTTCAATATCAAGAATCATTCGTTAACGCCTTAAAGCAGGAATAGCAGTCAACCCTTGCGAAATATAGGATAATCGTGGCGGGCGCTTCAACCGAAGGTCGGATATGGCTTTGAGTTTTCAAATACTTGGCGACTTAGGCTATAGTTTAAGAAAAAGGCCCTACCTAATCAGTAGAATTCAATTTGTTTCTCTCCTTATTGCAATATCTTCTATCTTTGCCGTTCAATCTACAGGCATAAGCGCGGATCTCCAAATGCCATACGATAAAAGCTGGGCTGTAGTCATCGGTATTAATGATTATCTGCATGTCCCAATATACTGTTTCAGTCCAATTTGGACAAAAATAGAATCGCCGGGGCATATCTTCAAGGGGAGGAATTCGAAAAGGCCGCCAATGCAGCCGAGGATTTTCAAAGGGAGCACCCCAACCATCCCCTCAGGTTTAGATCGATCCTTATTCAGGGGAAATCCATCATAAAAATTGGTCATACCAGGGAAGGAAGAAAGGTGCTCCTGAATCTGGCTAAAGAGACACCGGACCTGCGAATAAGAAACGAGGCCCTGATGGTGGTGGGCAGGTCCCTTGTTGACGAGGGGAGGTTTAAGGAGGCTGACGAGATATTCTCCCGCATAGACAAGGAGAGTTCCTTATATAAGAAGGCCGCTAAAGCAAGGAGGTATCTTGCAGGAGCTGAGGAGATTCCTCTGAAATCGCCTGAACTTGCAGGTTTACTGGGTGCGATCCTTCCGGGAGCCGGTCACCTATATGCAGAAAGGAGAGGGTCCGCAGTGTTTGCCTTCATGTTTACAGGGGCTTTCGCTACAGCTACGATGGAGGCGTTCTCCAACGAGCATAACGAGCTTGGCTGTGGGCTGGCCGCCATTACCGGGCTCATCTATGCCGGGAATATATTCAGCGCTGTTAACGTGGCACATAACCATAACCTCAAGCAAACCAAAGCGTTCAAGGAAAGGATCATGGATACAACCAGAGTTGGAATGTGGGTCGGCGGAGACGGAACTTTCATGCTTTCCCTGGGATGGTGCTTCTGACGTGAAGTTGTATTTTTTCACTTTGATGATCGGTGCGGTACTCCTGATCGCCACACCCGCTTTTGCAGGCGGGATAAAGGGGCCGTGGGAGCTTGACAAAAAAAGGAATATCGTGAACGAAAACCATGAAACTGCGCCTGGATCATACATCACCCTGCCCTTGATACGGTTTTTTCAAAAATATATCTCTCCAGTGGATGGTGAAAGGTGTCCGTGTTTCCCCACCTGCTCTTCGTATTCCTTACAGGCATACAGGAAGCATGGTTTTTTTATAGGTACCCTGATGACGGTCGACAGGCTCTTCCATGAAGCCGATATAGAAAAACATGCCCCTTTAAGAAAGGTGGGGGACAGAGACCGGTTCATCGATCCTCTGGAGAATAATGATTTCTGGTTTGCGGATCACTAGCCCCTTGTTCTGAGAGTATTCAGGAGGGCTCGCCGGAAAGGTAGCGTTTTTGAAGTATTGTACGGACCAGCTTGCGTTTTTTATTTTTTTAGAAAATGTTCTTTTCTTTTGTTTACGTATTCCAGATCAATCCCTTGCGCGATTTTATACCACTTCATGGCTCCCGAATAGTTTTTCATCTTAAAACAGGTAACGCCTAAATTACAGACCGCTTTTATATAGTGCGGGTCAAGTTCAACTGCCTTGTGAAAATAGTGTTTCGCACGTTTGTATTGGTCTGCTCTTAAGTAGATAACGCCAAGGTTGTTATAGCTCAAAGGATATCGGGGGGCGAGGTCTATCGCTTTTAGATAATATTGAATGGCCATTTGATGGTTTCCCATTTTATAAAAGTAAAAGCCTATTGTATTGCAAATCTTTCCATTACCTGGATCATTTTGGAGCTGTTTGAGGAGACAGGATATTTTTTTCTGGTAGTGCCGAGACGAGAAAGGCATAGCGACATCCGAAAAGGCAAGAATGAAGATATGTATAACGAAAAGGATAGATAGGCATCGATACAGTAACCTGTGTGGATTGAAGATCCCTGCAGCAAGGGCATCGTGTCTATTGACTTGCTTGAACAGGGACTCTGATAACAAAGCGGGTTCCTTTTCCTTGTTCGTGCTGTTGAGATCCGGACTGCGCATCACCTGACGGGCAAACCTCTTGGCCCTTGCCTCAGGCGAAAGTTGCAGGAAATGGTTGTGACAAAAATTCTTAATGTCGTTTGTTTGAGGATAATCATGAACTATAGAGAATGAATTTTTTCAAGTCAAGGAGATAAGATTGACGCAAAAAAGCTTCATCCAGGATACTAATTCTGCTAAGGGAATCACAGTGAGGTGAAGTACATACGAATAGAGCATCTCATCGTTTACATCTATACAGGCTGTTGCCCAGATAGCTGAACAGCCTATTTTGGGAGGGCCGTCAGGGGAGATCTTTTTTTGAGATCAGGTCAAATCTCATCCTGCTTGTTGGTGGCAAATGGCATCGATCGTCATGAACCAGGCACACGTCCATGTGGCATACAAGCTACCAGCCGATTTGTAAATGGGTCAGGACCGTATGCCGAATATGGTGCCGTTGTGGGGCCTGTCAGGTTATATCAGTGACCTGACTCAAAAAAAGATCTCCCTTGACGGCTTTTTTGCAAACAATATGATGCGCTCATTCGTAATTCCGTGAAAAGGAGGGATGGGACGTGATACTTGCTGTGATGAGCGATACCCACGACCATATCTGGAATGTAAGGAAGGCCTTGCGGTTCATACAGGAGCGGGGGGCTGAGGCCATTATTCACTGCGGGGATTTTGTTGCGCCTTTTGTGCTGAAGGAGCTGGATCAGGTGCAGATCCCCGTCCATGGTGTGTTTGGTAACAATGACGGCGACCAGTACCTGTTAACCAAACTGTCTCTGACAGAGCTTGCCAATATCTCCTTGTATGGGCTTATGGGAGAGCTGGAGTTTGCAGATTTTAGGATCGCCTTTACGCACTATCGGGCTGTGGCCGAGGGACTGGCGGCAAGCGGACGGTTCGACCTGGTATGCTTTGGCCATTCGCACGAGGCATCCATTGAAAAGGTGGGAAAGACCGACTTGTTGAACCCTGGAGAGGTCATGGGAAAAGACGGGTCTCCGGGCTTCTATTTGGTGGACACATCGGCAAGAAAGTATGAGCCGGTTTCCCTGCTGTCATCTTGACCGACCTGCTTCCCGCACGCGAAGCCTGCCGTAAGTCAGAACCCCCGTGCGGGAGCACGGAGAGGCTTCACAATAAAGGGGATGGCGTGTCATCGGCTTTCCCGAAGGGTAAGTAAAATGGGAGATATTCGGAAAAAATGATACCCTGACAATAGCGATGATATAAGAAATACGTTAAAATCTATCCATATATTGCGTTTTAATATGTTATGATTGTTCTCCATTTTATTTACGCTCAATGAAGGTATAACGTAACAGCGCCTACCTTGTAGCAGGACTCACTCAATAGATTATTTCTATAACAAGCCCCCTTTCCTAACGAAATTAGCAATTTGACAATTTTGTTACATGCCCATAGAAACCTTGGGCATCTGGTGTTTTTTAACCAAATTTCGGTTGATAGGGGAGAAGAATGAATTTGAGAGAAAAAGTCAAAAAAGCTTTGGCCGGAATGACCATCCTGTGCCTTTTATGTATTGCCGCTGTTTCGGAAAGTCAAGGAGCGAACGCCGGCGAACCTGATTTTCTGCCTATGATCCAGCGCAATTGTGTGCCAAATGGCGAGGACCGCAGCCCGGAGCTCTATATTGTCTACCAACAAGATGTGCTTACCAGCTCAAAGGAAAACGCCACATTTGCCTGTTCCCATGGCTTCCCCTGGGAATCAGATACACGCATCCCGCTCATCTTATATGGTAAAGGAATACAAACAGGGGCGACTCCTGATACAGCGGCTTCCCTGGAGGATATCACCCCGACTCTGGCTTGGCTGCTTGATGTAGACAAACCTGCACAATCTAATGGCCGCGTTTTGACCGAGGCATTGAAAAAACCGTGGCTACTGCAGATACTTCCCGATAAAGCACTTCCAAAAGTTGCGCTGGTCTTCACTTTGGACCAGGCCCGAGCTGATTATCTTACGAATCCGCAGATTCTGGAGGCTTTGACATTTACACGAAAAGAGCTGATCGACAAAGGGACATATTATCCCAACGCCCGCCTTAGCTATTCTGGATCACGTACTGCTGTTTCCCATGCAGTCGTCGGCACTGGGGCAACCCCCGGCATCAACGGTATCGTGGGTAATAATATCAAGCTAGGCGATGATTTTCCCCTGGCCTTTAACGACCAGCCCCGTCATAGCATGAACATGTTCAACCTGTTAAGCCCAACCTTGGCAGATGTCATGGACCTGGAGATGGATAACCTGCCAATCATCATTTCAATGAGTCCTTACGGTCGGGCAGCTCTGGGAATGGGGGGACACGGGGCGGCTTTCTCTCCTGATGAAAGTGATCATGATATCATCGTCCAGCTTCTCAGGGACACCGGCCTTCCTTATACCAACGATGAATACTTCAACTTGCCTGATTATTTGATTTATTCCGAGGACAACCCGATTCGGATCGACCAGTGGCTGAGGAAAAATTATGGTATCGATATCCATGTTGACCTGTGGACTGAAACGACCGTTGTGGTGGACAACAGTCCTTATGCCATACCTCACGCAAATGTGATCACAGGCCCTCAAGGTTCTTTCCCGGATGGCACTACTTTCACTTTCAGCCATGCCGCGGTGACGCCGGGTAAAGTGCCACCTACGTCGACATACCAATTATGGGATGAAAACGAGCCTTTTCCTATCAACAAATACTATGGAGACACCATGTATACCCCCTTCTATCAGTTGTGGGCTGTGGACATGTTGCTCAGGACCATGGAGGCTGAAGGCGTGGGCATGGACCGTATTGCAGACCTTGTCTACTATAACTTCAAGTGCCTTGACAAGGTCGGGCATCGTTATGGTGTGAATTCCCCCGAGATCTACACGTACCTCTATTATGTAGATTACTGCCTGCGGAAAATTAAGTATTGGCTTGACAAGAACGTGGGCAGAAACCAGTACGTGATGGCGGTTACCTCTGACCATGGGGCGCACAATGCCTACGAAGGGCGTATACTCTACCGTGGGGAGCTGTTTGACGCCATTGAAGAGGCGTTCGGTGAGAACGTGATCCTCAATGACTTCTACGAGAAAAAACCCTTTGATGACATGATTTACCTTGATCAGGAAATGCTGGAGGCTGCTGGCTATACCCAGGCAGATGTAGCCCGCTTTATAGAAGCCAACTTCTCCGACTATGTTTACAAGGTCTATACGAAAGACGAAATCTTTCAGGATTAAAACAAATAGAACTTTATCCCTTCTCCTCATGGAATGGAAAAGGGGATGGGGGGATTTTCATAGGACATTCAGGAGCTAACCGTTTTTTAACAGAAAACAAGGAGGGTTATATGAAGGCAAGAACTTTTTTGATTGGATTGGCGATGGTCTGTTTGATCCTGTGGCTGGGCACGACTGTTCAGGCTGGAGCGCTGGACGCCTTTAAAGGTGAAAAGGGGACATTGAAAATCGCCGGCGGCACAGCTCATATCCCGGTGATGAAAGAGGCGGCCAAACGGATCATGAGCCTTAATCCGGATATTCAGATCAGCATTGCCGGCGGCGGCTCAGGGGTTGGGATCAAGCAGGTCGGTGAAGGGCTGGTGGATATCGGCAATTCCGGCCGCAAGCCTACTGATGATGAGGTTGACAGATATAATCTCAAGATGTTTAAATGGGCTATTGACGGTGTGGGCATTATTGTTCATCCAAAGAATAAAGTAAAAGCATTGACCAAGGCCCAGGTCATTGACATCTTTTCAGGAAAGATTGATAATTGGAAACGCCTCGGGGGCGCGGATAAAGAGATCAATGTCTACACCAGGGACAAGGCGAGCGGTACGCGGGCAGTCTTTTGGAAAAAGGCCCTTGCCAAGGGAGAGATCACCCCTAAGGCGAATTTTGTTGTTTCCAATGGGGCCATGAAGTCGGCTATATCGCAGGACCCTTACGGCATCGGCTATGTCTCTGTAGGCCACATCGATGAGACCGTGGCCCCGGTTGCTTTTGATGGGGTAGTGCCCACGCTGGATAACGTGAAACAGGGCAAGTACAGGATTGCCCGCGGACTGTACAGCAACACAAAAGGTGATCCAACAGGGTTAACAAAGAAGTTCATCGATTATCTTTTTACGCCTGAAGGACAAAAGATCGTCCAAAGTAAAGGCTTTATCCCTGTTAAATGATCAAGGTCTATGAAACGATTGCAGAGAAATTATTTTTACTATCGGCTATTGTCAGTGTTTCAATAACCATTCTTATATTCGGATTTATGTTGATCCTGGGCCTCCCTTTGATGAAGGGGGGCCATTTTTTTGACCTGCTGACACAACCATGGGCCCCTTATCACGGTTCATACGGGATCTATCCCATGATCGTGGGTACCCTGACGATTGCTTTTTTGAGTGTGGTCATGGCCTTCCCTCTCAGTTTGGGATGTGCTTGCCTTATCAGTGCGCTGGGCTCCAAGAGATTCAGTCGATTTCTCAGAAGAGTGGTCCAGCTTATGACAGGGATCCCCACGGTTATCTATGGGTTTGTCGGCATTTTTCTTCTGGTTCCCATGATCAGAGAACTTTTTCAAAGAGGCTCGGGCATGTGCATTCTGTCTGCCTCTTTGATGCTGGCCGTCCTCATTTCGCCCACCATGATTCTCTTTTTCAGCGATAGCTTTGATCATGTGCCAAAATCCTACCTCAATGCTGTCGATTCCCTGGGCGGAAGCCAGGTACAGAAATTTCTGTATGTCATCCTCCCATGTGCAGGGAAAGGGGTCTTGACGGGGCTCATCCTCGGTCTGGGGAGGGCTCTCGGAGACACCCTGATTGCATTAATGATCGCTGGAAATGCGATTCAGGTTCCAGGTTCTCTTTTGGATTCGGCCAGAACGCTTACCTCTCACATCGCCCTGGTGATTGCTGCTGATTATGAGAGTTTGGAGTTTAGGTCCATCTTTGCCTGCGGCATGTCACTCTATGTATTCACAACGCTTGCCGTGTTGGGCGTTCGGTCTTTAGGATCAATGCATCAAGGAAGAAAAAGGTGAATCGCCCTTTAGAGAGATTTGTGATAGGCTTTTCTTGGATGAGCGGGATTCTCCTTTTGGGGACCATTACCTGTATCATCGGTTACTTGTTCCTTAAGGGCCTTGACACGATAAAACTAAGCCTCATCTTCGGGGAAACCGCGCCCCT
This sequence comes from Deltaproteobacteria bacterium, assembly GCA_003647275.1. GTDB lineage: Bacteria > Desulfobacterota > Desulfobacteria > Desulfobacterales. Next base: position 11,143 of record QMMN01000061.1, read on the forward strand.
TGAGGCGCTCCTTTTTAAAAAGCAGGTCTTTGATGGTCTTTTCCCTGCCATGATAGGCACTTTTTCTTTAGTGGTTTTGTCCGTGGGTTGGGCCATCCCTGTGGGTCTGGCCACGGGTATCTACCTGGCAGAATATGCGCGGCACAGCGTCAAAAAGGTCTTTAACCTGTTTTTCGATATCCTGGCCGGCATCCCTTCGATTGTGATTGGTCTGTTCGGATTTTCGTTGGCCGTTTTCTTGCACAAGCACTTTTCTGAGCGCATCTATCCATGCCTTCTGATTTCCAGCCTGTCCCTGGCTTTTTTAGTCTTGCCGTACCTCATTCGGACCACCCAGGTCGCCCTGGAGAGCCTCCCTGCGGCAACACGGCTCACGGCCCTGGCCTTGGGGGCTACAAGACTACAGAATATCTTTTATGTACTCATTCCAAAATCCCTTTCGGGTATCATCAGCGGCGTTATCCTGGCGATCGGACGTTGTGCTGAAGACACGGCCGTGATTATGCTGACCGGCGTTGTGGCCACAGCAGGGGTGCCCAAGTCCATTCTCTCACACTATGAGGCACTTCCCTTCTATATCTATTACATCTCTTCTCAATATTCGAATACACAAGAACTCTTGAGCGGATATGGCGCCTGTATCATTCTCTTGACTATCTGCGTTTTTCTCTTCTTCCTTGCTTTTGTCATCAAGAGACGCCTGACCTACCAGGCCCTTTATCGGGTATGAAGTGACCCTATGGATGATACAATAAAAATAAAGATCGATCACTTACACTTCTCTTATCAGGGCCACTGGGTCTTGAGAGATATTACGACACAGTTTGCGGAAAATGCCATCACAGCCATTGTTGGGCCCTCGGGTGTGGGTAAATCAACGCTGCTTATGACACTGAATCGCCTGTGGGAAAGCATACCCAGCGCCAAGATGAAAGGAAAAGTGGAAGTCAAATTTGACGGGCGGTTTTGTGATATTTATGATCGATCATTTTCCCTGCCGCAATTGCGGCGATTGGTCGGTATGGTCTTTCAGGTACCCAACCCCCTGCCCATGAGCATTTACAAGAATATCGCCTTTCCCTTGAAGCTGGCTGGCTATAAGGATAAGGGCCTCATTGGCCACAGGGTGGAACAGGCCCTGAAGAGGGCCTACCTCTGGAATGAGGTTAAGGATCGACTCACAGAGGATGCACTGGCACTATCCGGCGGCCAGCAGCAGCGCCTGTGCATTGCCCGGGCCCTGGTCCTGGAGCCAGAGATCTTGCTCCTGGATGAACCGACTTCTTCTTTGGATGCCAAGGCCGGGGCCGTCATTGAGGAGCTCTTGGCCAGCCTAAAAGACCATTGCACCCTCCTGGTGGTTTCCCACTATTTGGATCAGGTGAAAAGAATTGCAGATACTGTTGTCGAGCTCTCCAATGGGCGCTTTGTTCCCAGGCCTTTCAACAAGCAAGGTTAAGAAGATTCGACCCTCAAGTAATTCGACGTCTCGTATTATAGTTAAGTAATTGTTCTTTGACATAAGGTCTCTTGGTTGAGAGAAGAGGGTTACCGTCGCGAGAGAGGACTTTTTCGACGTCTCGGAATTTCTACAGGCTATTGAAATTATAGCTATTTATTTACCCTATTGCAACCCCGATCAGGGAATGATGGAATGATGTAAAAGATAAAAAGACCAAAATCCTTTGGAACCCATTATTCCAGTATTCCAATTGTGAGTGAAGCGAACTAACTTGTGAACAGAATACTTATTCCTTGACCGCAGGCAGAGAGAAGAATAAATTGTATTTGAACTCCCTGCCGCTTGCTGCGGGGTTAGCGATTGCTTTTACGGTTCAAGAGTCACATCTTTACGGGCTGTTGCCCGAATCCCTTTTCGCTTGTCTAAAACGTTTTTTGATAAATCTAAGGCTCGCTCCAGGCGATCTCGCACGTCGTGCCTCTGTTTAAGCCGTCAGGTGCAACCTTTGCGCTA
>QMMN01000062.1 GCA_003647275.1 Deltaproteobacteria bacterium
ATGGCCAAGATGATTGAGATCGTAGAACTGGAGGACATCTTCAATGGTCTTGTCAAGTCGGCCTGCTTTGGGCTGATCTTGTCACTGGTTGGTTGCTACAAGGGCTTCCATACCACCGGTGGTGCCCAGGGGGTTGGGAAAGCCACCACACAGGCTGTTGTCATCGCCTCGGTCTCCATCTTGATCAGTGATTACTTTCTCACTGCAGCAATGTTTTAGAATGGCTACGCCATTACCCGTGTCCGTGGTTCGTGTCCGTGTCCGTTAGAACAAGTTTACGGACACGGAAAACGGACACGGACACAAAAAAATGTTTTTCTATGGCAAAAGCAGAATCTTCTTCTATAATCGAGTTGGTCAATGTCCACAAATCATTTAATGGGCAGAAGGTCTTAGACGGTCTGAACCTTCGGATCGAGGCCGGTCAGATCACAGTGATCATCGGTCAAAGCGGTGGGGGAAAGAGTGTGCTTTTGAAACATACGATCGGCCTCATAAAACCCGATCAGGGGGAGGTGCTGATTGAAGGTGTGGACATTAGCCGTCTGAACGATAGACAGCTAAACGATGTGCGAAAGAATTTCGGGATGCTTTTTCAGGGTGCGGCCCTGTTTGATTCCATGACCGTAGGAGAGAACGTGGCCTTTCCTCTCCGTGAGCATACCCGATTGAAGCAACATGAGATTCAGGAAATCGTAGAACGTAAGTTGCGTCAGGTGGGTCTAAAGGATGTCGCCCATAAGATGCCTTCAGAGCTGAGTGGCGGCATGCAAAAGCGGGTGGGCCTTGCCCGTGCCTTGGCCCTTGACCCCAAGATTATCCTCTTTGATGAGCCTACCACAGGGCTTGATCCGATCACAGCCGATGCAATTGACCGCCTTATTGTCGATACTCAGAAGCATACAAACGCCACGTGCCTCGTGATCAGCCACGATATCGAATCCACATTTAAGATTGCCCATACGATTGCAATGCTGTATCATGGAAAAATTGTGGAAATTGGCACACCGGATGCAATTAAGTCGTCTAAGAACTTGACCTTGCAGCAGTTCATCCAGGGCAAGGCCGAGGGGCCTATTCAAGTTGTATAATTGGGTTTAGAGTTTATTGGTCCGTTGTTAGGAATGAGATTCGTGCTTTTTCTGGCAGAAAATGAACAAGTTCAAAGTGATCTAAAGTGCCTAAAGTTGAGGTATTCCGCCTATTTCAAATGCGTTGCGCCGGAGGCGCATTCCTTAACTTTAGCTCACTTTAGGCACTTCACACTTTAGGCACTTCTTTTTGGTTCCGGCTTGTCCGTGTTAAGTTTAGGTGAACGGTTACGAAATTCCGAAATGTAACGACTATGACCAAGCTTAGCGTTGAGGCAAAGGTAGGATTTTTTGTGGTCGTGGGGATAATGATCCTGGCTTACATGGCCATGAAGGCAGGCAGGCTTGAATACGGAAGAGACCGAGGCTACGAGATGTATGCCTATTTTGATTCTGCTGAAGGCCTCGTCAAAGGCGTGCCGGTGGAGATCGCAGGTGTTGAGGTGGGGCGGGTCAAAAAGATCAGCTTAGAGGGCGGCAAGGCCAAGGTGGTTCTTCAGCTCAACCCTGAGGTTCAGATAGGTGAGGACGCCGAGGCGGCCATCCGCACCAAGGGCGTGCTCGGGGACAAATATGTTGAGGTTATCCTGGGTTCCCCCCAGGCGGCACCCATTAAACCCGGGGGCTGCATTGAACGGACTCAATCACCTGCCAATATCGATACCCTTTTAAAACAGTTAAGCTCTATTGGAACGGATATTAAAAAAATTACACAATCTTTTTCAGGCGTTCTGGGCGGAGAGGAAGGGGAGGCATCCCTTAAGATCATCCTGGACAACATTCGGGAACTGGCTGTGACCCTGAATGAAACAGTTCAGAGAAACAATGAAAATATCAATCGAATACTTGATAATTTCACGATTTTTTCCGGGGACCTTAAAGAGATAAGCGGAACCAACAAAGAGGCAATGCACGAAATCGTGACCAATTTCAGACAGGCCTCGAACCAGTTTCGGGAAGCGCTAATCGCGTTCAACGAGATCACAGAAAAGATCAACCGGGGCGAAGGCACCATCGGCAAACTGATTCATGATGAGGAAACCATCAGATCTATGAATGACACCCTGGTTGCCTTAAAGGAAATCACAGAAAAGATCAACCGGGGCGAAGGCACTATCGGCAAACTGGTGCAAGACGATGAGACCGTGGACAACCTTAACGACACACTGGCCAGCATCAATGATTACCTTCAAAAAGAAGAAAGATTCCGTACTTATGTGGACTATCGAGGAGAATATCTCTTTGATGTTGATGACATGAAGTCCTATCTGTCTCTGCGAATTCAGCCCAAAGAGGACAAGTATTATCTGCTGCAAATCATAGACGACCCTGCCGGGAAGAAAAGGGTCACCGAGACCACGACCACGGTCGGAGGGGTTTCTACCACGGAAAAAAAGGAAGAGATTGATAAGGATGAAATCAAATTCTCTGCCCAGATTGCCAAACGTTACTATGACCTGGGATTGCGAGGCGGCCTTTTTGAATCGACCGGTGGGATAGGCGCTGACTATTACCTTTTTGACGATCGTCTTGTCCTTTCTCTGGAGGCCTTTGATTTTGATCCAGATGAAAATCCCCATTTGAAGTTCAAGATAGACTATACGCCATTTCATTATATATACGTGACCAGTGGCTTCGACAATTTCATAAGCAATGAAGGCAAGGAATCCTTTTTTGTGGGGGCTGGCCTGCACTTCTCAGATGAAGATCTGAAAACACTGCTCTCGGGCGCACCCATTCCCAAGAAGTAGGCATCGGGTAACCTAAGCACGGGATCTCTTTCCCCTATGTCCTCTGTGAAAGGAATTTCATGAAACGTCTGGTTGAATATTTTGAAAAACCTGGCCCTCAAAACACCCAGGCGTGCATGGATATCCTTTCTCAATTGGTCCGTGATGAGGGATATAAGGATGTTGTTGTGGCATCCACATCGGGTGAGACCGGTTTGCAAGCAGCCCAAAGGCTGCAGGGTGAAGGCGTCAACCTTGTCGTAGTCACGCACTCAGCAGGCTTTTTAGGACCAAACAAAGACGAGTTTTCAAAAGATGCCTATCAGGAGATAACCCGGCTGGGAGGGCACGTCTATAAAGGAACGATATTGACCCATTCCATTGAAACGGCGCTGGCAAAGGCGTTTTCAGGGAGTTATCCAACCATTCTTATTGCCAATACCTTGAGGCGCTTAGGTCAGGGGATCAAGGTTTGCTGCGAGATCGTTATGGAGGCCGTGGATGGCGGGCTGGTTGCTGAAGGCAAAAAAGTCGTGGCCGTGGCAGGTACCGTTAGGGGGGCAGATACAGTAGCCATTATAAGGTCCGCAGCGTCCAAACGATTTCTTGAACTTTATGTGGCCCAGATTATTGCCAAGCCGGGATAAAGCTTTTAAGCCTGTTGACATGTAAATCGGTCAAACAGGCTTAACCGACTAAACCGACATAATCGATACAGGAAAGAACGCTGATGAAGCGCTGGGAAGACAAGTCTTGGACACGCGCCATGAGGATCATGCTGGACTTTAGCGGCATGATGGCCGACGCGGTTGGACACCGGCATGGCCTGACCGTGGAGCAGGTCAATTCAATGGAACATGCCTTTGAGGCTGTGCACAAGCACTTGAAACAGCAAAGGCGGGCCGGTCATCTTCCTTTTTACGAACTCCCATATGACGATGAAACCCTGAAGGTTGTCTTAAAAGCGGCCAGGAAAGTGGTCAAGCGGTGTGAAAATTTTGTTGTACTTGGCATAGGGGGCTCGGCCCTTGGAGGTATTGCTCTTTTTCGGGCACTGAGGCACCCCCATCACAATCTCATGCCACAGGCAAAAAGAAAAGGCCTCCCCCGGGTATTCTTTGCAGACAATATCGACCCTGAGGGCTTTAGCGCCTTACTGAACATCGTGAATCTGGAAAAAACAGTATTTAACGTCATCAGCAAGTCCGGTGGAACAGCTGAGACCATGAGCCAATTTCTTATCGTGCGGAATAAACTGATAAGAAAACTTGGTCGGAAGAGGCACACCGCCCACATCATTGCCACCACAGATCCCGAGCGCGGTTATTTGAGGGCCATTGCCAGGGAGCAAGGATACGAAACCCTTCCAATTCACCCGGGCGTGGGAGGGCGTTTTTCTGTTCTTTCCCCGGTCGGGCTTCTTCCAGCGGCTGTGGCCGGTATTGATATTGAAGAACTTCTTGCCGGTGCCCGAAATGCAGACAAGACTTGCAAGCAGGGACGTTTATGGAAAAACCCGGCCGGCATGAATGCCGCGCTGCAGGTATTGGCCTATACCGTAAAGAAGAAACCGATCTCAGTGATGATGCCTTATTCGGATGCCCTTAGGGACGTGGCCGACTGGTACCGTCAGATCTGGGCAGAAAGTCTGGGCAAAAGAGTTGACCTTCGGGGCCGTGTGGTCCATGTGGGGCCGACCCCGGTAAAGGCACTCGGTGTGACGGATCAACACTCCCAGCTTCAGCTTTACATGGAAGGCCCCTTTGACAAGGTGATTACCTTTCTCACAGTCGAAAAGTTCCGAAAAACCATCAAGATTCCTGCAAGCTTCAGTCATATGGATGGGATTGGGTACCTGGGGAGGCACACACTCAATGCCCTGATCCAGGCTGAAGGGGAGGCCACCAGGTCTGCGCTTACCCAGGCCCGGCGCATTCATACGGTCATAAAGCTTCCTGAAATCAATCCATTTACCGTTGGACAACTTCTCTTCCTGTTAGAAGTTCAAACCCTCTATGCAGGTGGGCTTCTCGGGATCAATCCGTTGGATCAGCCCGGCGTTGAAGCGGGCAAACAGCTTACCTACGGGATGATGGGGCGAAAGGGCTTTGAAGACAGGGCCCAAATGATCGCTCTAAAACCTCAGGGGATAAAGCGTTACCGCATAGCGGTCTAGCGAGCAGAGGGGATGGACCCAAAAAGTATAGACCGGATAAAACCCTTTAAGCTCGTCAAGTATTTTACCTTTACCAGCCTTATTGTCATCCTCCTGGGCTCTCTTGCCCTGTCTATGGTTATTGCACATCGCGCAGAAAGTGTGCTCTTGAAAAAGAGTGAAGACTACGCCTTATTGATGGCGGAAAACCTCAATCATCAGGTGTTCCTTCAATTCATTATTCCTGCGGCATTGCAGTTCGGGCAAGTCATCGAGTTGCGGAACAAGATTTTGTTTGACCGCCTGGACCAAGTCGTCAGGAACACCCTTCACAGCTTCAGCGTGGAGATGGTCAACATCTTCGACAGAAAAAACAACGTTATCTTTTACAGCTTTGATAAAAAACTCGTGGGCAGAAAAGGGCTGGGAGGCATCGATTATCAGCAGGCCCTCCTTGGCAAATCAAGCTCGAGGCTGATTCGCAGGGGAGGATCCTGGAGTATGCTTTTCGGGACACCGCGAGAAAGCGAGCTGCGAACCTATGTCCCTTTGAGGGCCGAGAAGCCTCTGTCAAACATTGAGGGCCCCATACTCGGAGTCTTCGAGATTGTTCAAGACCTGTCTGAGGATTACCGGACGATTGCTCATTTCAAGTACAGGATTATGGTTACCTCAGTTATCATCATGGGGATCCTCTTTGTTATCCTTCGCTATATTGTAAAACGGGGCGAGAAAATCATTGAAAAGCGGGCCCAGGAGCGCCTCCTTTTAAAGGAAAAATTGAATCATGCTGAGCGCCTGGCGAGTCTCGGTGAGATGGTCGCCGCCATCTCTCACGAGATACGTAACCCATTGGGGATTATCAGCAGCACAGCCGAACTCTTGAAAGGGAAGCTGGCCCGTCATGACCCCCAAGACCAGCTTGCGGACGTCATTGTTCAAGAGGCAAACCGCCTCAATAGCATTGTGACTGACTTTCTGAACTTTGCACGGCCCCAGACACCCAACCTTATGCCTTGTAAGGTAGACGAGGTCCTGGAGAAAAACCTGGCCTTCCTCGCCCCGGAGATCAACAAGAATGGCTACGAGATCTACAAGCGATTTGCTACCGATATCCCGGAGATACGGGCCGATCCTGGGCTGCTGTACCAGGCCCTTTTGAATATCCTGATCAACGCCATGCAGGCCATGCCTAAGGGGGGGCCCATATACATTGAATTGTCTGCCCAGCGAAATGCGCTAACGATCACTATTGCTGACGAGGGCCACGGGATTTCCGATGATACCATGAAGAAGATCTGGGAACCCTTTTTTACCACAAAGGATAAAGGGAGTGGACTAGGGCTTCCCATTGTCAAGAACATCATTGAAGGCCATGGTGGCACCATTCATATTGAGAATGGCCCAGAAAAAGGGGCCCAGGTGACGGTTACCTTGCCGGTAAAGGGTGATTGATTATTGATGATTGACGATTGATGATTGAAAAATAAGACGTGCCCGTGTCCGGTTTGCGTGTCCGTGAAAACCACGGACCACGGACACGGACCACGGACACGGATAGCAAACATGGAAACAATCCTTATTGTAGATGACGAAAAAAATTACCTTGTGGTTCTGAGTGCCTTTCTGTCAGGGGAGGGGTATGAAACACTGACGGCAGACAACGCCCACCGTGCCCTTGAGATTCTGGCATCCACAGACCTCGATCTGGTCCTCACAGATATGAAGATGCCCTCCATGGACGGGATAGAACTGCTCAGGCACATCAAGGAAGAACACCCTGACCTACCAGTGGTCATGATGACAGGATACGGAACGGTGGAAAAGGCCGTTGAGGCCATGCAATTGGGCGCCTTCAACTTTATCCTGAAGCCTTTTCAGAACGAAACGCTAAAGCAAATCGTCAAAAAAGCGGTTGATGCATACAGCGTCTTGAAGGAAAACCGGCGGCTTGTAGGGGCCCTGGAAACCAAATACCACTTTGACAACATTATTGGCAAAAGCAAGCCCATGCAGGCCATATTTGATACCATTCAGAAGATAGCTCATACCAAGGCCACGGTATTAATCACGGGTGAGAGTGGCACCGGCAAGGAACTGATTGCCAAGGCGATTCATTTCAACAGCCCTCGCCGCAACAAACCCTTTGTGGCAATTAGCTGCGCGGCCCTCACCGAGACCCTCCTGGAAAGTGAGCTGTTCGGACACGAAAAGGGGGCCTTTACAGGGGCCACTGCCATGAAAAAAGGACGGTTTGAGCTTGCAGATGGCGGGACCCTTTTTCTTGATGAGATCGGCGAGGTGCCAGCTTCAGTGCAGGTAAAGCTCCTGCGGGTGCTGGAGGAGATGACCTTTGAACGGGTGGGTGGTACCAGAACAATTGCTGTGGACGTGCGTTTGATCGCGGCCACCAACAAGGACCTCAAAGCAGAGGTGGAACAACACCGCTTCCGTGAAGATCTCTATTTTCGCCTGAACGTGGTCCATATTAAACTGCCTCCCCTGAGGGAGCGCTCCGAGGACATCCCCCTTTTGATCGCCCACTTTGTCAACAAATATGCCCGGGAAGCGAACAAGGGAGAGATGACCATCTCCCCTGAAGCCATGCGCTTTTTATGTAATCATCGCTGGCCCGGGAATGTGAGGGAGTTTGAGCATGCCATTGAAAGAGCCGTGCTTTTGAGCAAGGGCAACGAGATCACCCTAGACGACCTGCCCAACGACCTCATGAGTTTTGCAGACCTGGAAATTCCAATCGACTGGCAAAAGCTGTCCAATCTTCCTGAAACGCTGGATGCCATAGAAAAGAGGCTGATTCAAAAAGCCCTTTCCCTGTCGAATAATGTACAGTCTCGTGCGGCCAATCTTCTTGGCATTCCACGTAACAACCTGCATTATCGCCTAAAAAAACACAATCTTTTGTAGGTACCGTGAACTGCAAAAACGCTCGCTAACCCTAACAGTTTGCTGCGGGGTTAGCGAGCGAATCAAGAAAATGGCAAACTTCCTTACAGTCGAAGATTCCCCTATGGGTTATGGGGTTGTCATTGTTATTATAGGTGTAATTTCCAATGGTTAGGCAGCAGAAAAGAAATGTTGAATTTGGCGTTCAAAACTTTGAACTCCGACTTATCGCCTATGATATCGACTGGTTAAGTGGAACTATAGGACTCTTGCATAAAAAGTGGACACCTTGCGAGGTTTTATACAATATCAACAGGTTAAAGACGATTCCATCACAGCCCGTACAAAAATTTGTACAAATTGATCCGTATCCAGGCACTCAAATAGCCACGAATCGAAGCGGTTTTCATCTGGTCATCTCGCATCCCCAAAAATATTACGATCTGTTATTCCTATAAAAATGAAAGCGTTAGGCCCTATCCCTCTCCTGGAACGCCGGTCAAAATGAAATTTCCCCTCAAACCATCACGATTTGGCATCAATGTTGCGAAACAAAAGAGCAATAGCTGTGAAGAAGTTTCTTCATTTGCTTTCCTCCTGCCAAAGGCTGATCGCGGTGGTCGCGGTTAGCCTTTCTGCTTAAGAGGCAACCCGATGTCCTCGAGACCAACCCTAAGCCACGCAGACCGTTTGATTCACAGCGGCACGCTTGAAAAAATAAAGGCACTTTATACCGCTATCGACAGCGCCTATCTCAAGGTAGCTAAACACTACAGATTCGATTGTCATGGGTGTTCGGACAATTGCTGCGGGACGCTATTCTTCCATCACACGCTCATAGAGTTCTTGTACCTGAGAGAAGGCTTTGCAACCCTCGATCGGGCTATGGGAAAAGAGATTATTCATTTGTCAAAGGCATATATTCGGGAGATTGAAAGTTTGCCAGATCTCACCAGGAAAAGAGTGATGTGCCCCCTTAATCACGGGGGGCTGTGCGTGCTGTACAGCTATCGACCGATGATATGCAGGCTTCATGGGGTCCCGTATGAACTTGATGTTTCCGTAAAACGTCCAGACCATGGCCAGGGATGCCACAAGTTTGTGTCTGAGAATTCAGAGCCGAAAGATGGCTATTTGAAAATTGATAGAGCCCCCTTTTACAAGGAGATGGCCAGTCTTGAGATCAACTTAAGGAGGCAAGCGGGTTTCAACAAGCGCTATCGTTACACGGTGGCCGATGTGTTCAGGGATCTTTCAGCATAAACCCAATTTATGCGTTAGAGGCTTTTGAGGGAAATTCCCTCCTTGCCCAAAAGCAAAAAAAAACAGCAGAAGAATAGGGAGAAAGAACTTCCCATCTATACCAAATGTTAACGAACATGATTTGGAATAAAAAAAGCCCCCGAAATCGGCGGCCTTTTTGCTGATTGATCTGGGTTCTACTATGCCAAAGGGCCCTCCTTTCGTCTAACAGGGCCAGCCCCTCGAGGCGATACGGCGTTTGTCACGGCCTAAGATGAGGCATGCGCTCCCGGCGATCCCTTCAATGAAACGTCTTCCTGCGTCTGGTTCCAGCACAAAAACAGCCGTTGAAAGGGCATCGGCATCCATCACGTTGGAGGCCATCACGGTGACGCTGTCGCTTTGTCTAGGTGAAAGGCCTGTCCTAGGATTCACAATATGATGATATAGCTTCTCTTCATCAAAGTAAATCTCGTAATTGCCCGAGGTTGCTATAGCGCCATTGTTCATCTTCACAATGTCCAGGTATGGCCCCGCCTTGTCGGGGTTCTGAATCCCTACCTTCCAGGGCATCCCGTTTTTCTTGCCGCCTGCAGCACGGATATCCCCACCCGCATTGATCAAGATATGCTCGATACCGCGATGCTTAATAAACTCAGCCGCCTGGTCGATGATGTAACCCTTGGCAATCCCATCCAGGGTAATGCCCATGCCTTCTTTTTCGAATCGAATCAGTCTGCCATTAAATGTGACCGCACTGGCATCGACCAACCTCAGCACTTTATCCAGATCTCCTTCGGACGGAGGACGCTTGTAAGCTTCAAAATGATGTTTGCACAGGTCCACCAGCGGCTGAACTGTTATGTCAAAGGCACCATGGCTCAGTTTATGAAAATAGAGGGAACGGGCAACCACCCGAGCCATATCAGGCGGCATATCGCCCAACTGTCCTTCTTTGTTAAGAATACCAACAGGAGAGTCGGATCGGTAACGGTCCAATAAACTGGTGAGGCAACCTATTTTCTCAAAGGCCCCCCCGATCGCTTCTTCGGCCTCAGCCTTTGATGAATGCATAACGGTGATGGAAACAAAGGTGCCCATACCCTGGCGTGTTTTGGTCACCTTGTAAAGTTTTCTGTTAAATGCCACGCTTTCTGAAATCGGTAGCAATCCGCCCGTAGCAAAGCCTATACCCAAAATACCGGACAGCTTCAAAAACCTCCTGCGATCCATCGTGCAATGTTTTTCTTGTGCAGACATGATTGTTCCCTCCATCTGTTATAAGCCTAAGCCTTGGTCATTCTTGCCGCTTTCCGACTGGCGACAAGTGACAAAGGAACAGAAATTAGTCTATCGTTAAAATCGGCCTATAGTACATTTCGGGATCGTTGTCAACTGTCCGGTCATTTAACCTCAGTGATAAACTTTGTGCTTTTTTGGGGGAGGGGGTGGCATGCTTATCCCTTAACGGGCTGTTGACCCAAATCGCCCCGATCCAGGTGTCGCTCGTCTCTTACTGCTTCCTAAAAGTTGAGTGGGCAAGTATTTGGGTAATCCCGTTAACAGGCTGTTGCTCAAACAAAAATTCCTTTGAGCGGTCATTAAAAGGTTTTTTGCTAATAAATCTTGGCGAAGCGGAAGATTAGCGATCTCAACTGTTTGAACCCGAAGGGTGAGTTTAGCGCAAAGCTTCACTACGTGCGAGATCGCCTGGAGCGAGCCTTAGATTTATCAAAAAACGTTTTAGACAAGCGAAAAGGGATTCGGGCAACAACCCGTTAATAGTCAACCCTTCCCAGGGGCCTGTGAAAGGTGAAATTGGCAGGCTCTACCACCAGCTTCTTGAAAGCCACCTTAACGCTTCCAGAGGGAGCGCTGAAGGGAAGTGATGCAATGAAAAAGACCGTACCCACGGCAGTTGCCACTATTCCCAAAGGTCTGAGAAAGAGAAAGTCGGCGATCATGCCCTCCGCAGTGGCCTCATCTTGCAGTTTCTGGTCCTGTGCCAAAGCGGAAAACCCTGCAGTTGTACAGATCAAAGCCGCCACCATGACAAAAACCAGTGTTTTTTTTGTCCATCCGTGCATGATGATACCCTCCTTAACTTAGGCAAGCCGGAGAAAACACGAATTTACCTGAGAACTTAATAAATAATTTTGAATAATATCACAGAATCGTCAAACTGGCCAACTATTTTTGTATACCAGCACACCCGCGACCGTGGGAACTCAAGTCATTTTAACAGGATCGAGTAACTCGTTGAGTTGTGCCTCTGGCAGGACCTTTTTCGCCATGGCCACCTGTCTAATCGTTTGGCCTGTTGCGTAGGCCTCTTTGGCAATGGCTGCGGCCTTTTCATATCCTATGACCGGAACGAGCGCGGTGCTCATGGCCAGGCTATTTTCTATAAACGCCTTGCACCTTGCTTCATTCGCTGTGATGCCATTGATACATTTTTCAGCAAAGATCTTTGCCACTGAACCAAGGATCCTAATGGACTGCAATAGATTGTAAGCAATCACAGGAAGCATGACGCTTAGCTCGAAATTTCCTATTTGACCGCCTATGGTGATCCCGGCGTCGCTGCCAATGACTTGCGCAGCAACCTGGATGACAGATTCTGGGATGACCGGGTTCACCTTGCCCGGCATGATCGAAGACCCAGGCTGAAGGGCCGGGGTGTTGATCTCTCCAAGACCGCATCTGGGACCTGAGGAAAGCCATCGGATATTGTTTGCGATCTTCATTAGACTCACCGCCACCGTCTTCAGGGCGCCACTTGTTTCTACGGCGGCATCCTGAGCGGCCTGAGCCTCAAAGTGGTTTTCTGCTTCTGTGAATTGACACCCTGTCTCCTGCGAGATCAAGTCAATCACCTTGGGGGCAAATTCGGGATGGGTATTCAGGCCTGTGCCCACAGCGGTACCGCCAAGGGCAAGCTGGGAAAGCGAGCCCGTAACCGCCCGGATCCTTTTTATGCCGAGCTTGACCTGACGGGCATAGCCGCTGAACTCCTGGCCCAGCCGGATCGGAACAGCGTCTTGTAGATGGGTTCGTCCGATCTTGACAATGCTGTCAAAGGCCTCGGATTTGTTGTGAAGTGATTCATAAAGGATCTCAAGTGCCGGGATGAGGTCCTCGGTAATAGAGGTCAGAGCAGCGATATGAATGGCTGTGGGGATTACGTCGTTGCTCGACTGGCCCATGTTCACATGGTCATTGGGATGCACGGGCTTTCTGGCATCTCTTTCGCCCGTGAGTAGTTCGTTGGCCCTTGTTGCAATCACCTCATTTGCATTCATGTTGGTGGAGGTGCCCGACCCTGTTTGAAAAATGTCCACCACGAATTGCTCGTCCATCTTTCCCTTCGCCACCTCATCAGCAGCCGTTATCATGGCTTTGGCAAGCTGGAGGTCTAAAAGCCCGAGGTCTGCATTTACCTGAGCTGCATATTTTTTTATAAGTCCAAGGGCCCTGATAAAAACCCTGGGGAACCTGAGGCCACTTACGGGAAAGTTATCCACGGCACGCTGGGTCTGAGCGCCGTAATAGGCGCCCGCAGGGACCTGCACCTCGCCCATCGTGTCTTTTTCAATCCTGAACTTGATGCCTTGATCGGCCATGGTCATGCCTCCTTCTTGAGGGCGATTTCCTCTGGACCATCAATCGAGATAATGTAATAATAGTTTATGAACTTAGCTCCGCAATTGGAATACTGGAATGTTGGAATACTGGAATATTGGGCCTGAAAGAATTTTGGTCTTTTTGTCTTCTACATCATTCCAATACTCCACCATTCCAATATTCCTTTCTTCGGACTGCAGCCAGGCTGAATATGC
>QMMN01000063.1 GCA_003647275.1 Deltaproteobacteria bacterium
CGCCTCTTTCGTTGATATTTTGATCGATTTCAACATAAACCATAAAATCTAAACCAACATCTTTCGCAAAAACTTAGCCCAAATCCTAAAATCAGAGGTGTGTGGGATTAATTCAAAGCTCTCCAAAAATATATTGTAGGAAATTTTTTAAACGGTTGGTAGTGTAAAAAAACCGTCACCTGGTTGAGAGCTTTGCATAACCCCAGGTAAATTTGTCATCAGAGAGTTGCCTTTTTCATTTCAAAGATAAGAAAAACCCAAAAAAGTGAGATAACCCCCTGATTATACTTGGCTATAATCTGTTTCCATGCCATATTCCCTCCACAAAATAAGCACTTTTGGGAAGAATATGGGCTTCAAAAAGATTGATCGAAAAATTGGCTTCGCTGAATTGGCTCTTGCAAGTTCCATGGAAAAGAACAGAAGTTTAAGAACGCTTGAACAAATAAAAATACAGCTTCTTTGGACTTAATAATCTGCCTCCTTTGACCTTATTTTGATCAATTTCAACATAGCTCACTAAGCTCCAAACAGATATTTTCTATCAAAATCTGACCTAAACTCCAAAATGAAAGGTATATTGGATTAATTCAAAGCTCTCATCGGCATGCACTGCCTTTACCATATTAGGATTGGCATCAATGACGATGTCCATGTTTTTCAATTTCCTGCTTGGCTTGAAAATGGAAATCAACAGGTCAATTGCCTGGTCAAAAATCGATCTTTGTGGTACAATTCTCTCTCGCATTTTGGCCTCCTTTTGTGGCAAGTCATTTGCTAACTTATTGCTTTTGCGAACAATAACCTAGCACAACTCCCTGAAAATGTCGAGGCTAAGATGCGCATAACTTATTAAATTTAATAATTTTTTGCCATTTCTCTACACGAACTAGATAAAGGTAATAAAATGGACATCTATTGCCTAATCCAAGTTCTCTTGTACCTTTAACTCTAATTCTCTCCGCTAAGCTGCCTTTTTCGGCGCCCTTTAATGATTCCATCTCACTTTATCGCTCAGTTTTCCTTTAGGTGCTCTTTCCACCTTATTAAATCTCCTCAACTCTATAAATCTTCACGACCCTACGAATTCTCTGATTCGATGTATCGTGTACTTGGACATTTTGTCAATTTCTTCATCAAAGCTATCGGCGTCGGCATCGCCATACCGCCCTTTCTTCTTTAATAGTGTCGTAAATAAATCTATGGCAACCGAGCCCTTCATGGTAGCGGCAATATAGTGAATCAACGACTTCTCCTGGAACTCATAAGTTTTTAACAAGTCATCGATTTCACAGGCCAAATCGTTCGGGCTGTTGACATATCGAATCATGGAATTGGGTAATATGGTAAAGGGTCTGGGTCCGCCCAGCATAATGGCCGGTTTTTTATAGATGACCGCTTCGAATGCCACAAAAGTTGAAATCGCCACAACAATTTTCGCCCTTTTGATGATGTTCCGGACTTCCTCATAGGGATAAATAAGTGAAACATTTGGTATTTCAAGTATTTTTTCATAGTACCCCAATTTGCGATACCCGATTGCCCGGGGATGCTCCTTTACCACAAGCTTCATTCCGACCGGAAGACTTCGAGCAATGTTCCTGATAGCTTCGATCTGATTCATATAGGACTTGCCCCAGATCAGTAAAGAAATTTCAGGTTCCGACTGCAGTGGATAAAAAGCAAAATCCCATTGACGACAGTGGTCTAAGGTAACATAATGTTTGGAAAGGCTGTAATCGATTTTTTTTGAATTCAAAGGAGAAATAACATTTTTATACAAAAACGGAATAAAAATGTCGGAATTTTTATGATCCCCTTTGTATTTTCTTCTATACTCCAATTCGCTTTTCAATCCTTTGATTAGGCTGTACTCTGAGCTAAAGAGATATTTCTTTTTTCTTTTCGGAATTGGGATCATTCCTTCGTATCGAATATCCCTGTCTTCGATCTTTTGCAAATATGCGATGGCCTTTTCCGTCCACACGTCGGACTGATGCCTGTCTTCATATTCACGATAAAAATTCGAAATATGCGGAGAGCATCCGGACACCCCTTCATCAAGACTGATATAATTCTCAATTTTGGTCGTCCGAAAAAACAGCATCGGGATCTTTTTGGATTTCGCAATGAGGTACAACAGATAATCCCCGAAAGTAATGGGATCAAAAGAGAGGATGATGTCCGGTTCGATCCGATTCAAAAGTGCTTCGAGTTTTTCGATCGAAACCTGAATCATGCTCAGCATTTCATTGTGCGTAAAAGAAGGCCGATAATCCTGTCTTTCGGTAACGCGCTTTCCCTGATAGATTTTTCGATCGCATATTATCGCATCCCATAAAGTGGGATTCCCGTAGCAGGCCTCATATTTTGCTATTGTTCTCAAATTCGGCTTTACGTTAAGGGCCAACTTGACGTTTTCCCATTCCTTTACGATAGTATAATCGGTCTCGATTTCTGGATGCCGTTTCAAGAATCGTTCATAATACATGGAATAAGCGATGTAGCAGCCAATACGGTCAATATGCAGGGTCTGTCTCATCTTTTGAATAAGATGATAAAAAACATTTAATCCTGCCGTTTGTGTGGTAAAAACAATATTCATATGAACCGAATCACTGTTATCGTTGGACGGCTATGCAGCAGTAATTTCCCCATTCGCTGAAGATTTCCACAGCCTTCAATCCTGCCTGCGAAAGCTCTTCTCTTAGTATGCCTTCTGTATATTCCAACTGATGGTCCGTACTCAACCGCCATTCCAGGCCCAGTTTTTCCTTGTACGGCACCAGCCAGTCGCGTTTATAGGAAGGAACCCGAATGAGCAGCTTCTTCCCGATACGCGATGCCTTCATGAGAAATTCGACTCGATTTTCAATGTGTTCCAGTACGTTTGAAAGTATGATGATATCAAATGCATTTTCTTCTGGCCAATCCCAAAAATCATTGCACTCAAACCGTAGGTTTTCCCTGCTGAACAGTTTTTTAGCTTCAGCGATGGCTTCGGGACGGTTATCAATGGCCTGAACATATTTTGCTTTTTTAGCAATTTCACTCGCAACATGGCCGTAAGCACACCCCACTTCTAAAACGCTGTCTGTAGTTTTGATATTCTCTAAAAAAAATTCATGAAAATCCGTTACCCAATGTTTAGGATGAATCCCACCCCTTTTCTTTTCGCATATCTTGATTGTTCCCAGAGTAAAGCTAAACAGCTTGTCGTTCAATCGAAGCAGCATTTTTATCCCGGATAAATCAGGACGCGAGGCGATCAAGGTCTGAATTTTCTTTTTCAGCAATGGTTTTATTCTAAGAGTCATTGTTCCCAAGTTTTTCAGTTATTTTTTAGACAAAATCATCTCTGCAATTTCAAGGTCGAAATATGAGTCGATATCCACAGATTCTTCGGCCCTCATAATATACGGCCTGCAATCTTTTCCAAAAAAACTATCATCGTTTTCTATAACTTCTCTTCTCGTAACATAAATTGCAGCGCCGTTTCTTGCATAAAACTTGGGTTTGTTCTGGCGCCTAAGCAATCTCGTCCCCTCGCCGTCGATAAAAGGTTTCAGCTTTTCTGCTTTTATTTCCATAACTGATAACGGGTTGTACTGATGGGGGACTTCCACAACGCTCACGACAGAATCTGCTCCCGATTTGAAAAACAATTCGACTGCTTCATCAATATGCTGATGTGTCCTGAGCGGCGACGTGGGCTGGAGCAACACCACGACATCCGGCGCATAGTCATGCTTGTCTTTTAGAAACCGAAGCGCATGCTGAACAACCGGTATTGTTGGCGTCGTGTCTTGCGACAAGGAAGCCGGACGCAGAAACGGCACTTCCACGCCTTGTTTTTTCCCGAACTCGGCGATGTCTTTGTCATCGGTCGTAAGTATGATTCTGGAAAGAAGGGTGCTGCCCTTGGCTGCATCGATGGTGTAGCTGATCAGGGGTTTCCCGCCTAGCATGACCATATTTTTATTAGGAATGGATTTCGAGCCGCCGCGGGCAGGAATGATACCGAGTATGTTTCGTTTAGTCATCAGTACATTATCTTTTTCTGAACCGGTATTTCCGAAAGCTCGGCGAGGATATTTGCAATTTTCTCGCCGGAATTACCCTCTCCGTAAATTGTGGAGGGTTCAAATCGGCCGCCATTAAGCAATGAAACTATTTTCTCTTTGATGTCATTCCTATCATAATCAGCATGGACGACATTGCGTCCCATCATCCGACCGTTCTGCCGCGTACCAATATTTACCGCAGGCACACCGATGAAGCTTCCTTCCCGGATTGCGCTCGATGAATTGCCTACCATACAGGCGCAAATGTCCATGAGCTTGACATATATATCAATCGGCAGGTTTATGAACAAATGGAGCCAGTCCGGGCGGTATCGTTCACGAAAGGTGCGAATCCCCTTTGAAACCTCATCGGATCCCGCATCAGCGTTCGGCCAAATCATGATGCACGGCATTTTTAGTTCATTTAGGGCATAAAGTGTTTCCTCAATGTATCTCCTGTTATGGCCGTATTCGGTCGTTACCGGATGCTGCGAAATAAGAAGAAATTTTTCCTTCTCGATATCAAAATATCCGCCGACCCCTTTGTATTTACTGAAAAATTCTTCCTGATTGATTCGATCTCCGTTTCTGTTGGCTTCCAGATACTCCTTTACGAGATCTATCCGAGAGCAACCGACATTAAAAACCATTTCCGGGTCTTCACCTAAACGGATGATCCGCTTTCGCGCGTCCTCATTAGCCGGAAAGTGTATGTGGCTCATCTTGGTTATCGCATGGCGGATGCTTTCATCAATTGTTCCGGAAACCTCTCCACCCATCGTGTGCGCAATGGGTATGTTCATATAAGACGCCACGATAACCGGCGCCATAATCTCGAACCGATCCCCGATAACGAGCACGATATCCGGTTTCAAGTTGCTGAAGATCATGGCAAAATCGATGATACCGATCCCAGTCGATTTTGCCATGGTGGTGGGATTTTCACCCTCTACGATCATATGCATTTTCGCATCAATTTGAAAGCCGTCGGCTAAAATCATATTCTCTATGTTTCCATAGCGATCTAAAATAGCGGCAGCTCCGATCACCAACAGCAACTCTAAATCTTTATGATTTTGAATCGCCCTTAAAATAGACTTAGCACTGCTGTAATTGGCCCTGCTGCCGATAAAGACACATACCTTACGCATCGTTTATCTTCCTGGCATACATTCTTAGGTTTTTCCCATACCCCGAGGCATTTATCACAAACTGGAAAAACGTCTTATTCTCCTCGATGAGCGCCGCGTCGTAATCCGTCTTTTCCTTGATGTACCAGAGCCAGTCCTCAATATCCAGACCCTGCGTCTCCCAGTGCACCACCTCGAAGCCGCGACGGTGCAGGAAATCCCCAAGCGTCGTGGGTGTGAAGTACGTCAGGTGGTGGGTTGGCCAGATGAAATGAGCATTTTCGACACCCAGTAGCTCCTTCGAAGCAGACTGGAAGTTAGGGACGTAGATAAAGACTGCCCCACGATTCACAAGAAGCTCTCGGACTTTCTCGAGGGTTTCCGCCGGATCGACGAGGTGCTCTATAACGTCGTACATGGCGATGGCCGAAAACTTCTTGACGCCGAAATCGATCTCCTCGAGCGGCCTATCGATTATGTTAATCCCCCTCTCGCGCCCAAACCGGACGGCGGAGGGATTTAGCTCCACCCCGACACTCTCCCAACCCCGCTCACGGGCCGCCTCGAGCATGAACCCCGTGGAGCAGCCTATCTCTAGAAGTTTCTTCGGAAGGTTCTGAGGCGTGTAGCGCTCAATGTTAACCATGCGCTCGTAACCGAATCTCTCCTTCCTGTAATCGTGACTCTCCTCACCGAGCTTCTTTACGATATCCGCATATTCCGTTGAGCGATATATGTTTTCGCGTATCTCAGGCTTGAGAATAGGATTCACATAGACCAGCGAACACCTCTGGCACGAAACGATGTTGAGATGATCCTTGACAAACTGGAACTCATATTTGTTTGAGCGGCACGAAGGGCACAACCTCTCCCTCAGGTATTTGGCAGAGATCTCGCCATCGGTGTTAAGAAGCCCTTTCAGGGCATGATTCCTGTTGGCAATCAGGTTGTCGTAACTCCCCTTGGGCCTCAGCCGCCCGACATTGATGTCCTGATCCACGACAGCGTCTTGGTACCGCAGAAGCATCCTGGTATCTTTACCGCTTTTCATGAAAGCATACCCCAGTCCAGTTTCGTATCTTTCTTCACCCGACATCCAAGCCTCTTCCCAATAACTTCCTTAAAACGCTTGGCTGGTATGCCGTCACCGGGCTTCTTATACGCGAGATGCCTTTCTTCCAAAACTGTCCCTGCCTCAAGATCACACGCTGCGACTAAACTCTTCTCAAAAGTCACTTTCATTGTAACCAGCGATTCAGCCTCTTTGTCCTTATTGACTTTGTACGCGAGAGCCCTCTCCAATTCCCGGATGGCAACCACCAGAGCCCTGAGCTCTTCCGGCGTCGCGGAGTTCTTTGCATCTGGCCCATACATTTCCTTGCTCAGGGTAAAATGCTTTTCTATTACCGTCGCCCCTAGAGTCACAGCTGCTATCGGCACTGCTATTCCAAGCGTGTGGTCAGAAAAACCCACCGGGAGGTTATAGCGCCTCTGCATCTCCAGCATCACGTTCAATCCCGTATGCTCCGGCGGGCAAGGATACACCGATGTACATTGCATGACAATGATCTCCCTGCAACCATTCTCCTGAAGGATGTCCACGGCCCCGTCGAGTTCCGCCCATGTGCTCATTCCACTTGAGAGAAGAATTTTTTTCCCAGTTTTCGCAAGAGCGATCAGATATGGAAAATTGTTAACCTCTCCTGATGGGACCTTGTATGTGCTTACGCCCACCTTCTCGAGCAATTCTATTGCCTCAAGGGAAAATGGCGATGAGATGAATTCGACACCATGCTCCTCTGAAAAGCTTTTGAGAGTGAGGTATTGCTCTTGTGTGAATGCTGTACGTATAAAGTACTCATACCTCGGTTCGTCGGTAAAGTAATGAGGCGCGGGCGCATCGGGTAGCATCTCTGCTTCTGCAATGTGTGTCTGGAACTTGACTGCATCAACGCCACATGCAGCTGCGGCCTTTATCAAGGCCTTAGCCTGACCAATGGAACCATCGTGGTTCATGCCTATTTCAGCCACGATGAACGTAGTCGTATCTAACTGATTTGCATTATGATTGTCTAAAGTAGAGTTCACTCTTAATTTCCCATCCCTGCTAAGTCGTCAACAATCAACACCTCACTTTTATCAAGTTGGATCATCCCTAAATTTAAGCCACGAATAAAGATCCAGATAAGCGAGAAACACTTTGGGAAATTCTTGTAAAACATACATTGCTTGGTACCTGTATTTCCACCAATTTGATGGAGAAGACTTGCTGTATTCCTGCTTAGCTGCGACAATAATACACTGTACCCCTGTGTTTGAAAACACTCTTGAATAAATTAATCTGGTTCTTCTTGTATGGTACCATGAGGTAACCACAATAATTTTCTTTAGCTTTAACTTTGATACAACCTTTCTTACTCGTCTCGCTTCTCCTAATGTACCCCCGCCAGCCTTTTGGTCATCCAAGATTATATCTTCTGCAGGAACGTTTAGTTGCTTTAGGATGGATCCCATCTGTTCTTGATTTGACGGTATATGTATTCCAAACTTGCTAATTGCAGAAGAAGCATTATCACCCAGGCTCCTCGAAATATAAATTCTATTTCCATAGCCAGACTTATACAACTCGAACGCGGTTAGCAATCTTTCGAAATTCTTCCCCCCTCGTAGGACCACAATCAAGTCGACTTTTTCTGGTTGTCCTTCAAAGAGAAGAAACTCTCCTGCTTTGGATAAAAGCTGCTCCCTAAAAACATATGATGAAATTACTGTAATTAAAATCACAACGACACTTAAAATAGCGATTCTATGAAACCTTTGCATACTTGGCTTTTCAATCGGGCGGCAAAGAAGCTTTTCCCCTGCTCAGCACCTCTTGCGTTTTGAAGCATCTCCCGTTTTTCCTCTTCATTTAAATACCATTGAACCACTCATCCAGTAGAGCCTCCTTATCAAATACCCTGAAATATTCCCTCACAAGATTCAGGTCCATTTTCAGAAGTTTTTGAATGTCTAGGCCATCCACTGAAACCGATCAATCAACGTTCTTAAAACCTCTTTTAAATTCATCAGCTATAAGGTGTCGCTATGATGCAAGAAAAAACATGCTTTGAAATTACGACCATTTAACCTTACGGTAGATTTTGTGCTCCTGGATATTGGCCTTATGGCGGAGGACCGTTTCCAACATTTGAGCCAGGATTTCATCGGTCAGGAAATGGGGTTTAAGGCCAAGTTCCAAAAGACCGGTATGTGCCGGGTTGTAGTAATGGTCCTCGGCCTCTTTTCGTGGGTTCTCCACTGAGCGGATCTGGACATTCAGACCCAGTTGATTGCCGACACGCTGAACTAGTTCGGCCAGTTCATTCACGGTAAAGGTTTCAACAAATTGGTTGAAGATGCGAAGTTCCCCGGCTTTGGCAGGTTGTTCCAGGGAAAGGCGTACACAATTGAGCGTATCTTTGATATTCAGATAACCCCTGGTCTGCCCTCCTTTGCCGTACACTGTAAGAGGATATCCGGCCACCGACTGCACCACAAAGCGGTTAAGCACCGTTCCAAAGATCTCATCGTAATTAAAAAAAGGAAACAACCGCTCATCGTCCGCTGTTTCATCCGTAAAAAGGCCATAAACGGGCCCCTGCATAAGGTCCGTAACCCGGATGTCCCACGTGCGCACATAAAACCAAAGGAGGTCCGTGTCCATGATCTTTGTGGTATGGTAGAGACTGCTGGCCTGGCGGGGATAAAGGAATTTGTGACGGCGACCATTATGCTCCACCTCCAGCCAGCCCTCCTCTATGTCAATATTGGGCGTGCCATACTCGCCCATGGTGCCCAACTTCACAATGTGCGCATCTGGGCTGAATTCCCTGACAGCGAAGATGACATTGGCCGTAACCGTTAAGTTGTTTTGCAGACTCAGCATGGCCGCTCTACGATTGAGCATGGAATATGGAGCAGAAGGTTGCTCAGCATAATGAACAATGGCTTCAGGGGTGAATGTCTGAAAAACTTCTTTCACAAACTCCCAGTCCGCCAGGTCTCCAATAAATACCGGGATCTTGTAACCTGAAACAGATTCCCACAGACCGACCCTTTCATGTAAATTAGGTACGTCAAAGAGCGGTTCAACATTTTCTTCTCGACACAGCCGCCTGCGCAAATAATTATCTACAACGGCCACATGATGGCCTTTAGCCGTAAGATGCATGGCAGTCGGCCAACCAAGATAGCCATCACCGCCGAGGATGAGGATGTGCATAGAGATTACCCGGGTTATGGGTTATGGGTTTTTGGAACAAGTCGTGGAAGAGCGAACTTTGATAAGACTTCCCAACATCTTGCCAACACGTTCACATTTTTCATTCAGGCCTTCCAGTGTTTCTCCTTTTAGATATCCTATTTCGTAAGCGATCTCTAATTGAGTTTGAAGTTCTGCGAGAGAACCTTTAGCAATATACAGAAATCTGACTCCATCTTTATTGGAGCCACGCTCATCGCCTTCTGCAATATTGCTTGATATGCTCACGGCCGCTCGTCGCATTTGGTCCCTAAGACTAAAATCGCGCCTGAACGGATCTGTTTGAGTTGTTTTGTAAACTTCTACCGCCAATTCTTTTGCACGTTGCCAAACATTTAGGTCCTTGAAGCGGCCCATCTCTACTCACCAATCACCGGTTACCCATAACCCCAAACCAATTACTGAGAGTATGGCCCCTACAAGCGGTTCTCCCTGTGAGCGTTTTCATTGTATCTACGGATGATAAGCACGATTTCTATGAAGTTAGTCTGGCCAGTAACGTTCGGCAGGATGGAATCTTTCGCTTGGATCTTCTTCCAATAAATTACTTTTGTGGAGGAAAGCTGTGAGTTGATCTTGGGTAATTGGGTCTTTATTTCCAGAATGGTACGGCATATCCACCTCTTTGGAAATGAGATCAGGGTACTCATAAACAATATTACGGTAAGGTGATGTGAATGCTGGGAGAACCACAAAATAGCGACTCAGCTCGCACGCTCTTCTTGTCTCCTCATGGTTCATCAATTCTTCATACATCTTTTCGCCGGGTTTAGTCCCGATGATTTCAATCTTGATGTTTTCGGTTCGATGTCCATACAACGGGGCTAATTCCCGAATCATGACCTCTGCCAAATCCCGGATTCGGATGACCGGCATTTTGGTGATAAACACCTCTCCGCCGTGAGCAAGGTATGCGGATTCGATCACCAGTCGAACCGCCTCCTTAATACTCATGATGAAACGTGTCATTTCAGGATCTGTAAGGGTTACTGGCCCCCCTTGCCGGATTTGTTCGCGAAAAATAGGTATAACAGATCCTCTTGAGCCCAATACATTGCCGAAACGCGTGGAAACGAAAACAGGGCCATTCCCCCGCAGGTTATTGTTGGCAGCCGTCATCAGGCGTTCACCCATGAGTTTAGAGGTCCCCATGACATTGGTTGGGTTTACCGCCTTGTCAGAACTCGTAAAGATGACCCTTTCCACCTGATTTTCACAGGCGGTAGTGATCACATTCTGAACACCGATGATGTTGGTTCGGACCGCCTCAAATGGCGAGCGTTCACAAAGAATGACATGCTTGAAAGCCGCCGCATGAAAGACCACATCTGTGCCTTTCATTCTGCGAGATAATTTATCCCGGTCCCGCACATCAGCCAAAAAAAACGTGGCATTAAAATGCTTGGAGAATCTCTGTTCTAGAAAGAAGAGCTCACTTTCATTGTTATCCAGGGCGATCAGCTCACCGATCTGGTATTCTTCTAAGAGTTGGCGAACCAATTCACGCCCAACAGTACCGCAAGCCCCAGTCACCAGGATCCGCTTATCATTTAAAAAAGAATTCATTACAATCTTATGATCCAACACTACCTCTATGTCTTTGAATGTATTCCAGAAAAAATGCCAAAAACAACACAGCAAACAAACCCACTACAGTTGCCAACATCACATTACGTTTTGTTTTGAATTTAGTGATGACAGGAGATACTGTTAAATTTTGCTTCACATGTATCCCTGAAATCTGGTCTCGATCGCGTTTCAACGATTCGATTTCTGATTCAAGCTTAACGATTTTATTTTGTTCGGCTGAGATGTCTCTCTTTGTCATTGTTCTTATTACTTGGATCTTATCCTCCAGATTTCTTATCCGGTCTTGCTCTTTTTTCAAGGCCACATTTTGTTTCATGTTCAATAACTCTATTTGAGCTTCCAGGTCTTTTATCCTATTTTCTTCCTGAAGGAGTTCTCCTGAAAGGTCTTTTTCTTGAAAGGTAAGTGAATTCATCTGATTTCTTAATTCAATCGGATAGCTGATGATTTGGTGAATAGCATCAGTTTGCATAAATATATCAACATGGCCCGTTTTATCCTCTCTTTGAGCCATCAGTTTTTCACGATTTGATTGGGCTTCCTGAAAAACCTTTTTCATCTGTTCTATTGTATCATTTAGAATCTTAATCTTTTCCTTAGATGATTCGATATTAGCCCTATGTGATTTGATTTCACCTTTTTTAATTATTATATTATTTTCAAATTCTTTTTCCATTGCTTGAATATTCGCTTGAATATCTCGTATTTCTGATTTCAATCGAGCTATTTCACTATCGGTATTAAGCTTTTTTATCTGGATATCTGCTTGAATATTTTTAATATGCTCTTTTCTGTCTTTTATCGTTTCCTCGAATTGGGATCTGGCCCACTCAAGCCTCTCTTTATACTCTCCTTTAAGCTGCTTGATTAACGAATCCAAAACCGCCTTCCCTAAATCAACATTGGGGGTCTTATAGGCAACTTCCAATAGGCTTAAGTCATTTGGAATCGTTACCTGAAAGGCAAGTGACCCAGGTATTGAAGCTCCCTGCCCCTGTAAATTTGAAAGATCTTTTATGATTCGTTGATTAAATACGCCATACTCGATCATTGATTTTATTTTGTCGAGTGGGTCTAATTCAGCCTCGGGATCAATTTCGATAAGGGCTGAGACTCGATACATTTTAACCACAGGACGGGTGAAGCCGTAGATAGCAACGGTAAGTGTGCAAAGAAGCGTGCCCACAATGATCATCCACTTCCATTTCCATAGTACGCGCAGGTAATCGATGAGTTCGATTTCATCTTCCGGGTAGTAGTTGGGGTTTGGCTGTTGGAACTGATCGGTCATTTTTCCTCCGTGGGTTCTATAGTATTGAGCAGCGAGCAAAAATCTTGTAATATGGTAAATGTTTAATGCTTAATGTTGGATTATGGTTCGTGTTGGCTTGTTTCCAGATAGTTCACAGGTGATAGAGAAAAGACACCCTGGATTTTTTTCACCGCCCTTTCGTCCCGCCCTGCGGGACTCACTCGAGACGCAGAGATCGCTGAGTTTTTTTCTATCCTCCATGACCTTTCTGATTAGTCTCGATTGCATCTGACTTCGATAGTAAGCGAACTTTGCTATTTTTTTGCTTGCAACAACTCCAGATTTTTTAGATCGAGCCTGTCCTGTTCACGGTTTGAGGTCTTTTTCGCCTCTATCAGATCCTTAATA